>JBCBIS010000061.1:0-20168 GCA_038524325.1 Pseudomonadota bacterium
GCAAAACAAAACTGAGGCGGATCACATCGCCGAGACGCGCACCCGCCTGCTCGACGCCGTTCTGCCACATGTCGCCTTTGACGGTTGGACCCGGGAAACCCTGCAGCGCGCCATCGCCGAATCGGGGATCGATGCCGGCCTGGCCGGGCAGGCCTTCCCCCGCGGCGGGATCGATGCGGCGTTGGAATTCCATTACCGTGGCGACCGGCAATTGTCTGAGGAGCTCTCGACCCCGGCGGCGCGGGCCAATCTCGACAGTTTGCGTATCCGCGAGCGGATCACCTATGCCGTTCGCCGCCGGATCGAGTTGGTGGCCGATGAGCGGGAAGCGGTGCGCAGGGGCGCCACGATGCTGGCCCTGCCCGTCTATGCCGCCGATGGCGCCAAGGCGCTGTGGAACACGGCCGATGTGATCTGGACCGCCTGCGGCGATACCTCGGACGATTACAACTGGTACACGAAACGGGCGATCCTCAGCTCGGTCTACTCGGCCACGCTGCTCTACTGGTTGGGGGATCAGAGCCAGGGTTTCGAGCGGACTTGGGGCTTCCTCGATCGTCGGATCGAGAACGTGATGACTTTCGAGAAGACCAAGGCGACGCTGCAGAAGAACCCGGTTGTCATGATGGCGATGTGGGCGCCGAACCAGATCCTCTCACGGATCAAGGCCCCCGCTTCTGCGCGCAGCTCCTGACTGACTAAGCCGGGGCTTCATCCGAACCCTGAGCAGTCATTCGCGGGGCATCAGGCGCGTGTGATGGCCCATCTTGCGACCCGGCCTGATTTCTCGCTTGCCATAGAGGTGCAGCCCGCCTGATTTCGCGAGAGCGGGCCAGTCTTCGACCTCATCGCCGATCAGGTTGGTCATGATGGCGCCCGAATGGCGCTGACCATCGCCTAGCGGCCATCCCGCCACAGCGCGGATATGCTGCTGGAATTGGTCGATCGGACAGGCCTCGATGGTCCAATGGCCCGAATTGTGCACACGGGGCGCGATCTCGTTGACCACCAGTTGCTGCCCCGCGACGAACAGCTCGACCCCCAGAACGCCGACATAGTCGAGCGCCGACAGGATGCGCGCCGCGAGCAGCACAGCGTCCTGCCGCAACCCGGCCGAGACCGGCGCAGGGACTCGGGTCTGCCGCAGGATGCCATCGCGATGGCTGTTCTGACCGGGATCGAAACAGACTGTCTCTCCGCTGAGGCCGCGCGCCGCGATCACCGAGATCTCGCAGTCGAACGGAACCAACCCTTCGAAAATCGCATCGGCGCCACCGAGCGAGACGAAGGCCGCGTCTGCGTCTTCCCCCGGTCCGATCCGCACTTGGCCCTTGCCGTCATAGCCGAGCCGCCGGGTCTTCAGGATGCCCGCTCCAAACCGCTCGATCGCCGCTTCGAGTTCCTCGACCGAGGCGACCGGGGCATGGGGCGCGACCGAGAGGCCGAGCCCTGACAGAAAAGTCTTCTCCTCCAGCCGGTCCTGGCTGACCGCTAACGCGCGTCGGTTGGGACGGATCGGCGCGAGCCCCTCGAGCAAGTCGAGCGTGGCGGCGGGGACATTCTCGAACTCAAAGGTAATGACGTCCACCGCTTCGCCGAAGCGCCGCAGGGCAGCTTTGTCCTCATAGGACGCCGTCGTGAGATGCGCGGCAACCTCCCCCGCCGGCGCATCGGCGGCCGGATCGTAGATGTGGCAATGCAGGCCGAGCCGCGCCGCCGAGATCGCCAGCATCCGCCCGAGTTGCCCGCCACCCAGGATGCCGATGCTGCTGCCGGGCGGCAGCGCGTCAGTCACGCTGTGGTTCCTCGGCCACCGCGGCGCTGCGCGCCGCCCGCCATGCCTCCAGCCGCTGGGCCAGATCCGGATCATTCACGGCAAGTTGCGCCGCGGCAAACAGAGCGGCGTTCATCGCCCCCGCCGGCCCGATGGCAAATGTCGCCACGGGAATGCCCTTTGGCATCTGAACGATCGAGTGCAGGCTGTCGAGCCCGTCGAATGCCCATCCCTTGACCGGCACGCCCAACACCGGAACGCGGGTTTTTGCGGCCAGCATACCCGGCAGATGGGCCGCCCCGCCGGCCCCCGCGATGATCGCCGCTAGGCCCCGGCCGGCCGCCGCCTCGGCATAGGCGAACATCCGGTCTGGCGTGCGATGGGCCGAGACGATGCGCGTCTCGTGCGCGACCCCAAGCTCCTCGAGCGTCTCCGCGGCCAGTTTCATGGTCGGCCAGTCGGACTGGCTGCCCATGACGACACCCACCTTCACCTCTGACATGCGCTCCCCTTTTCAGCAGAGCCGCGACTATAGCGGGCGAAAGAGGCGGGGCAAGCGGCCTCAGGCAATGATGTCGGGATAGAGTTGATCTTCGAGCCGCGCGATCTGATCCTTCAAGGCCAGCTTGCGCTTCTTCAGCCGCGTCACCGTCATGGCATCGGCGCCGGTCACCGCCAGATCGGCGATTTCCTCGTCGAGCTGCCGGTGGTTCTGGCGCAATTGACCGAGTTGCGCGCGCAGCAAAGCTTCCTGATCCATCACATTCATGCCAGCGTCGAACCTCGTCGTTCACAGGGCGTTGCCATTCGCAGCTCCTGCTGCACGTGGCCTGGGGCGTGACCCGCTTCTCCACGAATGATCGCCAGGGACGGCGATTGACCAAGACCGCCAACATACACGCTTCACCGCGCAACCGGAACAATTTTCGGGATCTCGCCGGCAGATCGGACACCCATTGATGTGCAGGGGTCCATAGCCTAGATGGGTGCGGGGGCGTATCGGGAGGACCTTGCTTGCTTATCAAAGCCGTGATTGTTGCGATGGGGCTCATCGCGCTGTGGATCATGGCGCGGCGCAGCCCGCTGCGCTCGGGCTCGAAACCCTCGCTGCCCTCCGAGGATCTAGTACGATGCCGGAAATGCGGCGCCTACCGGCTGCCGGGTGCGCCGTGCGAGTGCCCTGATGCTTGATGCCTTGGGGCCGGCAGGCGATTTCGTTCTCATCATCGTCGGATTGGTGATCCTGGTCTTCGCCGGCGATGCCCTGGTGCGCGGCGCGGTTTCGCTCAGCCTCAGGCTGGGGGTTGCGCCCTTCATCATCTCGGCAACGATCATCGCCTTCGGAACATCGGCGCCGGAGTTGCTGATTTCGGTAAAGGCCGCTCTGGAGGGGGCCCCGGGGATCGCGCTCGGCAATGTGGTGGGCTCGAACATCGCCAATGTCTTGCTGGTCCTGGGCATCCCCGCCTTGATCGTGCCCATCGCCGGTTGCGGGTCCGAGGCGCATCGCAACACGGTGTTCATGCTGTTCGCCACGGTGGTTTTTTCGGTGCTGATCCTGCTGGGGGAAATCGGGTTTTGGGGCGGGCTGGTGCTGCTGGTGATCACCGCAGCCATGGTGCTCGACTCGATCCGCTCCGGCAAGGCCAACCCGGACGAGGTCGATGCCGACGAGTTGGAGGAGGCCGATCCGAACATGCCTCCGCTGAAACTCGGCCTGCTAATTGCCGCGGGGCTGATCGGCCTGCCCATCGGCGCGGAATGTCTGATCCAGGGCTCCCAAGGCATCGCCCGGGATTTCGGGGTCTCCGAAGCTGTGATCGGCCTGACCATCGTCGCCATCGGCACATCGCTGCCAGAACTGGCGACCACCGTGGCAGCGGCGATGCGCAATCAGGCGGATGTGGCCATCGGCAATGTGGTCGGCTCGAACCTGTTCAACATCACGGCGGTGATCGGAACCGCGGCGTTGGTCAGCCCGATGGCGGTGCCGGCCGAGATCGTCTCGCGCGATATCTGGGTGATGATCGCGGCGACGGCCGTCCTGGCGCCATTCATCTTTTTCTGCCTGCGGATCTCGCGACCAACCGGTGCGCTGTTCGTTGCGGCTTACGCGGCCTATATTGTCGCTGCCTACAGCCTGACGCCTGCCGCCTGAGGAGACTGCCATGCAACCGGGACGCGCCCTGATCACCGGCGCCGCCAAACGGCTGGGCCGCGCGATGGCGCTGGACCTGGCCCGGGACGGCTGGAGCGTGGCGGTCCACTACAACGGCTCCTCGGACGCCGCCGAGCAGACGGCCGCCGATGTCACCGCGGCTGGCGGGCGGGGCGTTGCCCTGGGCGCCGACCTGCTGAACGAGGCGGCCACTGGAGCGCTGGTAACGCGGGCGGCACAGGCTCTCGGAGGTCCTCTTACGCTGTTGATCAACAACGCGTCGATCTTCGAGAATGACGGCTTCGCCACGATGACCCGGGAAAGCTGGGATCGTGCGCAGGAGTCAAATCTCCGCGGCCCCGTCCGGCTGGTTCAAACCTTCGCCGCGCAGGCGCCTGACCCGGAGGTCGATGCAATGGGCGAGCCGGTTGCCCGCGCCGTGGTCATCAACATGATCGATCAGCGCGTGTTGAAACCGACTCCCCATTTTCTTTCCTATTCGCTGGCTAAAGCCGCGCTGCACATGTTCACCCGGACGGCCGCGCAGGCGCTGGGCCCGAAGATCCGCACGGGGGCAATCGGCCCCGGCCCGACTCTGGTGGCCGAGCGTCAGTCGGACGAGCACTTCGCCAAACAGCGCGCTGCCTGCATCTTGAGGCGCGGTTCCGACCCAGAGGACATTGTGGCGGCGATGCGATTCATCCTGAGTTGCAAGGCATTTACGGGTCAAATGCTCGCGATCGACGGCGGCCAGCACCTCGCCTGGCAGACGCCCGACATGCTTGGAGAGCCAGGCTGATTCGAGAGAGGTAAACAAGGGGTTTCCGAGTCTCGTGCAACTTGTCCACCACCAATTTTGGCCGTCTTCGTTTTGTTAAGAATCATTAATAAATTCAACATCTTGACTTTTCAGAGGCCTTTTTTCCTTGAAAATCAGAGGGTTACTAATTCACCGTTTTGTCTAGAATTCAGGCTTTCCCTTTGAAACTCCACGAGGATTCCAAACCCTCCGCAATTTACTTACAGACTTATCCACAGGAAGGAGCGGTCTGTGGAGTTGTAAATCACAGCACCGCCACGCTATCGTCCACCTCGCCGAGATGAGTGATTCACCCGACACAGCATACCAAAACACGGCGCCCACTGATGCCCCGCCGTCGGGAGCCGATGTGGTGCGCAGCTATATTCCGCGCCTGCCCGACCGGCCCGGCGTCTACCGGATGTTCGATGCCGAGGGTGAGGTGCTGTATGTCGGCAAGGCGCGCTCGCTGAAGAAACGCGTCGCCTCCTACAGCAAGCTGACCGGGCACACCAACCGCATCCTGAAGATGATCCTCTCGACCGCGTCGATGGAGTTCATCACGACCGAGACCGAAACCGAGGCCCTGCTGCTCGAGGCCAACCTCATCAAGCAGCTCAAGCCGCGCTACAATGTGCTGCTCCGCGACGACAAAAGCTTCCCGCATATCCTGATCGAGGCCGGCGACTTCCCGCTGATGCGCAAACATCGCGGCGCGCGGCGCGAGAAGGGCGCCTATTTCGGGCCATTCGCCAGCGCCGGCGCGGTGAACCGCACGCTCAATCAGATGCAGAAGGCGTTTCTGCTCCGCACCTGCTCGGATAGCGTGTTCGAGGCCCGCACCCGACCCTGTCTGCTCTACCAGATCAAGCGCTGCTCGGCGCCCTGTGTCGACTATATCGCCCAGGGGGACTATCAGGGCCTGGTCGAAGATGCGCAACGCTTCCTCGAGGGCCGCTCGACCCGGGTCCAGACCGAGCTCGCGGAGAAGATGGCCGAAGCCTCCACTGCGATGGAGTTCGAACGCGCCGCGATCTATCGCGACCGGCTGCGCGCCATGGCGCATGTGCAGGGACATCAGGGCATCAACCCGCGGGTGACGGCCGAGGCCGACGTGGTCGCCCTGCACCGCGATGGCGGTCAGGCCTGTGTCCAGGTCTTCTTCTTCCGCAGCCACCAGAACTGGGGCAACCGGGCCTATTTCCCCCGGATCACCGCAGAGGACGAGGATGAGACCATCCTCGAGCAGTTCCTCGGCCAGTTCTATGCCGAGAAGACGCCGCCTCGCATGGTGCTGCTCAGCCATGCCACGCCCCAGGCGGCCCTGCTGGCCGAGGCGCTCAGCACGGTCGCCAATCGGCGCGTTGTCGTGGCCCGGCCGCAGCGCGGCGAGAAGCGCGAACTGGTCGATCACGCCGCCCAGAACGCACGCGAAGCGCTGGGGCGTAAGATGGCCGAGAGCGCCAGCCAGGCAAAACTCCTCGCCGGTCTCGCCGATGCCTTCGACCTGCCCGAGCCACCGAGCCGGATCGAAGTCTATGACAACTCCCATATCATGGGGACCAACGCGGTCGGCGGCATGATCGTCTCGGGGCCTGACGGGTTCGACAAATCCCAGTACCGCAAGTTCAATATCAAAGGCGACGATCTGACCCCGGGCGACGATTTTGGCATGATGAAGGAGGTGCTGACCCGCCGCTTCCAACGCCTCGTCAAGGAGGATCCGGACCGCGAGGGGACGAACTGGCCGGACCTGGTCCTGATCGATGGCGGCGCCGGGCAGATCACCGCCGCCCATCAGGTGATGGCCGAGCTTGGCGTCGAAGACATCGCGCTCTTCGGCGTGGCAAAAGGGGTCGACCGGGATGCGGGCAAGGAGGAATTCCACGCCCCCGGCCGCCGCCCCTTCGCCCTGCCCTTCCGCTCGCCGACACTCTATTTCATCCAGCGTCTGCGCGACGAGGCGCATCGCTATGCCATTGGCGCGCATCGGGCGAAGAGGGCGAAATCGGTGGCGGCAACCCCGCTTGACGAGATCCCCGGAATCGGCCCCACCCGCAAACGCGCGCTGTTGGCCCGGTTCGGCTCGGCCAAGGCGGTCAGCCGCGCCGGTGTCGCCGATCTGAAATCGGTCGATGGCATCTCCGCTGCGATGGCCGAGAGCATCCATGCCTTCTTCCATGGCGAGGCCTGATCCCGGGCGCGTCCTGCCCGCAATGCGCCGCGCCGGCCCCCGCCACGCCTCCCATCGGGCGCAAAGGGTCGGGAGCCGGCGCGCGGGTGGGTGGGCAAAGCCGTCCCGCGCAACCAGGACCGCCCGTGCAAGGGAGCGCGCCGGCTCTTGCCCGCCCCGCTGCAATCGGCGAAGAGACGGCATGATCTGGACCCTGCCCAACCTGCTGACCATGCTGCGCATCGCGGCCGCGCCAACGGTCGCCGCCATGGTCGCACTGGGCGGCCCGGTGCTCCTCTTTCCCGCCTTCCTGCTCTTCGCGGTAGCGGCTCTCACCGATTTTCTCGATGGCTGGATCGCGCGGCGCTTCGATCAGCAGAGCGCGTTAGGGCAGATGCTCGATCCTATCGCGGACAAGGTGATGGTCATCCTCGTGCTCTTCGGCCTCGCGGCACAAGAGTCGCAGCGGAGCTGGCTGTTCCTCCTGCCCGCCTTCGCGATCCTTTTGCGGGAAATCATGGTCTCCGGCCTTCGTGAGTTTCTGGGCGATGTCAAACTGCCGGTCACGCGCCTCGCGAAGTGGAAAACGACCGCGCAACTGAGCGCCCTGGGCGTCTTGCTGCTCTTCTCGCGGGAACACGCCGCCGGGACAAGCTCCTTGGAGGATGGCGCGTCACAGGTCGTGCTCGACCTGCTGATTTGGCAGCGCATAGTGACCGCCGACGCCTTTCTCAACACCCTCACGCTCGGCGCCACGCTCGGGCTCGCCCTGCTCTGGCTGGCCGCGGCCCTCACGCTGATCACCGGATGGGATTACTTCCAGAAAGCGATGCCTTATATCAGGGCGAAACAGGAGACACCGTGATGCAGGTCCTCTATTTCGCCTGGATGAAGGAACGGATCGGCGTCGGGTCGGAGGAGATCGCCGCCCAAGACGCCGTTACGGCCCGCGATTTGATCGAGATCCTGCGCCAACGGTCGGACGGCCATGCCCTGGCCTTCGAGGATATGTCCGCGGTGCGCGTCGCCATCGATCAGGAGATGGCCACGCTCGACACCCAGCTTGACGGGGCACGCGAGATCGCGTTCTTTCCGCCGGTCACGGGGGGCTGATCAATGGACGGAAGCGCGCCACAACCGGAAATCTCGATCCAGACCGAGGATTTCGACATCGCCGCCGAGAGCCGGCGACTGACCGCGGGCAAAACCGATATCGGCGCGGTCGCCAGCTTCACCGGCCTCGTGAGAGGCTCGGACGAGACCACCCGCGCGATGAAGTTGGAGCATTACCCGGGCATGACCGAACGCGCGCTCTCCGCCATCGCGGCGGAGGCCTCGTCGCGTTGGCCCTTGCAGGGGATCCGGATCATCCACCGGGTCGGCCGGCTGCTGCCGGGAGAGCAGATCGTCCTGGTCCTGACCGCGTCGCGACACCGCGCGGCCGCGTTCGAGGCCGCCCATTTCATCATGGACTATCTCAAGACCCGCGCGCCGTTCTGGAAGCGCGAGGAAACCCCAGAAGGCGCGCGCTGGGTCGATGCACGCGACAGCGACGATCACGCCGCCGCGCGTTGGGAAACCGATCCCGCCTAGCCTGGTCGGCCGAGCATCTGCTCAGCGCGGTGGCTTTCCCCCGGAACCTGGCGGGGTCTTCTTCCGCGTGGCTGGCGCGGGCTTCGTTCCGTTGCGCATCGCAGGTTTTGTCTGGCCGTTCGCCGTCGGTTTCCGCTGCGAGCGGCGGCGCGCAGCTGCGGCGGCGCTTTCCTCCGTGGCACCGCCCTCCTGCGCCTCTGCCAGCGCCGCTGTGACCTGATCAAGGCGGTCGCGTGTCCTGGCGAGCGTATCCGTCGTCTCGGTCAGATCGGCGCTGAGCCGCGCCACCGCCTCGGTCTGCTGCTCGAGCTCGGACTCCAACGCCGCGACCCTGCCCTCGCCGCCGGTGTCTTCCAAAGCCGCCTCCAGCTCGGCAATCCGCCGCCGGGCGAGCCCGAGCCCATCCATCGCCGCGCTCGCATCCGCCTGGGCCTCGCGGAGGCTTTGCGAGAGATCGGCCTCACGGCCCTCGACCGCGCCATCCATGCGGTGCTGCATCGCCTGCATCCGTGTCGTCATTTCGGCCTCGCGGCTCGAGAGCAAATGCTCGGCCCTCTGGCGCGCTTCCTCGGCCTGTTCGCGCAGTTGATCGGCGCGGTGCAGCCGGGTCACCATCTCCTGCACCCGGGCGAGGTCCGAGCCCGAGTGCCGATGCGCCCGGACCCACAGCCAATGCAGGATCCAGCCCAGCACGATCGCGCCGGCGAGAACCGCCGAGATGGCGATCGAAAGTTGCGAGGCATCCAGCATGGTCACTCCAGGGCGCGGAACTCGATCCGCCGATTGCGCGCACGGCCCGCCTCGGTCTGGTTCGAAGCGATCGGCTCCGCCTCGCCATAGCCTCGCGCGCTGAGCCGGTCCAGTGGAACCGACTGTCCGGCCAAGGCCGCAAGCACCGCATCGGCCCGCGCTTGGCTAAGCCGCAGGTTAAGGCTTTCGGAGCCTTTGCTGTCAGTATGCCCGCCGATCTCGACGACGATCTCGTCACAGCGGCCAAAGGTTTCGGCGAGGTTGGTCACGATCGGCATGCTGGCCTTGTCGATTACCGCGCTGCCGGTCTCGAAGACCAGCGGCTGATCCCGCAACAGGCGGTTCAGTTCGGCGATGCAGGCCTCGTCGACCAGGGGCATCCGTCCAATCGCGCCTGGCAGGTCGATCTCGATCCGCGTGCTGATCTCGAATTCGGGCAGAGCGGCCAACAGGGTGCGGCGCATCTCGCCCGCCTCCACCGGGTCGTCCATCCGGCCCTGCAACCGGATCCGACCGGCGGTCATTTCGGCGGCGCCGTCCTCAAGCTCGGCGACCCGGGCGAGAAGCTCCTGCGCGGCGTGATGCCAACCGGAGGGCGGTGGCCCCTCCGCGACCACCAGCGCATCCTCGACCGCCGCCCGGCTGGTCAACGCGGCAGCGAAGGTGACCAGGGCCTCGCGCTCGGCCATTCCCGGCATCCGGCCTTGCAGCGCGATCTTTCCGGCCTGTGCCCCGATCGACAGCCAATAGGCATCACGCGGCACCGCCTGACCCGACGCGGTCTGGACCAGCCGTGCCTGGAGCCTGAACTCCTGCGGCAGAGCCTCCGCGAGCTCTGCGGCGGTCCGGTCGAAATCCGATTGGTCCGAGGGGGGCGCGGCTTCGAGATGCAACGTCTGATAGATCAGGTCGAGCGAGCCCGCCGGCAAGCTGTCCAACGCCTCCAGCCCCGCGGCCACCGCCTGCTCCCACGGCCCGTCAGGACCGCCCAGCGCCACTGGGCAAGCCCCAGGGTGCCCGTCGAGGCCATGCCGTCCCAGGGTGGCCAGTATCGCCACCCGCTCATCCTCGTCACGGGCGGCACAGGTCTCGACCCGCAGGCCGCCGAAATCCTTCCAGGCGGCAAAGCGAAACGGAATTGCGACATCGGGCGGAACGCTGAGATCCAGCACCAGGGTGATGCGGTCGCCCGCACTGGCGATCAGGCGGTCCTGCAAGGCCGTCCGCGCTGCCTCATCTGCCGCGATGCCGGTGATCTCAACCGTATCGGGAGAAACGCGGAGATAGGCCGTCTTCAGCCCGGAAACCGATTGCACGATCAGGGCGCGCATGTCCTCCCAGGCCACTGGTGCGGCGGCGGCATTGGTACCGGTCAGGTCCTGAAATTCGAGGTCCGAGGCGGCGGTTTGCAACTGCTCGGCCAGATCGTCCTGCATTCTGGCGCTGCTCAACTGCCCCGTCAGGGTCAGCGCCTCGGCATCCCGGTGAAGCTCTAGCTGGATCGGCGGGCGTGGCGGCAACGGCCTGGGCACGGCGGTGGTCCGGTCCGTCACATCGGCATTCGGCACTGTGGCCCGCGCAGTGCGCACTGCCAGCAGCCGGGCATCCGGATCCGGCGCTTCGCCACTGAGCTCGACCTTGAGCCCGTCCACTCGCAGATGCATCCAGTTCACGCCGAGCACTTCGAGGCCCTGATGCACCCGCTCTGACAACAGGCGCTGATAGGCCTCAGCCCCCCAGGTCCCGCAAAAGCCGACCCCGGTTGCGATGACCGACAGCGCTAAAAAGAAAGTTGCATAGCGCCACATCGCGCGGGAACCTCGACCGTACAGCCGGCGCTTGCCGGCAGTTTCGGCGGACATTGCACAAAGCGACCTCATCGATCAAGTTGACCGCGCCGGGGGTCAGATGCTCCGCCAGTCCCCTCCCCAGTCTCCGGAGATTTGTCATGCCGCCACCGAACACAGCCGATCCGGGACGGATCATCGCCCATCGCGGCGCCTCGCGCACGGCGCCGGAGAACACGCTGGCCGCATTTCGCGAGGCCGCGCGGCAGGGGGTGCGCTGGATCGAGTTCGATGTGAGCCTGCTGGGCGACCGCCAGCCGGTCGTGCATCACGATGCGACCATCGACCGGTGCAGCACGTCTCAAGGGTCCTTGACCCACCTCCGCGCCGCCGACCTCGCCGGGATCGACATGGGCAGCCGGCATTCCGCCATTTATGCGGGCGAGCCCCTGCCCTCGCTCGACCAGGCTCTCGACCTGATCGACAGGTTGGAGATCTTCGCCAATCTCGAAATCAAACCCCATGACGACCCGGCGGAGGATCTTGCGGAGATCGTGGCCCGGGCGCTTGCGGAACGCGACTGGGCGCTGGACCGGGTTCTTGTGTCGAGCTTTTCCGAGCCGGTTCTGGCGGCATTCCGGCAGCGGGCGCCGGGGCAGCCCATCGCCCTGTTGCAATCCTCTCCATCACCGGACTGGGTGGCGCGGGCGAAGGCACTGTCGGCGGCGGCCCTGCATCTCGATTACCGCCATCTCAGCGAGACGGTGCTGCGCGAGGCGCGCCTCGCCGGGCTCGATCTGCGCGTCTATACGATCAACAATCCAGACGTGGTGGCCCCGTTTCGCGAGATCGGGCTGACGGGGGTCATCACCGACCATCCGCCCCTGTTTCTCGACGCGCCGGGATGGGCGGAATGGGCCGGTTTGGACGCGCGCGCCTGAGCACTCGCCCGGCTCAGCCGACCAGCGTCAGCCCGTGAAACACCACCGCCAGCACCAAGATGCTGAGCGAGGTGAAGGGGAGGTTCCAGCCCCAGGTCAACTCGCGCCCGCTATGGCCGGTGGTTCTGGCGGTCAACAGAACCACGGTTGCGAAAGGCGAAGAGGTCATCGACAACCCCCATCCGGATGCGATGGCCAGCGCGGTCAGCGTGGGATCGGCCGGCAGCGAGGGCAACGCGCCCAACAGGCTGCCGAAGAACACCGCCATCATGATCGGGCTGAGGCCGAATTGGCTGAACACCGCGACGGCCACGGCGAGGGAGGTCAGGAAGACCGCGGGCGGGAGGCTGGCCAGCCCGATCGCCTCGGCCACCTGCTGGGCCGGGATCAGCTGCGCCGCGGCCCGTCCGAGATAGCCCGAACAGGCCAGCGTCACCGCCAGAGGCGCGGAGATGACCAGCCGCGGACCCAGGACCTCGGCGATCCGGGGGGCCAAGCGGTCCCGGTCCTGCACCGCCAGCCAGCCCAACATCAGCACCGGGCAGGCCAGCATCAGGCCCAGCACGACCGACCCTCCGGACAGCGCCATCGCCACCAATGTCAGTCCCAGTAGCACGGCACACACCGTGGCAAAGCCGAGAACGGCGCGGCGCGGCACCGGGTCCGCCACCCTGCGTCGCGGCACGAGATGGCGCCAGGCGATCCGGTCCTCGATCCAGGCCAGCGCCAGGATCGCGAGGGTCAGGGCAAAGCCCAGCACGATCCAACGCCCCCGGTCGATCCCCTCGATCAGCTCCAACAATGCGAGCGGCGCAATGGCAGTCGGCGACCAGACCACGCACCAGGCAAAGCCGCGCAGCATGGCGTTGAGCTGCCGCCGCTCGCGCACCGGGTTCAGCGGATCGCCCGGGGCCGCCTCCTCCACCCCGCGCCGGATCAGGGGGGCGAGCAGGCTGACGACCCCGAGATTGAACAGCACCCCCATCAGATTGGTGCCGCCGAACAGCGTCAGACAGCGCCGCCCCGGAGGCTGGCGGGTCAACCACATCCCGGTCTCGGCCACATCGCGCGAGGTCGTCGCCGCTTCCTGCACCAGGCTGAGCAGCAGGATGAAGGCCATCAGAAACGCCGCCTGCGCAAAGGCCGCGTCGAGCGCCGCGCGCGGGTCGGGGTGCAACCACAGCACCAGGCCCGTGAGGCCTGCGCAGAGGCTGAGCAGATAGGCCTCGCGCCCGCCCAGACGATGCGCTGCCATCGGGATCAGCATGACCATCGCGGCATAGGCGATCAGCTCGGCCCAGGCCGTGCCGAGCGCACGGCCCATCAACTCGCCCACCATCACCATCAGAAGAAGGGCGCAGACCCAAAGGTCCCGCCCATTGAGATCTGCCATCGGATCCACTGCGTCAGACGTGTTCCGCGCCAGCAGACTCTGCCCGCCCTGCGCGGTCAAGGGCCGTTGGGTGGTCCGCGCCGCCTGAGCCGCTGGCTAGGGGTCAGCTGGCCTCGGGATTTTGCGCTTTCTTGAGCGCCTTGATCTCGGCTGAAGCGAGGTCGTCCGCACGTTCGTTCTGCGGATGGCCCGCATGGCCTTTTACCCAGTCCCAGGTGACCCGGTGACGGGCCTGGGCGGCATCCAGAAGCTGCCAGAGATCGGCATTCTTGACCGGCTTCTTGTCCGCGGTCTTCCAACCGTTCTTCTTCCAGCCGTGGATCCAGCCGGTGATGCCGTTCTTCACATAGGTGGAATCGGTGACCAGGGTGACTTCGGAGGGGCGGTCGAGCGCCTGGAGCGCCTCGATCGCCGCGGTCAACTCCATGCGGTTATTGGTGGTGTCGGGCGCGCCGCCGGACAGTTCGCGGGTTTTCAGAACCGTCTCGCCATCGCGCGCCTCCAGCACCACCCCCCAGCCGCCAGGGCCGGGATTGCCGGAACACCCCCCATCGGTGAAAGCAAAGATCTCCATCACAGCGCGCGGGCAAACAACATCAGGGAGTCTTCCTTCTTGCCCGCGAGGCCGGCGAGGCGCCGCGTCTCGCAGGTGACCTCGCCCCACTGCGCCCTGGCGAGTTCGTCCCGCAATTCGGCCTCGGTGAAATAGCTGTAGAGGCGGCCGAGAGGGTCGCGCGCTTCGCCTTCGCCCGCCTTCAGGCCCAGGAACAGCAGCGCGCCGGGCCGGGCCGCCCGGTGCAGACGGCGCAGATGCCCGGGCAAAGCGGCGCGGCTGTCATGCAGCAGGGAGAAGCTGGCCCAGATGCCGTCGAAGGCCGCCACCTCCTCCAACTCGGCGAAAAGCGCGACGCGGACATCGATGCCATAGCGCGCCTTCGCCTCGGCGGCCAGACCGGCAGAGCCGTCCATCGCTGTCACCGACAGCCCGGCATCGCGCATCTGCGCCGCGGCCCAACCGTGACCGCAGCCGAAATCGAGCACCGCCGCGCCCTCGGGCATCGCGGCGATGAAGCGGTTGAGGAACGGGTCTTCCTTGGCGTCGCCGACGAATTCGGCATAGGTCGCCGCTTCCTCGGAATAATAGTCGAGGGTCTGCCGGTCGCTCACGAGGCGGCGCGGAGAACCCGGGGGACTTTGAAGGAGACGTTCTCCTCCGCCGTGACCACCCGTTCGATTTCGATCTCATAGCGTTCACGGAAGGCGGAGATCACGCCGTCGACCAGCACCTCGGGCGCCGATGCCCCGGCGGAGAGGCCGACAGCCTCGACCCCCTCGATCGCTCGCCAGTCGATATCTTCCGCAGTCTGGACCAGCATGGCATAGGCACAGCCCGCCGCGGCCCCAACCTCGACCAAGCGGCGCGAATTCGAGGAATTCGGCGCGCCAACGACCAGGAGGGCATCGATATTCGGCGCCATCTCCTTGACCGCTTCCTGCCGGTTGGTCGTGGCGTAGCAAATATCCTCCTTGTGAGGACCGACGATCTTTGGAAAGCGCTCGATCAGTGCCTCGACCACCTCGGCGGTGTCATCGACCGACAGCGTTGTCTGCGTGATGTAAGCGAGTTTCGATGGATCCCGCGGCGCGATGGTGGCGACATCGGCGGGCGTCTCGACCAGGATCACCTCGCCGGGCGGCAACTGGCCCATTGTTCCCACTGTCTCCGGGTGGCCGGCATGGCCGATCATTACGATCTGAAGACCGCGCGAGGAGTGCCGTTCGGCCTCGATATGGACCTTGCTGACCAGCGGGCAGGTGGCGTCGACATAGAGCATCTGGCGCCGTTCCGCCTCGGCCGGCACCGATTTCGGCACGCCGTGGGCCGAGAAGATGACCGGGCGGTCATCCGGGCATTCTTCCAGTTCCTCGACGAAAATCGCGCCTTTGCGCGCCAAATCATCGACCACATGCTTGTTGTGGACGATCTCGTGGCGAACATAGACCGGTGCGCCCCATTTCTCGATGGCCATCTCGACAATCTCGATGGCGCGGACAACGCCGGCGCAGAAGCCGCGTGGATCGGCGAGATAGAGTTTCAGGGGCGGTTTCGTCATGGGATGTCCTCTGCCTGTGGCTGGCCGAATTGCAATGCGGCCAGCCGGGCGTAGAGACCGCCTGCCGCGATAAGATCGTCATGGGTGCCGCGTTCGGCCAAGCGTCCGGCCTCGACGACGCAGATATTATGCGCCCGGCGCACGGTTGCAAGCCGATGGGCAATCACCAGGGTCGTGCGCCCCTGCATCAGCCGGGACAGTGCCTCTTGCACATGGGCCTCGGAGGCGGCGTCGAGGGCCGAGGTGGCCTCGTCGAGCAACAGGATCGTCGCGTTGCGCAGCATGGCGCGGGCAATTGCGACGCGCTGGCGCTGACCACCCGAGAGATTGGCGCCGCCCTCGCCGACCGGGCTGGCGTAACCCTCGGGCATCGCCATGATGAACTCATGGGCATTGGCCTCGCGCGCGGCGGCTTCGATCTCGGCCCGCGCGGCGTCTGGGCGGCCGAAGGCGATGTTCTCGGCAATGGTGGCGTCGAACAGAAACGTCTCTTGCGTGACCATGGCCATCTGCGAGCGCAGGCTGGCGAGACGGGTTTTCGCGATATCCTGCCCGTCGATCACGATCCGCCCCGCGCTCGGTTCGTAGAAGCGTTCGAGAAGGTTCAGCAAGGTCGACTTTCCGCCGCCCGAGGGACCGACCAAGGCGGTCACCTGCCCTGCCGGCGCGTGCAGCGACATGCCGTCGAGCGCCCGGCGCCTGTCGCCCTCATAGGCGAAATGGACATTCTCGAACCGCACATCACCGCGCGTGACGATCAGGTCGGGGGCACCCGGGGCATCTTGCTGCCCGACATGGGTGTCGAGCGTGGCATAGATGAACTCGGCCGCTGCCAGATATTGCCGGATCAGGACATTGAGCTGGCCGAGCCGTCGGGCCGGGTCGCCGATCATGATCAGCGCGGTGGCAAAGCTGATGAAGCTGGCCGGCTCGAGCGCACCCCCCACCACCCGGGCGCCACCGAGCAGGATGGCGCAGGCCGCCGCGAGGCCCGCCATCGTCTCCATCAGCGGGTTCACCGCACCCTGGAGCTGTGCAATCCGATCCGCCCGGTCGCGGACACCGTCGATCGCATAGCCCATGCGGCGCTGCATCTGCGGCTGGAGGTTGAAGGCCCGGATGATGCGGGCCCCCAGCACCGTCTCGTTGATTGCCGAGAGGATCCGCGCCTGCATCGCAATCTCGGCCCGGGCCTGTTTCTTGACCCGCCGCACCAGGAGCGCGATGCCGCCCAGGATCACGGGCAGTCCGATCAGGGCATAAAGCGTCAATTGCCAATCCGCCCAGAGCATCACGCCGAGAAGCGACAGAACCGAAAAGACATCGGTGCCGAGCCGGGTCGCGATGAGTTGCAGGCCCTGGCGGATCTGATTGGTGTTCTGGCTGAGCCGGTTGGCGAGGTCTCCGGTGCCGTGGCGGGCATGGAACCCCATGCCCTGGGCGAGGATATGGTCATAAAGCCGGCGCTGCAGGTCGGCCACCACCCGGTTGCCGATCCGGGCCAGCAGCACAGTCTGCCCATAGAGCGCCAAGCCGCGCAGGATGAAGACCACCAGGATCAGGCCTGCGATCCGCTGGAACGGCTCGAGGCTGTTCTCCTGGAACAGCGTCTCGAACATCGGGCCGGTGATCAGCGCGACGGCGGCGGTCATGCCCGAGACGATCATCATCAGGAGAAGTGCCGCCCCATAGCCCCAGCGATGCGCCCAGCCATTCTCGGCGATCAGGCGCCAGAGCAGGGCGAGGTCTTTTGGCGGGTCGCGGTCGGTCATCGCGCTGCGATAGCGCAGCTGCGCCGGCATGGCCAGTGACAGAGGGTCGCCGAGCCCGGACAGGCCCGGCGCCGGGTCGTCCCAAACGGAATGCGCGCTGACGCGCGCATACGCCATGCTTGCGTTTCCCTCCGGGAAACGCGTGGGTACGGATGGCAATGGCAGCGCGTTATGTCCGGGCGAGAACCCGCTCGAGACGCTGGCGCGCTTCGGGCAGGGCATCGAGCTCGATCGCCGGCAGCACCCAATGGGTCAGGAAATGGCCGGTCAGGCGCAAGGCATCACCCGCCTCGTCCGGGCGGGGATCCGATCCACCGAGCAGCTGCGGCAGGGGAAGCAGGCGATGCTCCCACCCTATCCCGCCTTGGCGTGAGACCGCCCGTCCGGATTTCGGCGAGACCCAGATCAGGTCCTCGGTGTCCCCCGTCGCCGCGCAGGCTGTCAGATCCAGACCGAAACCGAGGATCGTGAGCAGCGCGTTTTCCCACAGCGCATAGGCGGTCTCCCAATCCTCCGCCGAGGCGAGGCGATCGGCGAGCGCGCTCGTCGCCAGATAAAGCTCACCCTGCGGCTCGCGCTCGGGCATGCAGGCCAGAACCAGGGACACCATCGCATTGAAACAGGCGAGCCTGCGGCGGTCTGCCATCAGCAACGCCGCCCGGCTCCGCACAGGTTCGACACGGTAGACCCCGAGATGGTCGTCCAAGCGCGCCCGCCAGGCGAGGTCGAGCTCCGCGCCCGGTTGCAGCACCGGCGCCATCCGGCTGCTGGCACCGCCGCGCACCAGACCGGCATGGCGGCCATGGGCCAGGGTCAGCACCTCTATGATCGCGGCCGACTCACCAAAGCGGCGGGTCGAGAGGAGGAGGCCCCGGTCACGCCACTCCATTCTCAGCCGACCTCCGGACGTCCTGCCTCCCCCGGCACGACCGGGCCGCGGCCCGCGGAGGGTGGGTGGGGGCGGGCGGTGGCCCGGTCGTGCCGGGGGAGGCTCACGCGAGCCCCTCGGCATCCAGAAGATGGCGGCCTTTCGGATCTTCCACTTCAATCACCCAGAGATCGGGGTCATATTTGCGCTGCCGCGCGATCACTTCATCGGTCTCGGCCTCGGCGCCCTGATGGAGCCGGTCCCAGATCCGCCGCCCCTCCGCGTCATAAACCCGGCAGTAGAGCTCGGCCTGCCCATCCATGGTGGCCAGTTTCACCGCCACCGCGCCGGCCGTATCCTCGCCATGATGAACCACATGGGCGAAAATCCCCTCGGCGTTCAACCGGGCGAGATAGACCGAGACCCAGAGCCCCGCTGCCAACCGCGCCTCAGCCATCGAAATCGAGCCCCATTTCGCGATATCGTTCCGGCTCCTCCAGCCATTGCGGGCGGGCCTTGACAGTCAGGAACAGATGCGCCTTGCGGCCGATCAGCTCTGAGATCTCGACACGCGCTTCGGCCCCCACCGCCTTGATCGTCTCGCCCCGTTTTCCGAGCACTATCCCCTTATGCCCGTCGCGCGCCACATAGATGATCTGGCTGATCCGGGCCGAGCCGTCTTTCTGCTCCTCCCAGGCCTCGGTTTCGACCGTCAGCTGATAGGGCAGTTCCTGATGCAGCCGCAGGGTCAGTTTTTCGCGCGTGATCTCGGCGGCGAGCAAGCGCACCGGCAGGTCGGAGATCTCATCCTCCGGGTAATGCCATGGCCCTTCGGGCAACGTCCCGGCCAACCAGGATTTGAGATCCTGAACGCCGTAACCCTTTTCCGCCGAAATCATGAAAGTGGCCGTGAAATCGCGCTTTTCGGCCATCTCGGCGGTCAGGGCGAGGAGACGGTCGCGCTGTACCCGGTCGATCTTGTTGATTGCGAGGGCGACGGGCTTGGGCCCCAGATGCTCCGCCATCTGTTCGAGTATTGCCGCCACCCCCTCAGTCACACCGCGATGCGCCTCGATCAGGAGCACGGTCACATCGGCCTCGGAGGCGCCGGCCCAGGCCGAGGCGACCATGGCCCGGTCCAGCCGCCGCCGAGGGCGGAACAGGCCGGGCGTGTCGACAAAGACGATCTGCGCTGCCCCAGCCATGGCGACGCCACGGATCCGGGTGCGCGTCGTCTGCACCTTATGGGTGACGATCGAGACTTTGGCGCCGACCATCGCGTTGGTCAGGGTCGATTTCCCCGCATTCGGCTCACCGATCAATGCGACGAAGCCGCAGCGGGTGGCGCTCGCAGCGGACGGGTTGTCGGGGCCGCCGCTCATGCGTCAAGCTCGCGCAGCAGGGCCGCCGCCGCGATCTGCTCGGCACGTTTTCGGCTGCCCGCACTGCCGGCCGCGAACGCCCCGGTCTCGAGCCGCGCTTCGACCGTGAAGCTGGGCGCGTGATCCGGGCCGGAGCGGAGCTTGATCTCATAGAGCGGCGGCGTCATCCCCTGGGCCTGCGCCCATTCCTGCAGCTTGGTCTTGGCATCCATCGGCGCCTCCTCCGGGGCCTCTATCCGGGCCTGCCAGCGCGCCAGGATAAAGCGCCGTGCAGCCGCGAGCCCGCCATCCAGGTACAAGGCTGCGATCACCGCCTCCATCGCATCGGCCAGGATCGCCGATTTCCGCCGCCCGCCCGAGACATTCTCGGACCGGCCCAGATGCAGATACTGGCCGAGGCCGACCTCTCCGGCCACATCCGCCAGTGTCTCGCGCCGCACCAGTGCGTTGAGACGGGGGGCCAGCGTGCCCTCGCTCTCGCTGGGATAGGCCGCCAGCAGCGCCTCGGCGATGACGAGGCCCAGCACGCGGTCTCCCATGAACTCCAGCCGCTGATTGTCCGGCCGGCTGGCAGAAGCTGCGGAGGGATGGGTCAGGGCCTCGGCGAGCAGGCCGATCCGCGCGAACCGGTGCCCCAGGGTTTCAGCCAGCCGCTCCGCTTCCG
>JBCBIS010000062.1:0-19931 GCA_038524325.1 Pseudomonadota bacterium
ATGAGCGGATTCAACGGCACCCTGGCCTCGAACCTGCGCTACTACGCCAACCAGACCGTCTGAGCGCGGCCCCGGCGCTGCCGGATCAGGTCCGGCTCAGCCCCAGAAACCGGCTTATTGTTGGCCATGCCCCCCGGCCTCCTCGGAGGTTCGGGGGGCATGGTCTTGCTGCCATCCGGCTTGTAGATTTCTCCGCCTCGCCCAGCAGATCAGGATGTCCGTTGATTTCTAGGCGGCGTCTCAATGCATGTCCTCAATGTCTTGAAAGCGCTCAATCCATCAAATGGTGCCGCGGCAGTGGTCGCCCCTCAGGACAGCCGGCGCGAGACGGATGTGCTCGGCTGCGTTGCGGAACCTGCAGCCGGTCCGGTTGGCAGCTGCCTCTAGACCCGGTGGGGGTCAGATGACCGAGGCCATGCCGAGACGGGCGGCGATTGCCGCGATCCGGTCGGCGAGATCGGCGTCCACGTCCAGCGGCTCGGCCTGATAGGAGGTGGGGGCGCGGAACCGGCTGGCCTGGGCCCTCAGCGCCCTCGCCTCACCCAGCCCGGTCAGCTCGGCGATCCGTTCGAGGCCGAGATCCGGGTCGGAGCAGAGCCGGTCATAGGAGAGGATGTGGCAGCCCGGATCATCCTTCGCGACGTCCAGCACCGCCTCCATCGCCTGGCACCAATAGGTCGCCCAATAGGTCTCGCTGGCGCTGTCCATGCCCTTGGCAGTTTTCAGCCAGCCGCCGAAATTGATCGGACGGTGCGCCTCGCCAAATTCAAGATGTCCGATGCTCTCCATGTATTCGCGGGTGAAGGGATCGATCTTGTGGCTTTCCAGGAACTGCCGGTGCTGGCGCAGCATCGAGCGGATATGCCCCTCGGGCGCGCGATAGGGGATCAGCACCACCGCATCGGTAAGCTGGCGCCTGATCCAGGCCAGCCGGGCGATATTGGCGTTGTTCTTCGAGACATAGCGGCTGGCCGCGCCACCCGCCTTGCGGTCGAGCACGATCAGCTTGGCCATATGCATGCGCAAGAAACCCGAAAACCCGTCATCCAGGGTCTTCTCGGTCCAGGGCACGATCCGGGTCTCGCGGAAATGTTCGGGGTAGAAGGCCTTCCAGATCAGCTCCTCGAACGCCTCGACCGAATCATAGCTGACCAGCATGCCGTCGCCATGGGCCCGCTCGGCCGCCACCGCTGCCTTTCGGTCGCTGCTGGAGAGCTTGTCCCAAAGCAGCGGGCACAGCAGGAAGGGCATGTGGCGATAGCTGTGCGCCACCAGATCCGGCTCCTCGGCCAGCACCTCGAGCAACAGGGTCGTGCCGGCCCGCGGCAGCGAGGTGACAAAGATGGGCGCCTTCGGCGTGACGGCGCGCAGCTTTCGGGCGAACAGCCGGTCTTCAAGCCCGCTGAGCAACTTTTGCAGATCGAGCTGACCGGTGGCGATCTTGTGCACCATACGGTCATTCTTCGAGTAGTTCTGGCCGAGTTGTTCTGCCTGGCTCATCGCTGCTGCCACCAAATGAGAACACCGAGAAGGACCGTCGTGCCGATGATCACTTCCCAACTCAGGAAGAAATTCTCGACCTCCTGCAAGGTCACCAGCCCCGCCGCGTCCGCGCCCCAAAGGATCAGGCCCGGCAGCGCCAGCACGGCCAGCGAGCGGATGAAGATCTGACCGAAAGACGCGAACAGGCCCAGCGAGGCTTTTTGTACCCGCTTCTCCTTCTCCTCGTCATCCAGGGTCTTGTCGGACATCACCGCACCGGCCTCACGCGCCGTGCGCGAGGCCCGCATCACATGGTCGAGGATCCCCGAGACATGAAAGGCCGCCGCGAACGCCGCAATCGCAAGCGCGCAGATGGCCAGCAGGGTCAGGCTCATGGGCCGACTCCGGCGTCAGATCATTCGTCTTCGCCGTCGGGAGCGGGCTTTTTCTTGCCCTTCAGCATCCGCTTGATCGGGTACCAGAGGAAGCCGACGATGGCGAGCACAACGGCCGCGATCAGCGCCAGAACGGTGCCGATGGCCCCCAGGCCTGCGCCGGGGCCGACATAGGCCGCAGCAAGGTCGGGCATCAGGATAAGGGCAGCCATCAGGGCCGGAAATCGGAAGTCCATCGGTCTCGTCTCCTCACTCGGATCTTGCCTGTCAGTGCCCGCCAGCGCGGCCACCGGGGATGTGCGGGCGCAGCCGCGCCGGCCCGGTCCTAAGATCATTCGGTCCGTTAGCACATCGCAGCCTCCCTTGGAATGCGGCAGTGCGGCAAGAATGGTGCGGTTTTGTGCCGAAGACCGGATCGATCCGGGAAAACTGTCCCGAGACGCGGCCCCGCTCAGTTGAACGAGGCGCAAGGATCCGGCCGGTCGACCCGGGCCGAGAACCAGACATAGTCATAGGGCAGGGCCTCCGCCGCGCCATATCGCTCCGGCGTGTCCAAGCCTTCGACGACCTCGACCTGACCCAGCGCTGCGACGCTGAGATCCGGCTGGCTGAGCGCCAGATAGGCCGGGACCCCGCGATCCGCCCGCGCATGGCCATTGCCGGTGATCAGCACCGTCGGCCCGCCGGCCAGATGCGCGCGCTCCACCGCCGAGGCGAAGCGGGCGTCGCGCAGCCGCTGCGCCTCGACCATGCCACCCGCCGCCTGGCGCGGCAGCTTGTTGCAATGCGAGGCGATCATCTCATCCTCCAGCGCTTCCTGGGTGGCGGCATCAGGCGCGGAGCTGAGGCCATACCGGTCAGCCCCGGCGCCAAAGGCGGTGGCGGCCCCCTGCCGGATCGCGGTCGAAAGCTCCGTGCTCGGCACCGCGCCACCGGTGAATTGCGCCCCGGGTGCAGCCTCGAAAATCGGGCGGTAATAGCTCCAATCCGGCCAGCCGAGGCGATTCCAGCCGATCGCAGGCCCGATCTCGCCAACGCGGCCGCCCTGCTCGAGATAGACGGAGATGCCCTCTTCCGAGGCTTCGGGGACCATCTCAAAGGCCACGCCCGCCGGCGCGATCTCGCTCACCATCTGTGCCTGCCGGACATGGTGGCGCGGATTGTCGTGGATCTCGCCCAGGATCGCCACATCGGCAGCACGCAGCCGGTCGGCCAAGGTCTCGGCATCGATCTCGCGCCCCGCCGCCACATCCCAGATCACCCCGGCCAGAGGATGCGCTTCCTGCAGGAAGGCGACGCGAGAGAACCCGGTCTCCGCCCGTGGCGCCGGAGGTTCGGCACATCCGGCCAGGACAAGAGCGAGCCCGATCAAGACAAAGCGCATGGCAGTCTCCGCAGCGTGCATTGCCCCCTTACTGTGGCGCCTCCGCCCGTCCGCAGCAAGGGGGCACCTCTGCCGCGACACGGATTAGCGGGGTCGAACCGCCCGCACCTCTGAGGGTAGTCCGGCCAAGAAATTTGCCACCTCTCGCGGGCCTGACAGACGATGGCGGCCGCAGGGGCCCTCCCCCGCCATCAGCGCCAGCGCCTTAGGGCGACCGCGCCGGCCATAGGCAGGCACCCAGCCGAACAGAAACCCCAGATCGATCCGTTCGGGACAGCCCGGCGCCATGTCCGGCCGGCTCTGGCCATAACCACGGGCAATGCGGCGCAGGATCCGCCAGAACCGCCGCCATGCCGGCTCATCCAGGAAAATCACCGTATCTGCGCGCGCCAGACGCATCGGCCAGGTACGGGAGTAATTGCCCTCGATCACCCAAGCCTCGCCCGCAACCGCCGCTTCGACCCGGGCCAGGAAAACCGCCTCGTCTGCCGCGACCCAGCCCGGTTCCCAAAACAGCTGATCGAGATGCACGACCGGCAGCGCCAGCCGCGCCCCCAGCCCGCGGGCAAAAGTCGACTTCCCCGCACCCGATCCACCGATCACCATCACACGCCGCACGACCCTCTCCCATGTTGGCCGGGTATGGCTTGGGCGGGTGGGCGGATGCAGGCCCGGCACGGGACTGCGACGGTTACCCGTGCGAGCCATGCCCGGCCCAAGCCCGGAAAAAATCAGAGGCGCACCCGCTCCCGCCGCTCGCGGACCGTCTCCGATTTCAACTGCCCGCAGGCCGCCAGGATGTCCTCGCCCCGCGGGGTGCGGACCGGCGAGGCATAGCCCGCGCGGTTCACGATCTCGGCAAAGGCCTCGATCCGCTCCCAATCCGAGCGCTCATGCGCAGCACCCGGCCAGGGATTGAAGGGGATCAGGTTGATCTTGGCCGGGATCCCCGCGATCAGCTTCACCAGCCGCCTGGCATCGGCATCGCTGTCATTCACGCCTTTCAGCATCACATATTCGAACGTGATCCGCTCGGCATTCGACAGGCGCGGATAGGCCCGGCAGGCCGCCAGCAGTTCGGCAATCGGCCATTTCTTGTTGATCGGCACCAGCCGGTCGCGCACCTCGTCGCTGGTCGCATGCAGCGAGATCGCCAGCAGGGTCCCGATCTCCGCCCCCGCCCGCGGGATCTCTGGCACCACGCCCGAGGTCGACAGCGTGATCCGCCGCCGGCTCAGGCTCAGCCCTTCGGGGTCCATCGCCACCCGCATCGCATCGCGCACATTGTCGGTGTTGTAGAGCGGCTCACCCATCCCCATCAGCACGATGTTCGAGACCAGCCGGCGGCCATCCGCCCGGTGCCCCCAATCGCCCAGATCGTCGCGCGCCACCAGGATCTGGCCGACGATCTCGCCCGCCGTCAGATTGCGTACCAGCTTCTGCGTGCCGGTATGGCAGAACGAGCAGGTCAGCGTGCAGCCCACCTGTGACGAGACACAAAGCGTTCCGCGATCCTCCTCGGGAATGTAAACCGCCTCCACCTCATGCCCGCCGGCGATCCGCAGCAGATATTTGCGAGTCCCGTCGCGGCTGACCTGGCGGGTCACCATTTCAGGCCGGGCCAGCGTGAACGCCTCGGCCAGATCCGCCCGGAACCCTTTGGCGAGATTGGTCATCTGATCGAACTCGGCCACGCCCTTCTGATAGATCCACGACCAGAGCTGGGTCAGCCGCATCTTCGCCTGCCGCTCCGGCACCCCGATCTCGGAGAGCGCGGCGGCCAGGCCCGCACGGTCGAGGCCGATCAGGCTCCGCCGCGCCTCCGCCAACTCTCGGCGCGGCAGGGTGGCAAAATCGGGTTGGATGACGCTGTGTTTCGGGGTCTCGATCATGGCGGGCCAGATAGCACAGCCCCCCGCCCCCGTCATCCCCAGGCGTCATCCCCAGGCGTCATCCCCACGCGTCATCCCCACCCGTCATGTCCATGGGCTTGACCACCTCCGCTCCGATGGTTTTCTGGACCGAGGAGGAGCCAGCCATGCAAAACACCCAAGTCATCCTCGCCCGCCGCCCCGTGGGCGTGCCACAGGCCGAACATTTTCAGATCACCCAGATCCTCGTCGTCGCACCCGACGCAGGAGAGGTTCTGGTTCGCCTCACCCATTGGTCGGTCGACCCTGCGATGCGGGGCTGGGCCAATGACGTGCCGAACTACTCCCCGCCGGTCGCCCTGGGCGATCCGATGCGCAGCTTCGCCGTGGGCGATGTGCTCGCCTCGCGCCATCCGGATTATGCCGAGGGCGATGTGGTCGAGGGCCTGCTCGGCTGGCAGACCCACGCAACGGTCAAGGGCGAGGCGATTGCCCGCAAGGTGACCGAGACCGACCTGCCCCGCAGCTATGCGCTCGGCATCCTCGGCCTGAACGGCACGACGGCCTATTTCGGCCTGTTGGAGAGCTGTGCCGCGCAGCAGGGCGACATGGTGGTCGTCTCCACCGCCGCCGGCGCCGTCGGCTCGGCCGTGGGGCAGATCGCGAAACTGACCGGATGCCGCACCGTGGGCATCGCCGGCGGGCCCGAAAAAACCCGGCAATGTCTCGAGACCTTCGGCTATGACGCCGCCATCGATTACAAGTCCGAGGACATCGCCAAAGCCCTCGCCCGGCACTGCCCGGAAGGCGTGGACTGCTATTTCGACAATACCTGCGGCCCGATCTCGGACGCGGTGATGGGACACCTCGCCCAGGGCGCCCGGATCACCATCTGCGGCACGGCGGCGGTGACCGAATGGGACCCGATCCCGACCGGCCCCCGGGTCCACCGCCAATTGCTCGTCGCCCGCGCCCGGATGCAGGGCTTCCTGATCTTCGACTATAGAGACCGGCTGGCGGAGGCCCGCGACGCTCTGGCAGCCTGGCTCCGCGCCGGAGACCTAAGCGTCCGCGAGCATCTCCTGGACGGGCCCGAGGCCGCCCCGGGCGCCATCGACATGCTCTATCGCGGCCAAAACACCGGCAAGCTAATCGTACAGGTCTGAGACATAGCACTCTGGCCCCATCGCCTCGGCGTGGACCCGCTGACATGCCTCCCGCGATACTCCCGCGTGCCTCCGGCACGACACCCGCGTGCCTCCGGCACGACACCCGCGTGCCTCCGGCACGACACCCGCGTGCCTCCGGCACGACGCGGCCACTGCGCACCGGAGGGTGGGTGGGGGTGGGCGGTGGCCGCGTCGTGCTGGAGGCGCGCCAAAATCCTGCTAGAGGCACGCCAGAGTTCTGCTGGAGGTATGCCAATACGGCACCGGCCGGGCGCAGCCCAAACCGGGCCAGGGCGATGTCAGTCCAGCAGATGCGCCAGATGCCGCAAGGCCAGCAGATAGCCATGCGCGCCAGCACCCGCGATCACGGCTTCGGCCCGGTGCGAGACATAGGAGTGGTGCCGGAACGCCTCGCGCTGATGCACGTTCGAGAGATGCACCTCCACGACCTTGCCCTCGAACATCTTCAGCGCATCCAGAATGGCCACCGAGGTATGGGTGAACGCCGCCGGGTTGATGACGATGCCTTGCGCCGCCCCGCGCGCCTCCTGCACCCAATCGATGATCTCGTATTCCCGGTTCGACTGGTGAAAGCGCAGCGCCAGGCCCAGTTCGGACGCCAGCGCCATGCAATCACGCTCGATATCCGCCAGGGTGGTGTGGCCATAGATCTCGGGCTGGCGCTGGCCCAGCAGGTTCAGATTGGGTCCGTTCAGCACGAAAACGGTCTGGGTCATGGTGCTCCTCCCCGGTCTGTCGTCCGGGCCTTAGAGCATACTGGTGCAAAACGGAACAGGGCCGGAGGGAAGCGCCCCTCCGGCCCCTGCGATCCCAGGGCCGGCACGGACCATTCCGCCCGCGTGTCAAATATCGATCACCTCGATCAGGTCTTCGAGGAAAGTCAGGCGGCTCGCATCCGACAGTGTGCCGACATCCGTACCCGCCAGATCACCGCCCGCCAGGTCGATCACAACCGACTCCGCGCCGGTCGAGAGGGTCAGGCGATTGCCGGCCGCATTCAAGCTCAGCGCCGCGTCAACATCCGCGATATCGTCGAAGGCGGTCAACTCGAAGAACAGCGTGTCGTCCGAGCCAAAGGCGGTGATCGTGTCATTCCCCTCGCCATCGCCGAAGACAATCGTGTTCGAACCGCCGCCGGCCAAGATTAGATCATCGCCGCCCTCACCCGCGATAAAGTTGGTGCCGCCATTGCCGGCGATGATGTCGTCTCCATCGCCGCCGCCCAATTGGTCATCGCCGAGGCCGCCGCGCAGATCGTCCTCGCCATCACCGCCGAACAGAGTGTCATCCCCCTGCTCGCCGCGCAGCATGTCCATACCGTCGCCGCCATCGAGGATATCGCCCTCCGCGCCACCACGCAGGAGATCGTCATCCGTTCCGCCGAACAGCGAGTCCCTGCCGTCGCCGCCGTTCAGAACATCGTCCTCGGTGCCACCGAACAGCAGGTCGTTGCCGTCATCGCCGCGCAACACGTCCTCGCCGGCATCGCCGCGCAGTTCGTCGCTGCCCTCATCGCCGCGGATCTCGTCATCGCCCGCGCCGCCCTCGGCCATGTCATTGCCGCGACCGCCAAAGATCACGTCGTCATTCGCGCCGCCAAAGATCATGTCGAGGCCGCCGGCACCACGCAGTTCATCCGCGCCATCGCCGCCGAACAGCTTGTCGTCGTTCTGGCCGCCATTCAGCCTGTCATCGTCCAAGCCGCCGAACAGCGTATCTTCGCCCTGACCGCCCTCCAGACTGTCTTCGCCCGCGCCGCCGAACAGCATGTCGTCATCGCCATGGCCGAAGATCGTGTCGTCGCCGTCGTTACCCTCCAGCGAGTCGTTGCCGGCAAGGCCCAGGATCAGGTCGTCGCCCGCGAGGCCGTCGATCTGGTCCGGTCCCGGCGTACCGATCAGCTGATCGTCGTTGTCGGTCGGGACGGGATCGAAGACAAAGCCGGTGGTGAAGGCGAGGTCGCCGATCGGCTGAGCGTCGTTCCCGGCCAGATCGATGACCGAGCCCGGGGCGAACTCGACAAACAGAGCTGACAGTTCGGGCAACGGGTTGCTCGGGTTCAGGATGATCTGGTTGCCGCTGATCGTGGCTTGCGGGCCGAGCAGATCGATCGCCTCGATCAGGGTGTTCGTCCCCATCTCGCGGATCGAGATCGTGCCGCCCTGGCTGAACACCGCCTCGTCAAAGGTCAGGGTGATGTCGCGGTTGACCGGCACATTGCCATCGCCATCGGCCGGGGTCGACATGTCCAGTCGCGGCCCGGTGGTGTCGAACTCCACCTGCAGGCTGGGCGACATCGGCGAGGGATTGCCCGCTGCATCGGTCGCCGTGACGGTGATGTTCCGGATCCCCTCGCCCAGCATCTGGTTGGCGGTGATCCGCGCCGTGCCGGAGCCGTCGGCAAGGCCGGTGCCGATCACGCCCTCGATATCCGAGATCAGGGTCAGGGTGCTGCCCGCCTCGGCCCCGGTGATGAAGAATTCCGGCATCAGCACATTGGTGAGATTGTCGGCATCCGAGGGGCCGCTGTCGTCGCCGCCGAACAGATCGGGCCGATCAGGGGCATCCGGTGCCTCGGTATCGATCTCCAACAGGAAAGGCAGCGAAGGATCGGAGGTATTGCCCGCCAGATCGGTCGCCTGCGCGGTGAAGCTGATCACCCCGTCCAACTGCTGGGTGACGGTGACTGTGGCGTTGCCGTTGAGATCCGCGGTGCCGGAGCCGACCACATCGGTGCCGACCAGCACCTCCACCACGCTGCCGACCTCGGCGGTCAGCGTGAAGGTGGGCGTGTCGTCAGCGGTCGTCTGGTCGCCCGGCGTGCCGGTATCGTCCGAGAAGGCCGCAAAGCTGGGCGCCGCGGGGGCCGCAAGGTCCACATCGATCACCAGCGCCTCGGATGCCTGCGAGGCATTGCCCGCCGCGTCGGTGGCGATGGCGGTGATGCTGTGCACCTCGTCGCTGAGGGTGACCCCGTCGATCCTGACATTGCCGTTGGCATCCGCGATGACCGTGCCGAGCGCGCCGTCGATGTCCGAGAAGAACGCAACCTCCGCCCCGATCTCGGCCGAGGTCGTGAGCGACAGCGAGGTCGCGTTGGTGATGTCGTCGCTGTTCGACGCGCCGGTATCGGATCCCGCCACCAGATCGGGCGTGCCAGGCGCGTCGGGCGGCGTCATGTCGGCCACCTCGTCATCGGTGACATCGACCGTATCGCTGCCGCTGTTAAAGCCCAGGGCCGAGGCGGTGATGGTCACTGTCTGGGTGCCGTCCAGGATCATGTCATCGACCGCATCCAGATTGATGCTGGCCGAGGCGCTGCCGGCATTGATGATGAGCGAGGGCGAGATCACCGCCTCGGTCTGATCGCTGGAGGCGAGGTCGATGATCAACTGCGATCCGGTATCGCCTTCCCGCATGACCGTGACGGTCGCTGCACCTGCGCCATCGCCCTCGGAGATCTGGGCGGTGTCGATGACCACCGTCAGATCCGGCGTCTCGAGCGTGAAGGCCGTGGTGTCGAACGGCACCAGAGCATCGCCCGAGGCGGTGCCGACCACCGTGAACTCCGCGATGTCGTTGACCAGGGGCAGGTAATCCGCAAACGCCGTCTCGCCGTCGCGCGCGCCGATATAGTCTCCCGCCGCCACGCTGTCGGGCGCGCTGAGATCCGAGAAATCCAGCGCCGTCTGGCCATCGATCAACCCGGTTCCGTCCAGATTGCCAAAGGTGAAGGCGTCATTGTTGCCGGTGGTCAGGGCCGCCAGGAACTGCGCCGGGACATCGTCGCCGGTGCTGGTAAGGGATGTGTAGGCATAGACGGTATCACCGAACTGCTCGGGCGCGAAATCGCCGATGCGGGTGATCAGGCCATGGCTCTCGGACAGCTCGGGGATCGGACTGCCGTTCTGCACGCCAAGCTCGGAGAAGGTGACGACCGTGCCCGCCGCGATGAACTCGTTGACCGTCCAGCGCAGGGTGCCGTCCAGCTCATCCGGGTCGGTGAAGGCGGTGCCATTCCACGGCCGGTCGCTGAAGAAGATGTCGAACGCCTCGGTCGCGCCGTCGAGATCCTCGAGCACCACAATGGCCAGATCGTCCTCGGTCTGGTCGAAATTGAACCCGGTGAAGGCGATGCTGCCCGCCGCCAGGCCGGGCGCCTCGCCGCGGGTCGGCAGGACGGTCGAGAAATCGGCGGTGTTCCTGTCGGTGATCCCGGCAAAGGCATTGCCCGAATTGTCGGTGATCGCGCCGTCATCGACCTCGATGTAATAGCGCGTGCCCTCGGCGAGATCCTCCACCGGGTCCACCGTAACCGTGGTGCCGTTGAAACTCACGGCAGGGTCGCCGATGGCGATCTCGGCAAAGATCTCGTCCGTGGAGAATTCGCGGATCGTGATGTTGCCGCTGCCAGCGATGACATTCTCGTTGAAGGTCAGGACGATATTGGCGCTGACCAGCACATCCGCTTCTTCGTCGGCGGGCGAGATGCTCACCAGATTGGGGGCTGTTGTGTCGGTGCCGCCCAGGGTGAAAGGCGTGGCGTCGAAGGGCGAGAAGCCCTCGCCCGAGGTGCCATCGTCCTCGATCTCGAAATCATTGGCGAGATTGCTGTTCAGGAAGGGCAGGTAATCCGCAAAGCTGGTCTGCGTCGCGCGGTCACCGACATAGCGTGCGGCATCGGCGGCGGCGTCCACCGCACCGAAATCCGCCGCGGTCTGGCCATAGACGAGGCCGGTATTCGTGAGGTCTGCGGCCACCGCCTCGGTCGAGATCGCACCGAGGAAGGCCGAAGGCGTGTCCGCGCTGCCGGTATAGGCATAGATCTCGTCGCCATTCACCCCGCCCTCGAAGGTGAAGACCCCGCTGCCGCGCTGGAGCAGGCCGCGATCGGCGGCGAAATCCTCGAACGGAGTGCCGTTGGTGATGCCAAGTTCGGAGAAGTTGATGACCGTCCCCGCCGCGATATCCTCATCGATCGTCCAGACCAGGGTGCCGTCCTGATCCACACCATCGTTCGCCGCAAAGGACGTGCCGTTGAATTCGCGGTCGGTGAAAAAGATCTGGAACGGAGCGCTGCTGCCGTTCAGATCGGTCAGCGCCACGATGGCGAAATCGTCGCGCTGCCCCTCGGCGTTGAAGCCGGTGAAGGCGATCGCGCCCGGGCCGAGATCGATCGGCGCCGCGTTCAGCGGAGGCAGGGCGGTGACGAAATCGAAGGCTTCCTCGTCATTTGTTGCCCCGGCAGACAGCCCGGCAAACGGATTGCCCGCGGCATCCAGCACAAAGCCCGGATCGATCTCGACGAAATAGCGGGTGGCGGCATCGAGATTGGCCGCCGGGTTGATGGTGACGGTGCTGCCATTGATCGTGACCTGGCTGGTATCATCGACCGGGATCGTCGCGACCAGCACGTCGTCGCCATCCGCACTGTCATCGGGACCACGCTCGAAGATCCGCAAGACACCGTCGCCGGGCTGCACATTCTCGTTGAAGGTGAGCACGATATTGGCATCGACGGCCACGTCCACCGCGTTGTCGCCGGGGGCGGTGTTGGCGAGGCCCGGCGCGGTGGTATCCGCCTGCATCAGCTCGAAATCCACCGCCGTGCCGTCCGAAAGGGTCACCGAGTCGGCATTCGCATTGGCGCCGTTCGACGAGACGATGCTGAAATTGCCCGATTGGGTGCCGTTGATATCGTCGAGGTAATCGGCAAAGGCCGCCTCGGTCGAGCGGTCGCCGGTATAGGTGAAGCCCGCCACCGAGGCTGGCTGGCCCGCGCCGATATTCAGCGCCGTGGTCCCCTCGGTCAGTTGCGCGGGAAGGACCCCGGAACCGTGAAGGATAAAGTTGAAGCTCGGCACGAAGACCAGGGTGCCGCCGCCATCGTCATGCTGGAACCCGTCCGGATGGGTGGCCACGCCGGTGATGAAGTCCGGCGCGGCAAAGCTGCCCTGGAAGATGTAGAACGTATCGCCGCCCAGGATCAGATCGATATCCCCCGACACCGTGCCATCGGAGACGCTGCTGGGACTGCCGCCGACAAATACATCGTTAAAGGTAATCACCGTCCCCGCCGGGACCGTGGATGTGGTGGTCCAGGTGATGGTGTCCGAGGCGCCATTCTCCGGCACGAAACCCGGCCCGCTGCCCAAGGCGGGCGACGTCGCCGAGAGGTCGATAAAATCGCGATGGGTGATCGTGAAGCTCTGCCCCGCGGGGATGTCGGCCAGCGCGACGAGTTGGATATCGTCGCCTCCCGTCAGGTTCATGCCGATGAACGCCAGATCGCCTGTGTTAGCCATGGTGATATCCCCTCTCGCCGGCCCCCACGGCCGATTATGATTAGTCGCGCTTCCGACCGGCCCAGCGGTTCCGCCGGACGCATCAGCGGCATCCCTCCAGGCGCGTCAGGGCCCGGAGCGTCGTCAACGGGGGAGGAATGCCGGCATCCAGCGGCGCTGCCGCCCTGGCCGCGCAGGGTCTGTCTGATCCTGTCTCCACCCTCCACAGGGTCTTGCGTCGGCCCAGCCGAGTTCACCCGATGGTAATCTGAGTATGGAGGAGAATCAGCGAAGAGCAGTGTGAAGAAATTCACATCCGCTGTTCCAATGTGGCAATTTTTACAATTTCAGACGGTTTCGCCCCAGATCGGGGGAAGAACGCCCGGCCGGGGGCAGGCCGGGCGCCTCTGTCACCCTTGGCTGGGCGGCAGTTCGGGCAGGCCGGAGCCGATGAACTCGCTCGGGCTCAGCTGCCGGTCAGCATTGGCGTCGATCTGCACGAAGTCATCCTCGCCCAGATCGGGATAGGCGGCCTGAAACTCCTCGACCGAGATCAGCGCGTCGGCATTCTTGTCGACCGCCACAAAGGTCTCGGCATTGCCGGCCAGGGCGAGACCGCCTGTGCCGAGCACGAAAAGGGATACGAGAGAGAGCTTGGTAAGCATGTTACATCTCCTCCTGTCAGCGGCGCGCGGACCCTCCGTCGCGCCTGACTTTGGTACGGAGGGGGAGCGGCTTCCAGCGCTGCAACCTTGAAAATATTCGCGCGACGGAATCGCGCGACGGTTGCGTGGACGCGCCCTAGGAGCGCGATCTGAACCAGCCGCCGCGGCGGGATTTGGGTTCGGGGCGCGCTCCTTTGACCAGCAGGGTCTCCGGGTCGATCACGGCATTGTTGCGCACCAGGACATAAGCGCCGATCCCCTCGCCCGGGCGCATCCACCCCTCGGGCCGGTCGCGTATGGTCGCCAAGCCCGAGCCGTCCTCCATCGAGATCGTCTCCCGGTCGCGAAAGACCGAGCCGTTGTCGAGCAGCATCCACACCGTCGCGCGGCTGAACATATGCGCGTCCTTGATGCTGATCGGCGCGTTCGCCAGTTCGATCTCGCGGCCCGTGAACGGGTCGAGCCCGAGCGAGAGCATGCCCCAGAGGTCGTCGCGTCCGGCAAACTCCGGATTGCTGGGCCGAAGCGGATAGAACTGCATCCAGTAGTCGATCGGACTCCGGCCGCCGACCGCTTCCTCGGCCGCCTCCTGGACATGGTCAGGCGACTGAAAGCCCTGGCTGCTATGCCAATGCACCGCCGAAGTTGCCACCAGATCGCAGATGGCCGCGGCACTCGCCTGCATCACGGTCGCCTGGGCTTTGGTCCAGATCACATCGCCCTTGCGGGGCGTGACCGGGCTGATGGTGATATGCGCGAGCTGTCGGTCAAGCGCATCGGCGGGGTCGAAGGCGCGGATCGGCCTCAACCCCTCGCCCGCAAGATTGTAAGGGAAGGAGAACGGCGCATACATCAGCGCGAAAGGCTCGTCATCCACGGTAAAGACCGCGCTGACCCCCTCGATCTTCGGATGTTCAGCCATCCACCGGTGGCGCGCATCCTCGGCCGCCAATTGATGCGCGATCGGGGTCCAATCCAGCGTGTCGGCGTTTTGCAAGGCAATCTCGCCGAGCTCGGGGAAGCGGGTGCGCAACCGGGCAAGAAGCTCGTTTGGCCCTGCCGGCGCCAATTGGCTATCCTGGATCAAGGCAACGGCACGCAAATCGAATGGCATGAGGAACCCCGGGCTCTGAGACTGGCTAGAGGGTGCCGCCACTCCCCGCCCGCGTCAACGCCGGGCGCGGGCCGCCAGCAACTTCAAGCGCAGGGCGTTGAGGTTGATGAAGCCCTCGGCATCCGCCTGATCATAAGCGCCAGCGTCTTCCTCGAAGGTCACATGGGCCTCGGAGTAGAGGCTCTGATCCGACCAACGGCCCACGACATCGGCGCGGCCCTTGTAGAGTTTCAGCCTGACGGTGCCCTCGACATGGGTCTGGGAGGCATCGATGGCGGCCTGCAGCATCTCGCGTTCGGGCGCGTACCAGAACCCGTTATAGATCAGCTCGGCATAGCGGGGCATCAGCTCGTCCTTCAGATGCGCCGCGCCGCGGTCCAGCGTGATCGACTCGATGCCCCGATGCGCGGCCAACAAGATGGTGCCGCCGGGCGTCTCATAGATGCCGCGGGACTTCATCCCGACAAAGCGCCCCTCGACCAGATCCAGCCGCCCGACCCCGTGCTTGCCGCCCAATTCGTTCAGCCGGGTCAGGAGGGCGGCGGGAGACAGCGCCTCGCCATTCACCGAAACCGGGTCGCCTTTCGCAAAGCCGATCTCGATATGCTCGGCCTCGTCCGGCGCGTCCTCGGGATGAACGGTGCGTTGATAGACATAGTCGGGGGCGGCGACGGCGGGATCCTCCAGCACCTTGCCCTCGGAAGAGGTGTGGAGCAGGTTCGCATCCACGCTGAACGGTGCCTCGCCGCGTTTGTCCGTTGGCACGGGGACCTGGTGCTGCTCGGCCCATTCGATCAGCCGCGTGCGGCTGGTCAGATCCCATTCCCGCCAGGGCGCGATCACCTTGATCGAGGGGTTGAGCGCATAGGCGCTCAGCTCGAACCGCACCTGATCGTTGCCCTTGCCGGTGGCGCCATGGGCGACCGCATCGGCCCCGGTCTCGGCCGCGATCTCGACCAGCCGCTTGGAAATCAGCGGTCGCGCGATCGAGGTGCCCAGCAGATAGAGTCCCTCATAGACCGCATTCGCCCGTAACATCGGGAAGACGAAGTCGCGGCAGAACTCCTCGCGCACGTCTTCGATAAAAATGTTTTCCCGCTTGATGCCCAACAGCTCGGCCTTGGCCCGGGCCGGCTCCAGCTCTTCGCCCTGGCCGAGATCGGCGGTGAAGGTCACGACCTCGCAGCCATACTCCACCTGCAACCATTTCAAGATGATCGAGGTGTCGAGCCCGCCGGAATAGGCGAGGACGACTTTCTTCGGGCTCGGTTTGGCCATGGCGCGCTCCTTCGGTCTGGCGCGCTGATTAGGAGGAAACCGGGGCGGCTGCAAGCCTTGGCGGCGCTATTCCACTGGCAAGCCGAGCAGCGCCGCAGCCAGGATCTCGTGACAGGTTGCGACCATGTCTAACGCCCTCGCAGACGCCAACAGCATGGCGTTCGGTGCTTCGGGCGAGGTCAGCACATCTTCCACCGGACCGCTGGCCTCGGACAACCGGTCCAGGCAGCCAGCGCCTCGGCAATAAAGATGTCGGCGCGGGCCTCGGCGCATTTCATCCCCTCTCGCGCGCACGATCCGCCCGTACCGACCAGCGCAGCGCGCATATGGGCAAGATAAGAGAAGCTCTCGTCGCCGCTTCAAGGGCTGCTCCGCCGCCGACACGTTCATGCGACGGCGTGATGAGATGCGCCGCAACTCTGTCATGGCACGGCTGCCTCGCTTTCGCCGCCGTCAGGCTGTTCCCACTGCTTTTCGAGAGCAAAATACGCTAAGGATCCTCGATCAGCGCAGCCGAGCGGATGGCGCCGGTTTCGGTGACACGCTGCGCGATCAGCCGGTCCCCGAACATGGCGGCGAAATCCGCCTCGGGCAGGGCCGCCGGATCGAGATCGCTCGCCGCACTCTCCAAGGCCGCCACCATCGCTGTCGCGGTCAGGGCCGGCCGGACCAACCCGCCTCCGGCGACGACGTCATGAGGCTTTGGGGTCCGAGCGACGGCCTCAGAATGCTGCTCGGCCATGCGGGTAAGGCGGGCTTCGGCCATCCCGAACGGTGCACAATGGCGAAAACCCAGGTTCGGCGCTTGGGCTCAGTCCGCGACACGCAGGTCTGCACCGCCAAGCGCAGCGAGACGCGCCGATTTCGCAAGAGCCGCCGCCGCCCCAAACGGCCATGGCGAGGAATGCTGCCCCGGTTCAGGCCGCCGGGAATTCCGCTGCCCCTGCCCCCGTGCTAGGCTTGTTGGATGACCGTGCGCACCCAACCCACGATTGCCGAATTCCGCGCTCGTCTGCCCGGAGAGGATGATTACGCCCTCATCGAAGCGCACCGGCCCCTGCGGCTCGCCCGCGACCGGTTCGGGATCGTCTTCAGCTTCAGCCACGCGGATTTCGTGACCCTGATGGACCCGGCGGTGACCCGGCAGTTGGAAACCGAGACAATGCGGATGAAGGGCGTGACCTCCGGCCCGGTCTGGGATCTCTTCGCCAACTCGATGCTGTTCGCCAATGGGGCACGCCACACCGCACGGCGGACGCCGCTGGCCCGCAGCTTTGCCCAGCCCCTGATGGCGGCCCTACGCCCACAAATCCGGCGCCAGGCCGAGGCGCTGATCCAGCCGGCGCTCGACCGCGGTCCCGTCGATTTCGTGGCCGAGATCGCCGGCCCTCTGCCCGCGCGGATTATCGCCGATATCCTGGGCGCGCCGCCAGAGGATGTGGGCCGGTTCACCACCATGGTCTACAGCGCCAGCCGCGCGCTCTCGATCGCCTCGCCCGAAGCGTTTGCCGAGGGCAGCGTCGCGATGGGCGAATTGCAGGATTATGTCGCCAGTCTGCTGGCGGCGCGGCGTGCGCATCCTCTGGACGATCTCCTAACCGATTATCTGGCGCGGGCCGATGATAGCGCGCTCAGCCCCGAGGAGATCCGCGCGCAAATCGTGACGCTGATCATCGCAGGCTCCGACACCACGCGCATGGCCACTGCGATCACCTTCGCGCGTCTGCTGGAGACGCGCGCGTTCTGGGAGCGGCTGGTGGCCAATCCCGATGGGTTGATGGCGCCGATCACGGCGGAGGGGCTGCGCCATGACCCTGTCGTCGCCTCGATCCCCCGCGTGGCCCTCGACGAGATCGAGATCGCAGGCCAGACCCTGCCGGCGGGCACGGTTTTCGGGGTCTCGCTGATCGGGGCGATGCGCGACCCGGCGGTCTTTGCCGAGCCGGCGCGGTTCGACATCGACCGTCAGGATCACCCGCGCTGGCACCCGGCCTTTGGCCATGGCAGCCACCGGTGTCTGGGCGAAGCGCTGGCCCGCGCCGAGATCGAGGAGACCCTGGCCGCTCTCGCCCGCCTCGCCCCCGGTGCGGGCCTCTCCGGGCCGATGCCCAGCCTCAAAGGGGTCGGCGCAACCCGGGGCATCGATCCGGTGACCGTGACCCTGTCGCGTAACACCAGCCAGGCAGGCGTCATGGAGGGCTGGCACTGAGGTCGCGGCGCCAGGGTGAGCGGTTTATATGCTGGATCAAGGATGGGACGATCGGGGTTCAGAAGCCCTCGCAACAGTTCAAAAGCGGGCGAGACGCAACAGGAACGACGGGTCGAACATTGGTCACTGCGCGAAGACGGCCTTACTCGTGAGATCGGTTCAAGGATGGCCGCGAAAATCGAGGCCGGGATCTGCAACGTATCACCCGACCGACTCGGTGCCTCTGGTCTTCGAGCAGCTGGATACCGAAGACTTGGGCATTCTCGGGGGCGATGCCATCGAAAGGATCAAGCGCGAGACTTACCGCCGGTTCACCAGGAAAATGCCCGCTCCCACCAGGGCCAGGGCCAGCAGGATGCCGGTGCCCAAGGGCTCGCCCAGGATGATCCAGCCGAAGATCACGCCGAAAACCGGGGCGAGAAAGCCGAAACTCGCCATCTGCCCCGCCGGATAGATCGACAGCACCCAGAACCAGCCAAGAAACCCGATCGAGACGACGACCAGCACCTGAAAGGCAAAGATCGCGCCGAGGCCCGGCGTCATCTCGCGCAGCACCGGCCCGCTCGCCGCGGCCAGAGCGGTCAGGACCACCGCCGAGACCCCCAGTTGATAGAGCAGCTGCATCTCCGGGCGCGCCACCCGCAGCCGGGTCAGCCGCATCATCAGGGCGAGCACCGCCCATGACAAAGCCGCCGTCAGGCACAGGAGGTCGCCGATCCAGGCATCCGGCCCCGGCACGCCGGCGCGATCGGCCAGGGCAACGACCACGCCGGTGACGGCCAGGGCCAGGCCGAGCAGTCTCACCGGCGTCAGCCGCTCACCCGGGATCAGCCAATGCGCGCCGAGCGCGACCCAGAACGGCATCGTGTAGAAGAAGATCGAAGCTCGCGCGACGCTGGTGACCTCCAATGCCTTGAAAAGCATGGTGAATTCAGCCGAGAACAACAGGCCCGCGATCAGCCCCGGTCCGAGGCTGCCATCGCTAAGGCTCAGGCGCCTTCGGGCCAGCAAGGCAAACAGCAGCACCGGCCAGAACGCCGCCGCCGAGCGCAGCCCGGCCTGTGCGACCGGCGCCATCCCGCCGTTCATCAAGACGACCAGCGACTGGTTCAGCCCCATCAACAGCGAGAATCCTACCAGCATCGCGGCCCCGAGGGCATCGATCCGATCCTTGCGGCGGGTGGAGGAGGCATCCATGGCCCTGCCTCGCATCCGCCCGCCGCCGGCGCAAGACGCAACCCGCCAGCCGGCGCATCAGGTCGCGTCAGGCCGAGGGCAGTTGATCTCCGCAGATACAGGTATGATAGCGCCCGGTGGCGGAATGGGCCGCGATGATCCCGCTGAGATCCAAGCCTTCCAGCGCCGCCTCGATATCCGCCGTCGCCTGCGTCTCCGCTTCGGCGCCATGCAGAGTCTTGCACGCCCCATCGACCTCCGCCAGATAGTTCAGCGCGCCGATCAGCACGTAATCGTCCGAGAACAGATTGCTGCCCGACAGGCCCAGGATCTTCATGATCCAGCCCGACAGGTCCACCTTCGGCCAGACCGGGAGGAAGGGCACGATATCGTCCTTGTTCTGGAAACGGGTCGTCTTGTCCGTCAGCCCCTTGCTCTGGAACCAATCGGCAAAGGCCTGATCCGCGGTCATCGGCGTGGCATAGGCATCGATCCGCGCGATTTTGCCGGGCCATTTGGCCTCGATCAGCGAGGCAACCGGGTAGACCAGCGCCGCCCCTTTTGAATGGCCGGAGATCAGGATGCCCTTCATCGGATCGCCACTCGCCTCCATGACCTTGGTCAGCGGCCCCTCGGCCACGGCCCAGAGCGACAGGGCGGCCTGGGCGAACCCATCCTCGATCTGCCCGATCGTCGTGCCATTGAGCGTCCAGTCCACCGGACCGGCCTTGAAGTCGTTCACCCAGTCTTCGATCCAGGCGATTGTATCGTTGCCCCCCGGCGGCAGGGTGCCGCGCAACGCCAGCAGCGCATAGCCATCCGAGGTGCGGCCGACGAAACCGGCATTCATCCCCTGATCTCCCGCAAAGAAAAAATCCGGCGC
>JBCBIS010000063.1:0-19884 GCA_038524325.1 Pseudomonadota bacterium
AATGTGCCAGAAGGGGTGATCGGCGAGTTCTGGGGCGAGGCCGAGTTCTCACCGGATGGCGCGGGGCTCAGCTGCTTCGAAGCCGGGGTTCTGCGCTTCAAGGGCCATGACTACCATGCCGACCGGCGCTCGCTCTGGCGTTTCCCCGAAGGCGGCCGGGTCGAGGTGCAATACGAGGATGGCCGCCCATTCCACGATTTCATTCTCGAAGAACCGGAGGCCGTGCATCTCTGCGGTGAAGATCGCTACCGCGTCTCCTATGATTTCGGGGAGGATCACTGGACCAGCATTTGGGACGTGCGCGGCCCGGCGAAGGATTACGTGATGACCACGCATTACACCCGCATCCGTGTCGAGCAGCGGTCTCGCAGACTGCGGAGATAGCACGCTCCGCCTGCAACTGAGGGCTGATTCGCTCTTGGCTAACCACAGTTCTGCCCCAATCAATAATCTGTAATCTGGATAAAAAGATCGCATATCGCAATTTCACTGATTAACTCTCCTCACGTAATTTTGACTCCAGAGAGCCGAGAGGGCGCAGCGGACACCGGGACCGGATCGACCAGCGCCAGAAAGCAAATGGAGATACGAGATGTCGATCGACCTTCCTGCCTTTGCCGACCGCGCCAAGCCCTATGCCCAAGCCATCGCTCAATCCGTCCCGCAACGCCCGCAAATCAGCCCGACCGCCTTCCTCGTCTTCAAACTCGCCCTCTACGCAGTCTTCGTGCACAATGCTATTGTCTTCGGCCTAACCCACGAGACGGCAACGGCGGCGGTCGAAGGCTTTGCCTGGATCGCCCTGATCGGCGTGGTGGAATGGGAACTGACCCGCGAGGAAGATCCCAACACCTCGATGAACGAACGCGTCCTGGTGCATGGCATCAACATCTTCTGCCATCTCGTCATCCTCTATACGACCGTCCAATTCGCGCTGGAGGGGGAGTGGCGTGATGTCATCAATTCGAGCACCTGGCTGGGCGTGAGCGCCGTCCTCTACTGGGAAGCCTATGTGCCCGGCGCTGACCAGGGACGCTCTCGTAAGGTTTTGAACGGGATGAAAACCGTGCTCTACGGTACTCTCGGGGTCATCGCCTGCGTCTGGAGCCTGGATCCGACCGCCCGGCTCGAAGCCGCCGATGCCTGGCTCTGGATCATCGCCTTCGCCGTGATCGAACTCGACATCCTGGGGTTGGGCGAAGAGGAAGAATGATCCACCACCCGGGCGCGTCGGTCCTCGCGCCTGGGCTTTCCTTCAGATCAATTCGTTATGTCATTTTGACGTTCTGCTGGCGGGGCCTGTCGCACCGCGACGCATGAGCCCTCACCTGGTGAGCAGCGCCCTCAATCGACAATCGGGTCGCGGAACACCACGGTTCGGTTGGCTTGCCAGTTACGAAAGTCCTCGACATCCTTGAAGCGGCGCCATTTCGCGCCGTCGCAAAGCTCAAACGGGCGATACTGCGTTTTATAGTCCATCTTCGGTGAGCCCGAGACCCAATAGCCGAGATAGACGAATTGCAGCCCCATCTCGCGCGCCAGGGCCAGGTGGTCGAGGATCATATAGGCGCCCAGCGACCGGCCGGTCTCCTCCGGTTCGAAGAAGGAATAGACCATCGAGATCCCATCGGCGAGGATATCGCTCAGACAGGCCGCCACGAGACGTTGTGTCCCCGTCTGCCGGTCGATGGAGGCGTATTCGACCACCGTCGAATTCACCGGGGTCTCATCCACCATCGACGCATAATCGAACGCATCCATATCGGCCATGCCGCCCCCGGCATGGCGATGGTCGAGATAGCGGCGGAACAGGTCGAATTGCGTCTCGGTCGCCCAAGCCTCGCAGGGGCGCCGGGCCAGATCCGAGTTGCGGCGGATCAGACGGCGCTGCGTGCGGTTCGGCTGGAACTCCGCCACTGGGATCCGGATCGACATACAGGCCGAGCATCCGACACAGGCCGGGCGGTAGATCACCGACTGCGAGCGACGAAAGCCTTTGATCGACAGGGCATTGTTGACCGACACGGCCGTCGTGCCTTGCAGCGTGGTGAAGACTTTTCGTTCTTCACGCCCGTCGAGATAGGCACATGGCTGCGGCGCGGTCAGGTAAAATTGCGCCTTGAGCTGTGACTCGTGATGCGACATGGACGCGGCCTCTATGGTTTGGGAAACGATAACAGGATAAAGGACGGTGTCACCACCATCAGCGTCCCGATTTGGTGGAAAAGCTTCTCAAATTGAAACAGGCCGGATCGGCGATGGGCTCATGTCGTCAGCCTCGGCGGGCCTTGCGGGCGCGCTTCTCGGCGGCGGCCTGTTCGGCGATGATCAGAGCTTGGCGGGCCCAATGCAGGGCCTCGTCCGGGTCCTCCATCGCAGGTTCCGGCAACTGCCAATAGGGCATCGAGACGGGTTTCTTCTGGCCGCGATAGACCCAGCGGGTGGCGTCCGAGGCTTCGAACGCGGCGCCCAGATTATCGTCGCCTCGCAGATAGATTTCGCCGTCCGAGGTGATCAGCGCGAACATCGCATCGCCCAGATAAACGCCCGCGCCGCCGAACATCCGTTTGATCTCGATGGGGCCAAGGCCTGAGAACAAGTCACGGACGTGGTCCGTCACCTCGCGGCTGACCGCCATCACATGCTGGAGAACTTGATCGACTCGCCGCAGCCACAGGCTTCGGAGACATTCGGGTTGTTGAACACGAACCCGCTTTCCAGCAGCGAGGTCTTGTAGTCAATCTCGGTGCCGATCAGGAACATCTGCGCCATCGGGGCGATCATCACGCGGGCGCCTTCGCGCTCGACCACCGCGTCATGTTCGCCAATCTCGGTCGCGTGCTCCATGGTGTATTCCATGCCCGCGCAGCCGCCCTTTTTGACGCCGATGCGCAGGCCCTTCACCTCGGTGCCATCCATCAGCATTTGGATCCGCTTGATCGCGGCGGGAGTTAGAGAGACAGGGTCTTGTCCGGGAATCGCAAACATCGGTCACCTCCGGCGCTGAAAATAGGCTTGCCGGGGTGCTTGCACAAGAGCAGCCGGGTCGCGGCGGCCAGTCTCAATCGTCGAGCGTCGTGTTGATCTCGGTGACAGCCGAGACGACGCCGCCCTCGAACTTCTGAACCCGGTCGCCAGGCGCTTTGAGGATTTTGGTCCTTGCGGCCCCGCCCTGAGCCGCGTCGAGCGCCTCCTCGGCGATGATCTGGGGCGTGTCTGTCGGTTTGCGCGTCAACTGACCCTCCATGTCCGGTGGCGACACTTTAGCATCGCACCCGAGGGCAGGGCCGTGACGAAGCGCACCGCCTGCGTCAGATCATCCCCAGTTCCAGCCGCGCCTCATCGGTCAGGCGCTCCATGCCCCAGGGTGGTTCCCAGACGATCTCGACATTCACCGATTTGACGCCGGGCAGGGGCTCGATCGCTTCGGCCACCCAGCCGGGCATGAATTCGGCCACCGGGCAGCCCGGAGCTGTCAGCGACATGTCGACATCGACATGGCTCTCCTCGTTCACCCGGATCGAGTAGATCAGGCCCAAGTCATAGATATTCACCGGGATCTCCGGGTCGAACACCGTCTTGCAGGCCGCCACGAGATCCTCGTAAAGCGGGTGATCCTCGCTGGACGGTTTGATCAGCGGGTCGCCTTCCTGTGGGGCGCTGTCTGGCATGGCGTGATCCTCTGTTGCTGCGCCAGATATAGAAACCCGCCCGCGCCGCGTCCAGTGGGCTCAGCGGCGCCGGGCGAAGAGGCCGAACGCTTTCGCGATAATGATCAGCGCGACGAAGATCAGGAAACCGCCGATATAGAGCGCCGCGTTGGCCGGACCGCGGCTCCGCTCCACCCCCGCCCAATCCCAAACCCCCGGATCCGAAGCGGAATAGATCACCCCCACCGTGTCACCAATCTCCGTCTCCTGGAACTGCTGCTCATAGACCGCGCCGGTTACCTCACGCAGATCTTCGCCCTCAGGGGTGAAGCGCAGGGTGAGGTCGAAGGTGATGTTCTCGCGCGGGCCCTTGCTGGGGTCGCTGGGGCTGTAATTTCGGTTGCGGGTGACCTTGCGTTCCTTGTCGATCACCGTGGCCGTCGCCGGTTTACCGTCGGCTTCCAACTGGTCCTGACGGGCGTTCGCGAAAAGGCCGACCAGCAGGATCAGGGTGCCGAGGAGGGCCAATACCCCGGCCACCGGCAACATCACTCCGATACGCCCCATCGCTCCCCCCTTGCGCAGCAGGGCTTGCCATCCTGGGCGAAACCCTCTTGAAGCAGTGTAGCGGAGGCTTCGCGCATGACCAACTTCTCCTTCACTCTCGAGACCACCGATGGCCGCGCCCGGCGCGGGCGGATCGAGACACCGCGTGGCACGATCGAGACGCCGGCCTTCATGCCCGTGGGCACGGCAGGGACGGTCAAGGCCATGTTGCCCGAGAGCGTGGCAGCGACCGGTGCGCAGATCCTGCTGGGCAACACCTATCATCTGATGCTGCGGCCCGGGGCGCAGCAGGTGGCCGATCTGGGTGGGCTGCACCGATTCATGAACTGGGGAGGGCCGATCCTGACCGACTCGGGCGGCTATCAGGTCATGAGTCTGGCCGATCTGCGCAAGATGACCGAGGAAGGGGTCAGCTTCAAATCCCATATCGATGGGTCGAAACATATGCTGACGCCGGAGAACTCGATGGAGATCCAACGACTGTTGGGGTCGGATATCGTGATGGCCTTCGATGAGTGCACGCCGTTCCCCTGTACCGAGGCGGAGGCGGAGACCTCGATGCAGCTCTCGATGCGCTGGGCCCTGCGCTCGCGCGAGGCGTTTGGCGACCGTCCGGGCCACGCGCTGTTCGGCATCCAGCAGGGAAGCGCCTTCCGCGATTTGCGGGCGGAAAGCGCCGAGCGGCTGCGCGAGATCGGCTTTCCCGGCTATGCCATTGGCGGGTTGGCCGTCGGCGAGGGGCAGGAGATCATGTTCGATGTCCTCGACTATGCCCCCGAAATGCTGCCCCAGGACCGCCCTCGCTATCTGATGGGGGTCGGCAAACCGGACGATCTGGTTGGTGCGGTCAAGCGGGGGGTGGATATGTTCGACTGCGTGCTCCCCAGCCGCTCGGGCCGGACGGGGCAGGCGTTCACGCGGCGCGGTGTGGTGAATATCCGCAATGCGCGCCACGCCAATGATCCGCGCCCGCTGGACCCGGATTGTTCGTGCCCCGCCTGCGCCAATTACTCCCGCGCCTATCTCCACCATGTGCACAAGGCGGGAGAGATCATTTCCTCGATGCTGATGACCTGGCACAACCTGCACTACTATCAGGAGTTGATGGCCAGCATGCGCAACGCGATCGCGGCCGGGCGGTTCGCTGAGTTTGAGGCAAATTTCCATGCGATGCGGGCCGAGGGCGACCTTGAGCCGCTCTAGACCTGCGCCCCGGCCTACGCCATAACGGAGCGAGTTCTATTCACTGCGAGGCGCGCATGGGCTTGTTCAATGAACTCTTCACCTGGTGGAACGGCCAGACCATCGGCACCCGCCTGTTCACCGCCCGCAACGGCGAACGTGTGGGCGAGGACGATCACGGCAACGTGTTCTATCAGACCCGCGATGGCAAACGCCGCTGGGTGATCTATGATGGAGTGGCCGAGGCGAGCCGCGTCTCGCCCGACTGGCATGGCTGGCTGCACCACACCTATGACGAACCGCCGACCGATCAGCCGCTGAAGCGCAAGGAATGGGAGCGGGATCACAAACCCAATCTGACCGGCACGGGCGAGGCCTATCGCCCGCCGGGCTCGGTCCTAACGCCCGCGACACGGCCCCGTGCCTCGGGCGATTACGAAGCCTGGACGCCCGAGTAATGGCCAGCAACACGGTCGAGGCGCTGATCGGCGGCGCGGTCCTGGCGGCGGCAGCCGGGTTTATCGTCTATGCCGCGAACACTGCCGATCTGGGCGGCACCGGTGGCGGCTATGAACTGGTGGCCGAGTTCCGCAAGGCCGAGGGGCTGGCACCCGGAAATGATGTTCGCATCGGCGGGGTCAAGATCGGCTCGGTCACCGCGATGGATCTGGACCCGGACAGCTATAAGGCGGTGGTGACCTTGGCGATCCGCGAGGGCGTGCTGATCCCGGAGGACTCGGATGTGAAGATCACCTCCTCCAGCCTGTTGGGCGACAATTTCCTGGCCATCGGACCGGGCGGGTCCGAGTTCATGCTGGAAAATGGCGACGAGATCGAGTTCACGCAGGACTCGATCAACCTTCTCGATCTGGTCGGCCGCTTCATCGCGGGCAGTGGTGAGTGACCATGGAAACCGCGCCAGAGGATGCGTGGTCGGCTGACCGCTATGCCAGGAACGCGCGGTTCGTGACCGATCTGGGCGGCGCGGTGTTTGACCTGTTGGCGCCTGAGGCTGGAGAGCGGATCCTCGATCTCGGCTGCGGCGATGGGGTTCTGACCGAGAGGATCGCGGCGGCGGGCGCCGATGTCCTGGGCGTCGATGCCTCGCCCGACATGGTGGCAGCCGCCTGCGCGCGCGGGGTGGTGGCAGAGGTTGCCGATGCGCATGCCCTCGCCTTCGACGCCCCTTTTGACGCGGTTTTCTCCAATGCCGCGATGCATTGGATGACCGAGCCCGATGCGGTCCTGGCGGGGATTGCCCGCTGTCTCCGTCCCGGCGGGCGGCTGGTGGCAGAATTCGGCGGCATGGGAAATGTGGCGGCGATCCGCACCGCGATCATCGCCGTTTTGGCGCGGGACCATGGCATCGCGACCGACCTGCGCGACATATGGTACTTTCCCAGCGCCGCCGAGCACTGGAACCGGATGGAGCAGGCGGGTTTTGATGTCATCGCCTGCGATCTGATCCCGCGGCCAACATCGATCGGGACGGATATGCAAACCTGGCTCGCCACCCTCGCGGCACCCGCCCTCGCAGCGCTGCCCGAGACGACACGGGCTGCCGCAGCACGGGAAATCGAGGCCTTGCTGCGTCCCGCCCTGTGCGACGCCGCTGGCAATTGGACGGCGGATTATGTCCGAATCCGCCTCAAGGCGATCCGGCGATGAGGGGCCTTGTCCTGGCGTTTATCCTCGCCCTGGGCTTGCCGGTCGAGGCGCAGACCACCTCGGAGACGCAGACGGAGCGCCGGACCGGCCGCTTTCAGCGCGCGCCTTTCAAGACATATAACGACCTCGTCGGTCCGCGCCGCCCGATCGAGATCGCCCGCCCGGTGACCGAGAGCAAGCCCGGCGCCCGGCTGCGGCAGCTCGACAAGATGACGGGCGAGATCGAAACCTTTGATCTGGCCACGGCCGACGAGATCGAGATCGGCCGCCTCAGGGTCCGGGTCGATGCCTGCCGCACCTCGGATGATACCTCTCTGGGCGGGGCGATTGCGTTCGTGAAGATTTGGGACCTGCGCCAACAGAGCCTGCAGCCTGATTTCTCGGGCTGGATGTTCGCGGAGAGCCCCGCGCTCTCGGCCTTCGACCACCCGCGCTATGATGTCTGGGTGATCAATTGTATCACCGCATCCGGAGAACTCGACACCGGTAGCGAGTAGAAATTGCCCTGCAGGCCCAGCGCCTCATCCAGCCAGCGGCGATAATCGGCGCGGGGGATTTCGATGGCTCCCAGGCTTTCCAGATGCGGTGTGGTGAATTGCGTGTCGAGCAGGGTGAACCCGCCCTTGCGCAGGCGCGCCACCAGATAAGCCAGCGCAATCTTTGACCCGTCGGGGGCGGCGGAGAACATGCTCTCGCCAAAAAACGCCCCACCGATCCTGACGCCATAGAGCCCGCCCATCAGCGCATCGCCCTGCCAGACCTCCAGCGAATGGGCAAAGCCGAGATGGTGGAGCGCGCCATAGAGCCCGCTGATCTGCGGGTTGATCCAGGTCTCTTCACGGTCCGCACAGGCCTGAACGACCTCATCGAAGCAGCGGTCAATGGTCACGTCATAATCATGACGCCGCAGCCGTTTGCGCAGGCTGCGCGACAGGTGAAAACTGTCCAGCGGCAGGACACCGCGCCGGCGCGGATCGACCCAAAAGACTTTGTCCGACTCAGCGCTCTCGGCCATCGGGAAAACCCCGGCCTCATAGGCGCGCAGCAGCAGGGCAGGGGTTAGATCGAGATCGGATGATTCTGCGTCCTTCATGGACGGCAGCCTAGCATGGGTTCAGCCGAAACGGGTCTCCAGCCAGCGCTCCAACCAATGAATATCGTAAACGCCGTTGCGGATCTCGGGATCCTCCAAAAGCGCGTGGAACAGCGGAACGGAGGTTTCAATCCCATCGACGATCAACTCGTGCAGGGCCCGGTGGAGGCGCATCATTGCCGCCTCTCGGTCCTGGCCATGAACGATCAGCTTGCCGATCAGACTGTCGTAATAGGGCGGCACCGTATAGCCGGCATAGAGGGCCGAATCCATCCGCACCCCCAGCCCGCCGGGCGCATGATAGGCGGAAACCTTGCCGGGGCAGGGCGCGAAATCGGGCAGTTTCTCGGCATTGATCCGGCATTCGATCGCATGACCCGAGGGGGTCAGGTCCTCTTGGCGGAAGCTCAGCGGACGCCCTTCGGCAATCCGGATCTGCTCGCGGACGAGGTCGACGCCATAGATCATCTCGGTGACCGGATGTTCGACCTGCAGACGGGTGTTCATCTCGATGAAATAGAACTCGCCATTCTCATAGAGGAACTCGACTGTGCCAACCCCGCGATAGCCCATGTCGCGGATTGCATCGGCACAGGTCTTGCCGATCCGGTCCCGCGTCTCGGCGTCGATGATGGGTGATGGGGCTTCTTCGAAGACTTTCTGATGCCGTCGCTGCAGCGAGCAGTCGCGCTCTCCCAGATGGCAAGCATTGCCATGGGTGTCGGCGATCACCTGCACCTCGATATGCCGGGGCAGGGTGAGGTATTTCTCGATATAGACGGCATCGTCGCCAAAGGCGGCCTTCGCCTCGGTGCGGGCCGAAGAAAAGGCGACCGGCAGATCATCTGCGGACTTGGCCACTTTCATCCCGCGCCCGCCGCCGCCCGAGGCCGCCTTGACCAGAACAGGATAGCCGATCTCGGCGGCCACCGCCTTGGCCTCGTCCACCGTCGCCACCCCGCCATCCGAGCCGGGGACGCAAGGAACGCCCAGCTTGCGCATGGTCTCCTTGGCGGCGATCTTGTCACCCATGACGGCGATATGATCGGCGGTCGGCCCGATAAAGGCGATCTGGTGGGCTTCGACAATGCGGGCAAAGTTCTGGTTCTCGGACAGAAACCCATAGCCCGGATGCACCGCGTCCACGCCCACGATCTCGCAGGCCGAGAGGATGGCGGGCTGGTTCAGATAGCTTTGCGCCGAGGAGGGCGGGCCGACGCAGATGCTCTCATCGGCCATGCGGACATGCATCGCATCGGCATCGGCGGTGGAGTGGATCGCGACGGTCTGGATCCCCATTTCCCGCGCGGCGCGGATGACCCGGAGCGCGATCTCGCCGCGATTGGCGATCAGGATTTTCTTGAACATTGCACGGGCCTCAGACGAGGACGACGAGCGGCGCGCCGTACTCGACCGGCTCACCATTCGCGACGAGCACCTGCTTGACCGTGCCCGAGCGCGGGGCTGGGATTTGATTCATCGTCTTCATCGCTTCAATGATCAGCAGCGTGTCCCCCTCGGCGACCTGATCGCCGGCTTTCACGAAGGGCGGCGCATCGGGTTCAGGCGCCAGATAGGCGGTACCGACCATCGGAGAGGTTACGGCGCCCTCGAGATCGACATTGCTTGACGACGTGCCCTCGCGTGCAGCCTCGACCGGTGCCGCCGCCATGATCGGCGAGGGAGAGGCGGGAGGCGCGGCATAGACCGGGGCCGGAGCGGTGCTGCCGCGCGACAGCCGAACGACCATCCCGTCATCGGTGCCATAAGTGCGATCGACTTCCAACTCGGTCAGATCCGACTCGTTCAGCAGATCGGCTAAAGCCTTGATAAAGGCAACATCCGTCTCGGTGCTCTTGCTCATTGCGCCCTCTCCGTCCGATCCCGGCAGCGTTCTGGATTGTTTTGGTCCGCCGGAGCCCGGCGACCCTTCGGGATGCGCGGGTTATAGGCAAATCGGCGGCAAGGTCAAAGAATGCCTGCGGTTGTGCAGACAAGCGGATGGGTTCAATTCGCGGCGGCGTCCGCATTGCGCGCGGCCGCCACCAGGTCGCGCATATCCTCGATGGGCAAGAACCCGCGGATGATCTCCCCGCCGAGGATGAAGCTGGGGGTGCCTTGCAGGCCCAGGGTCTGCGCCAGCGCATAGTTTGCCTCCAGCCGCGAGGACACCGTCTCCTGCGCCGCCGCTTCCTTCAGCGCGGTGACGTCATAGCCGGTTTCCTTGGCGACCAGATATCCTGTCGTCTCGGTCAGATTGCCCGGATAGGACATCAGCGCATCGTTCAGGGCGCCATACCGGCTGGGATCGACCTCCAGCGCCGCAAGCGCCATCCGGCCAACCGCGACCGAGTCGGGGCCGAGGATGGGAAACTCCTTGATGATGACCCTCAGGTCCGGATCGGTGGCCACAAGCTCCAGGATTTGCGGATGCGCCTGGCGGCAATATCCGCATCGGTAATCGGAGAACTCGACCAGGGTCACATCACCTTCGGGGTTGCCGGCGATATAGCTGAACCCGTCCTCATAGATCTGCTCGGCATGCGCCGCGACGAGGTCGCGATCCGCCTCGGCGGCTGCGCTTTCGCGCCGGGTCTCCAACACCTCGATCGCCTCGAGGATGACCTCGGGGTTGTCGAGCAGATAGGACCGGATCTCGTCGCGCAGCAGATCGCGTTGTTGCGGCGAGAGCGGGCCGGCCTCGGGCAGAGACTGGTCCTGCGCAGCGGCGGGCGACACAGCGGTGATGACGGCTGCTGAAACAACGGCGGCGAAGAAGGCGGAGATGCGTATGATCATGCGCTTTTGTTTCCCGGCGGTCAGTTCGTGTCAAGGCTGAGGATGTCTTGTGCCCGCAGCCAGCCGGGAGAGCCCTCGGGCAGCAGTTTCTCGGCCCGGCGGGCCTGGAACACGGCCTCCTCGGTCCGGCCCACCAGGGCGTGCCGCTCGGCAGTGGCCAGGGTTGCCATGCCGTTGTCCCCCGCGCGAGAATAGGCGGTGGCCAGCGAGCGCAGGGCCGTCGCGTCATAAAGATCATTGCGACGCGCCGCCTGCAGCACGCGCAAAGCCTCGCGGTCGGCTGCAGGCTCATTCAAGGACAAGAGCGCCCGGCCGAGCCCCGCCTGCAACAAGGGCGTGTTGGGCGCCAACTCACTGGCCTTGCGATAGAGCGGGATGGCAGCGGCGGCCTGACCCGACTCGTAGAGGATCTGTCCCTTGAGCTCGATGTAATACGGATCGGACGGGCGCATCGCGATCAGCCGGTCGGCGGCGGAAATCGCCTCCTGCGGCGCGGGGGCCCGGTGGAGCGCCACGGTTTTCGCGTAGAGAATGTCCTCGGTCTCCGGCTTGCCCTCCAACTGGTTGAGGACCCGCTCGGGATTGTTGAGGAAACCGATCAGTTTCGCCCGGGTCCTCGCATGCCAGTAGAGGACGGTCTTGTCCTCGACCAGGCGCGATCGGTCGGTCTGCGCCACCCGGCGGTCGATCAGTTGCATCCGCTGGCTCGAGAGCGGGTGCGTCACGGCATAGGGGTCGATATTGCCGACCGTGAACACCTCCTGCCCGCGGAACCGCTGAAACACCCGCTGGAGGCCGGCCGGGTCGACGCCCGCGCGGTCGAGATAGGTCAGCGCGGCCTGATCGGCCGAGGCTTCCTCGGCCCGGTTATGCCGCAACAGGTCACGAAACAGGGCACCTTGTGTGCCCGAGACCACCGCGGCGCTGGCAGCCCCGCCTCCAGCCGCACCGATCGCGATTCCGGCCAACAGGCCGAGCAGCGCAGGCCCTTGCGCCGCGCGCAGCTTGATGGCGCGCCGGGCGGCGTGCCCGCCGGTGATATGGCCAATCTCGTGGGCGATCACGCCCTGCAACTCGGCCGGCGACTCCAATTCGATCATCAGCCCGGTATTCAGGAAGATGTTCGGGCCTCCGGCGACGAACGCGTTCAGGCTGCGGTCATTCACGATGTGGATATCGACCGAGGCCGGGTTCAAACCCGCCGCCTGAATGAGAGGATCGCTTATCATCCTCAGGGTCCGCTCGATCTCGGCATCGCGGATCAGGCCCTGGGCCGACGCTCTCGGCACGACCGCGAGCGTGAGAGCAAGCGCCAGCAGGACCGCCAGTGCCGGGGCCGAATATCGGACGAATGAGACGCACACTTGCAATCCTCCTCTCGGATCAACAGGCTCTGGTCAGGAGGCGTCGCTGTCTCCACGTCTCAACATATGGCCATCGGTCGCGGCAGAGAAGGAACTTCGGTGTGAAAATATCTGCCCGAGCCCAAACGCCGCCCTTCTTCGCCATGGATGTGCTGGCCGATGCGCGGGCTTTGGAGCGGTCGGGGCGGGACATTGTGCATATGGAGGTCGGCGAGCCGTCGCATCCGGCGCCACGCGCGGCTCAGGACGCCTTGGCGGGGGACATGGCATCAGGCGCCGTGCTTGGGTATACGAGCGGGCTGGGTCTGCCTGAATTGCGCGAGGGCATCGCGGAGGTCTATCGCCAGCGGCATGGGATCTCCCTCGATCCGGAGCGGGTGGTGGTGACCGCCGGATCTTCCGCGGGGTTTATCCTGTCATTCCTCACGCTGTTCGAGCCTGGTGCGCGGCTGGCAATGGCCGATCCGGGCTATCCTTGCTATCGAAACGTCTCGGCCAGCCTGGGGCTGATGCCGGTGCGGATCGAAGCGGGATTGGACACCCGCTATCAGCCGACGCCAACGGGGCTAGACGCGGCAGGCGCGCTCGATGGCCTGCTGATCGCCAGCCCGGCCAATCCCACGGGTTCGATGCTGCCCCGCGCTGAGCTTCAGCACCTCGTCGACTGGTGCAGCGCAGCGGATGTCGCCCTGATCTCAGACGAAATCTATCACGGCCTGACTTATGGGGCCCCGGCGGTCTCGGCGCTGGAGCTGACCGACGAGGTCTTCGTGATCAATTCCTTCTCGAAATACTGGGCAATGACCGGGTGGCGCATCGGCTGGATGGTCGTGCCTGAGCGGTTCGTGCGCAGCATCCAGAACCTCGCACAGAACCTTTTCATCTGCCCATCGCATGCCAGCCAGGTCGCGGCCCTCGGGGCGCTCTCCGAAGACGGCACGCGTGAGGTTGCCGGCCATATCGACATCTATGCCCGGAACAGGGAGCTCCTCACGGAAGCGCTGCCGGAGCTTGGCTTTACCGAGATCGCGCCGAGTGATGGGGCATTCTATGTCTACGCGCGCATCCCACCCTCGGCGGATGACAGCGCCTCGTTCTGCCGTCTCTTGCTCCAGCAGGCTGGTGTGGCTGCGACCCCGGGCCTGGATTTCGATCCGGTCCGGGGGCACGGCACGATGCGCTTCTCCTATGCGCAGGAGACTGCGCGCATTATCGAGGCGGTGAAGCGCCTCCGCGCATTTCTGTAGGTCGCGGCGGCCAGAGCACGGTTACCCGCGCAGCGACCACCAGCCACGGCGCTTGGGCTTCTTCGGCGTGTCTTCAACCGGCCCACCTGCATCTGCCGTGGCCAGTTCCGGCGCGGGCTCCGCTGGGCTTTCGGTCACGGGATCCTCTGCCTTGGCCTCGGAAGATCGAACGTGGTCTTCCGTCTCGAGGGTCTGAGCCGCATCGGTGGTCTCCGACTGGTCAACTTCCGCGTCGGAAGGCATGGTTCCCGCTACAGCGGCAGCGTCCGTGGGGATCGGTTCGACCTCTTCCTCCACAGTGCTGTCGGCGGGGGGAGCGGTATCCTGCGGTTCCGGCAAAGCCTCGTCAGGGGCAGGGGTCTCATCGTCCTTCGCCCGCGGGGTGTCGTCACCCTCTGCCTGCGGGGTGTCATCCGCCGCCGCTGGCTCTGCCGCCTTCTCCGGCGCCTCTTCTCCCTCGCCGGTCGCGGTCTTCTTCTTCCGACGCCTGCGGCGGGGTTTCGAGCTCTCCTCGTCCTCGTCCCGGGCAGCCTCGCTATCTTGCGGCGCGGCGTCCGCGTTCTGACCCTCGCCACCTTCATCTGTTCCATCCTGGCTCCGGCGCCGGCGCCCGCCACGCTTGCCGCGGCGGCGGCGGGAGCGACCTTCCCGGTCGGTGCGGTCGCCCTCGTCATTATCGGAGGCCTGGTTCTCTTCGGTGTCGGTGGCCTCGTCCTCGATATCCTCTTCGATCTCGTAATCCGCATCGGTCACAACCGATCCCGCCGTCACGACAGCGGTTTGCCGGACGGGCTGCCGGCTGGGCGATTTTGCCCGTTCGACCGTGTAATCCGGGCTGACCATCGTCGAGCTACCCAGCACGTTCAGCGCCACCGAGCACCGGCTCTCGATCATCGCGATATGCTCGCGTTTGTGGTTGATCAGAAAATTGGTGATCTCGACCGGGGCGGTGATGTTGATCTCTTCGGCCTTGCCGCGCACCGCTTCTTCCTCGACCTCGCGCAGGATCGACAGGGCCATGTTTTCATCCGAGCGGATGATGCCCATCCCTTTGCAAACCGGACAGACCTGTGTGGTCGCCTCGAGCAGCCCCGGCCGCAGCCGTTGTCGTGACATCTCCATCAAGCCGAATGAGGAGATGCGGCCGATCTGGATCCGGGCGCGGTCGTTCTTCAACCGCTCCTTCATGCGTTTTTCAACGGCGCGGTTGTTGCGGTTCTCCTCCATATCGATGAAGTCGATCACGATCAGCCCGGCGAGGTCGCGCAACCGGCATTGCCGGGCCACCTCATCGGCGGCCTCCAGATTGGTCTGCAGGGCGGTTTCCTCGATCGAGCCCTGTTTGGTCGCCCGGCCCGAGTTCACATCCACGGCCACAAGGGCTTCGGTGACGCCGATCACGATGTAGCCGCCGGATTTCAGCTGCACCGTGGGCGAGAACATGCCGTTCAGGTAGCTTTCCACCTGATAGCGGGCATAGAGCGGGACCGGATCGCCATATTGCTGCACATTCTTGGCGTGGGACGGCATGAGCATTTTCATGTAGTCCTTAGCCTCGCGATACCCGTCTGGGCCCTCGACCATCACCGTATCGATCTCTTTCGAGTAGAGATCGCGGATCGAGCGTTTGATCAGACTGCCTTCTTCATAGATCAGCGTGGGCGCGATAGATTTCAGCGTCAGTTCGCGAACGCTCTCCCATTGGCGGGAGAGGAATTCGTAATCGCGCTTGATCTCGGGCCGGGTGCGTTCGGCGCCGGCGGTGCGGACGATCAGGCCCATGCCTTTCGGGACTTCCAGCTCGTCGACAATCTCGCGCAGGCGCTTGCGGTCCGAGACATTGGTGATCTTGCGGCTGATCCCGCCGCCCCGCGCCGTGTTCGGCATCAGGACGCAATAGCGACCGGCGAGGCTGAGATAGGTGGTCAGGGCAGCGCCTTTGTTGCCTCGCTCCTCCTTGACCACTTGGACCAGCATGATCTGGCGGACTTTGACCACGTCCTGGATCTTGTAGCGTCGGCGGCGGGCCGAGCGGGCTCGAGCGACTTCCTCCTGGAGGTCCTCGGCGCCAACCGACTCGACTTCTTCGCTCTCGGCGTCCTGATCGGTGCCATTCGCCTCCTGCGCGCCGTTGATGTCGTCCGCCGCGGTGTCCTTCTTGCGGCGCGACCGGCGTTGGCGTTTGCGCGGCTTGGCCGTTTCGCCGTCGCCCGACTCTGAAGACGTGTCGTCATCCGATGCTTCTGCGCTGTCCTCGGTCGGCGCCGCGTCGGTGGAGGGGGGCTCCGCAGCACCTTTATCGGAGGCGGGCTCTGCTGGCGTGGCCTCTGCAGCATCAGCGGCAGGTTCGCCCGATTCCGCCTCCATCGCTTCGGGGGCTTCAGCTTCCTGCACCGCCTCGGTCTCTGCGGGCTCTCCGGGTTTCTGGCGGCTGTCTTCGGGGATCTCCTCCGAGATTTTCTCGCCATCGAGCCCGGTGTCTTCAGCAATGGTCCGCGGCGTGTCAGACGAAGGGTCCTGGCCTGCCTCCGCCGGTGTTCCCTCACCATCGGTGCCCGCTACCGTGGTTTCGTCAGGTGCCTCCGCGTCGGAAGCATCGGCCTCAACGGTTTCAGGAGCGATGGTGCTCGTGTCGGTCTCAGCCTCCTCGGCAGCAGGCGTCTCGGCAGGCTCGGCCGTCATCTCATCAGAAGTCGGCTCTTCCGGGGACGGTTCTGTAGCGGCCGGTGCGTCCTCTGGCGCCTCGCCATTGTCGAGGACCGCGAGAGAGGCCGGGACGTCCTGCTGAGCGTTCTCGTCGCCTTCCCCTGCGAGGCTGATCACCTCCAGACCAGCGACCTCTGCCTTGTTCGAGCGCTCGGCCTTGTCGCCGCCTTCGTCCTTCGCGTCCTGCGCATCAGCCGATTTCGAGCGTCGTCCGCCGCGACTCCGGCGCGATTTGCGTGGCTTGTCTTCGGTCTCGGTGTCGTCATCGGCTTCCGATCGGGCCGCCTCCGCCTCCTCTGCCAGCAAAGCCTCGCGGTCGGCGACCGGGATTTGGTAATAGTCCGGATGGATCTCCGAGAACGCCAAGAATCCGTGCCGGTTCCCGCCGTAATCGACAAAAGCGGCCTGTAGCGAGGGCTCGACCCGCGTTACCTTGGCGAGATAGATGTTTCCGGCGAGTTGCCGTTTGGCCGTCGACTCGAAATCGAAATCGTCGACCTTGTTTCCATCAACCACCACGACCCGGGTCTCCTCCGGGTGGGTGGCATCAATAAGCATTTTCTTGGCCATGTGTTCCTAAAGCCGAAAGGCCTTCGCCCGGGTGGGGCAAGGCTCGGCTGTCTTTCATGTTTGGCGTTCGAGCGCGGTGTCAACCGTGCTGCCCGGCACCCCTCAGGGTGAGTCGGTCGGGCAGGTCGATGCGGTTGCAGCGGGCTCATTCTCGCAACTTTTCTACGGGTGCCACCACAGGGCACAGTGAACTCTCGGCGCGTAAGCGCGTCGGGGGCGGGCTTTGGCGATGACCTTCTGCCGTGATCGGCGCGGGATCTGATCCAGCGCGATATCGACGTCGAACTCGATCGCCTTGTCCTGACATCCGCAGCCAGAGCTGTTGGCCCAAGGTCTTGCGGTGGACAAAAAGCACGTCCTAATCGCCGTATACGCCCAGTCGGAAGCGCTGACAATTCCCTTATTGCGCCCATATGGCATAGGCTTGCCCGGTTGATTGAGCCAAAGCGGAGGAAGCGCGTGCGGTGGATTGCCGGTCTGATAGCGGTTTTGCTGAGTGTGAGCGCGTCCTGGGCAGACGGGCGCCTGACCCTTCAGGCATTCGAACAGGGGCGGGTCGGCTCGCGCATCCGCCTGACGATGAGTTTCGACCGCGCGCCGGTCTATGACCTGTTTCTGTTGGACAGTCCGCGCCGTCTGGTTCTGGATTTCGACGCGTTCGACTGGCGCGCCGATCTCTCTGCCATCGACGAACTGCCTGAAATCGCAGACCTGCGATATGGGTTATTCCGGCTCGGAGAAACGCGAGTCGTGATGGATCTGAGCGCCCCGATGGTGCCCAACCGGGTGTTCCTCCGCGAGGAGGACGACAGGAGCGACCTGGTGATCGACCTTCTGCCCGCGACAGGGGAGGCGTTCGCCGCGCGGTCCGGCCAGCCCGAAGACACCTTGTGGCAACTTCCCGAGGAGGCCCCCGATGCAGCCCCCAGCTCAGACCTGATCGTTGTCGTTGATCCCGGGCATGGCGGCATCGACCCTGGCGCGAACTCAGACGGGCTGAAGGAGAAGGACATCGTTCTGACCGTTGGACGTGCACTGGCCGACAGGATCAATCGCGAACCGGGGATGACAGCCGTTTTGACCCGATCCCAGGATGTCTTTGTTTCTCTCCGCGACCGCCTCAGGGTCGCGCGCCGTGCATCCGGGCATGTCTTCATCTCGCTCCACGCCGATGCGCTGTTGGAGGGAGAGGCCGATGGTGTGTCGGTCTACACATTGTCCGACGAGGCCTCGGACGCTTCCGCCTTGCTCTTGGCCGAACGCGAGAACCGGGCCGATGTCCTGGCAGGCGCGGCGCTGGAGGGGGAGGCTGACGATGTAACCCAATTGCTGGTCGATCTGGCCCGCCGGGGGACCGATGCGGAATCCGAGAAGCTCGCCTCCAGCGTGGTCGATGCGATGCGCAATCGGATCGATCTGATGCGCAGCCGTCCGAACCGCAGTGCCGGGTTCTTCGTGCTGAAATCGCCCGACATCCCGTCGATCCTGATCGAACTGGGCTTTCTGTCGAGCGAAACAGACCGGGCACGCATGACAAGGCCGGAGTTTCCAGCCCGCGTCGCCGACGCGCTGATCGATGGGCTCTCGACCTGGTCGGCGATTGCCGACCCCGCCTATGTCCCTGCACCAAAGTGACATGCTGGTTTTGCCGCGCAAAAAAGATTAGATGAATGAGAAAAGCGACTCGTCATGCGTGGAAAGACGCGACCCGGCACGGGACGAGAACGCAAGAGCAGTGGTATCGCACGCAGCGGAGGCCCTATGATACGGCTCCTCGCCGGCCTTGTAAGCTTTCTGAGCATCGGCTTCGTCGTTTTTGTCGGCGGGATGGCCGGGCTCGTGCATCTTTACGGCCAAGATCTGCCCAGCCATGACGAACTGGTCGACTATCAGCCAAAGATGCTCAGCCGTGTTTATTCCGGCGAAGGCGAGGTGATCGCGCAGTACGCACGGCAAAAACGGATCTTCGCTCCGATCGAGGAAGTGCCCGATCTGGTGAAGGACGCCTTCATCTCGGCCGAGGACAAGAATTTCTACGCGCATCCCGGGGTCGACATGGTCGGCATCGCCAAAGCGATCGGCCGGTTTGTGCAGGCCAAGGCCAAAGGGCGGGACCCACAGCTCTCCGGCGCCTCGACCATCAGCCAGCAGGTGATGAAGAACTTCCTGGTCGGCAACGCGCGCAGTTTCGAGCGGAAGATCCGCGAGGCGATCCTGGCGGTACGGATCGACGGGGCGCTGAGCAAGGACCAGATCCTGGAACTCTATCTCAACGAGATTTATCTCGGCGCACGGTCCTATGGCGTGATGGCAGCGGCTCAGAACTACTTCGGCAAGACGATGGAAGAGCTGACGCCCCCAGAGGCCGCCTATCTGGCGGCGCTGCCCAAGGCACCGTCGACCTATCACCCCATCAAACAGCGCGATCGGGCGGTGATCCGCCGCAACTACGTGCTCGAGGAAATGGCGCAGAACGGCTATCTCAGCCGCCCTGACGCCGAGCGTTACAAATCGGAACCTCTGATCACCCTGATCGACACCGACGGGCCAGAGGTGCTCGCGAATATCGAACCGAATTACTTCACGGCCGAGGTGCGCCGGCAATTGGTCAACGAACTTGGCTTTGATCAGGTGTACGAAGGTGGGCTCACGGTCCGGGCGACCATCGATCAGGACCTGCAGCGCGAGGCTGCACGAGCGCTGCGCCGCGGTCTCGAAGGCTACGACCGGCGCACCGGCTTCTGGCAAGGGCCGGTCGCACGGATTGAAGATCTCGATCCGGACCTTTGGCGTCTGCAACTGGCCGATGCCGATGTGCCCCGAGATATCGAAGGCTGGTCGCCGGCAGTGGTCCTGTCGGTCGGCGAGCGGACGGCTGAGGTCGGGGTCGAGGCCGATCCGGGAGAAGCCGCAACCCTCAGCCTCGCGCGCGAGAAATGGCTGCGCACCATCCAGGGAGAAAGCGGCCGCCGGGTGCGGATCCGCAGTGCCGCAGATGTCTGGGCGATCGGCGATGTCGTCTTCGTGCGCAAAGTGAA
>JBCBIS010000064.1:0-19875 GCA_038524325.1 Pseudomonadota bacterium
ATTTGCACAAGTTACTCTTGCGCAAATGACAAAGGCCGCGCAGATCCATTGCGCGGCCTTCTAGGATTAGATCCAATTGGCTTAGCTGCAGCGCCCGTTCGCGGATTTGATCGCCGCGGTGAAGCCGGAAAGCGAGAACGTGTCGACCGTCGTTGTCCCGCGTGAGGAGACGCCTTTTACCCGCGCCTTCGCCCCGGCACGGAAACGGCTGACCGCCGTGTCGTCCTCAGCCGGCGATGGAAGCCACGCATTCTCGCCATCGGTGAACATCTGCTGTTGACGCGAGCCGACGGTCACATCGACCTTCGAGCCCGCCTGAAACGGATAGCCCGCGATGAAGGACACTTCGTTCTTCACGTTCTGGCCCGGGCGAATCGCGACCATCAGGAAGATGTCGCCGCGGTTGACCGTCACCGGCTTGCCATCCTTGGTCGCTGTGCTCGCCTCGGGCACCGAGACGATCCAGCAAACCTTGTTGCTGCCCTCTCCGGCAACGAAGACCGCCCAATCCTTCTGGACGTCGACCCGGCTTTGGGTCTGGGCCAGGGCTGCGCCCGCCATTATCGCGCCTGCCGCAACGCCTACCGCCACAGCGTTACAGATCTTGTGCAAAATCGTCATGCTCGCCTCACTCGTCCGCGCTCCCCGGATCTTGAACGCCCGTCGGGAAAAAGTTTCGCATCGCTATTTGTTCCGATGCGCCTTCCAGAGCATACTGCATCTGTGCCGGCGAATTCCACCCCGGTGCACGGGGATTCTGGCACCCGGCCGGTAAATTCCTGCAGAACTTTACGAGAGGGGCCGTGGATGAGCCACCTGCCTGCGCCGACCGGGCCCATGTTCCGGTGACGATGATGAGAACGCGCCAGGCCGCGGCCCAGCATGACTGCGCCTGCGAGTCGGATCGTCCGGTTGCCACGCGCAGCGACGAAGCGCTGATCCATGCCATCGCGCAGCATCAAAGCCGCGCGGCCCTCGCAGAATTGTTCCAGCGCTATTCGGGGCGGATCAAGGCGTTTCTGATGCGCTCGGGCGCGCCGGCCGAGATGGCCGAGGATGCAGTTCAGGACGTCATGGTCACGCTGTGGCGCAAATCGGCCAGTTTCGACGCCAGCCGGGCCAGCGCCTCGACATGGATCTATACCATCGCGCGCAATCGCCGGATCGACATGGTCCGCCGCGCGGCCCGTCCCGAACCCTCGGAAGACGATCCGATGTTCCGGCCCGATCCGGCGGAAAGTGCCGAGACTCTGATCGCCGGATCCGACCGCGATGCCATGGTGCGCCGCGCGATGGCCGCCTTGTCTGAGGATCAGATGACCGTGATCCGCCTCGCATTCTATTCCGGCCTCAGCCATGCCGAGATCGCTGCCGAGCTTGACTGCCCGCTCGGCACTGTGAAATCACGCCTCCGGCTGGGGTTCTCGCGGTTGCGCGAGACATTGGGCCAGGATTTCGCGCAGGAGCTGACCGACACCTGAGCCCCGGTCACCACACCCTCTGCGCAAGGGGAACCGGGATGGCAGCACGCGACAGCACCGAAACCGTAAACCCGGTTCTCGCCGAGATCTGGCGCGGGCCGGTGCTTGAGTCGGTCCATCGGGGCACGGCGATTGTCTGCCGTCCGAGTGGTGAGGTGATCGCGGCCTGGGGCGATCCGGAGCGGGTGATCCTCCCCCGCTCGGCCTGCAAGATGCTGCAGGCGCTGCCGCTGGTCGAGAGCGGGGCGGCGGCAGGGCTGGGTTCGCAGCATCTCGCCATCGCCTGCGCCTCGCATCAAGGGGCCGAGATCCACAGCAGTCTGGTGGGGCGCTGGCTGGCGGAGCTTGGCCTCGGCGAGGGCGATCTGCGCTGCGGCCCGCAACTGCCCAATGACGGAGATGCCAGGCATGCGCTGCGGATCGCGGGTCATGCGCCGGATCAGACGCATAACAACTGCTCGGGCAAGCATTGCGGGTTTCTCACGCTGGGTGCGCATCTGGGGGCAGGGCCAGACTATATCGACCCGGCCCATCCGGTGCAGGAGAGCGTGCGTCTCGCCTTGTCCGAGATGGCGCAGGAGGATCTGACGCAGCATGCCATCGATGGCTGCTCTGCCCCGAATTATGCAATGACGATCCGGGGCCTGGCCACGGCTGCGGCCCGCTTTGCAATGCCCGCGACGCTCGGACCCACGCGAGGGGCTGCGGCGGAGAGGCTGGCCGAGGCGATGGTCGCCAACCCGATGCTCGTCGCCGGCGCGGGCCGGGCCTGTACCGATCTGATCACGGCTTGCGCGGGCCGGGCCGTGGTGAAAACCGGTGCCGAGGGCGTGTTCGTTGGCATTCTCCGAGAGGCGGGGCTGGGCATCGCGATCAAATGCGATGACGGTGCCGGGCGCGGTTCCGAGGCGGCAATTGCGGCGCTGCTGACCCGTTTTGGCGCGCTGGAGCCCGGGCATCCCAGCCATGCCCGCTATGCCGATACCCCGTTGACCAACCGCCGGGGCATCGTCCACGGCCATCTGCGCGCGGGCCCGGCGCTGTCGGCGCGCTAGCTGGGTGGCCGGTCAGCTCAGCCAGGAGAGAATGAAGTTCACCGGCGAGAACCGCCCCGTCCCGATCGGCAAGACAAAGGTAATGCCGGTCACGGTCCACAGGATCAACTCGCCCAGCTTCGGCAAACCTGAGGACACCGTCCACCGGGTCATGAGGATGTTCGCGGCGAGGATCCCCGCCGCCACCAGCAGGGACAGGAGCACCGCGATGCCCGCGCCCTGCTCGGCATTCAGGCGCAGCATCGCGTCCCAGGCCAGATGGTCGACAATCGGCACAGCGATCAGATTGAACAGCGCAAACAGGCTGAGCGGTCTGAACCAGTCGGGCGTCATCTCGGTGCTCCTCGGCGGTCGCGAACCTCATGGCCATAGCGCAGCCATGCGGCGATTGCGACGGTCGGACGTGTCGCGGGGGTGACGTCGCGATTCGGTCTGGACAGCTCCGTGAAAATCTGCGCTGATATTTCACGAGACGTTTGGAGCCGGTACCCCAATGCGCATGGACGCCCCAAAAATCCCCGACGATCTGCCGGACGCGCCGGATGCGCGCGCCTGTGGCGTCGGCGCCGATCTGCGCGCGCTGCGCAAGGCGCGCGGGCTGACCCTGACGGCGCTGGCGGGGAAGGTTGGTCGCTCGGTCGGCTGGCTGTCCGAGGTCGAGCGCAATCTCAAGGAGCCGACGATCTCGGATCTGCGCCGGCTGGCCGCCGCGCTGGAGCAGCCCCTCTCGCTGTTCTTCGGCGCGGTGCAGGGCCCGGCCGAGGAGCATGGGCTGATCGTCCGTGCGCGCGACCGCCGCACCCTGGGCAATGCCGAGGAGGGGTTGGTGGAGCAACTTCTCTCGCCCGATCTCTCGGGGTCCTTCGAGATCGTCCGCTCGGTCTTTGCCCCGGGCGCCGAATTGGCCGAGTTCAACAGCCGCCCGACCGAGGAGGCGGGGTACCTGATCTCGGGCACCCTCGACCTCTGGATCGGCGTGGACCGGTTCACCCTGCACCCGGGCGACAGTTTCCGCTTTGCCGACCAACCCTATCGCTGGCGCAACCCGGGTGCGGAGCCTGCCATCGCGATCTGGGTGATCGCACCCCCGGTGTATTGAGATGATCGAGACACTTTTTGCCTTCGAGAGCACCACGCTGATCGCCTTTATCGGCGCCTGTTTCGTGCTCTATCTCACCCCGGGCGCGGATATGATGTTCACCATTGCCAGCGGCGCGGCAGGCGGGCCGCGGGCCGGGGTTGCGGCGGCCGCTGGGATCTCGCTGGGCGTCGTTACCCATGTGGTGATCACGGCGGCGGGTCTGGGGGCGCTGATCCTCGCCTACCCGGCGGCTTATGACGCGGTACGCTATATCGGGGCGGCCTATCTGCTCTATCTCGCGTGGCAGATGTGGACTGCCGAGCCCGAAGCGGCGGAGGTCAAGGGTGCGGCGCAGATCCGTCGGGCCTTCACCCGGGGCTATATCACCAATATCCTGAACCCGAAGGTGGCGCTGTTCGTGCTGGCCTTCCTGCCGCAATTTACCGACCCCTCCATTGGTCCGATCTGGCAACAGACCCTGTGGCTGGGGCTGATCCTGGGGTTGGGGGGCATCATCACCGACGGCACTATCGGCGCCGCGGCGGGGATGTTCTCGGCCTGGCTGAAACGCTCGCACCGGGTGCTGAACCGTCTTGCTGCTCTCGTCTTCGGCGGCCTCGCCGCCCGTATCGTCATAAACTAACCGGAGGAAACCATGGCCGATATCCCATCCACCGCAAGGGTCGTCATCATCGGGGGCGGGGCCGTGGGCGCCTCGTGCCTCTATCACCTGGCGCTGAAGGGCTGGACCGATTGTGTGCTGCTCGAGAAGAACGAGCTGACCAGTGGTTCGACCTGGCACGCTGCGGGGAATGTGCCGACCTTCTCGAACTCCTGGTCGATCATGAACATGCAACGCTACTCGACCGAGCTTTATCGCGGGCTGGCCGAGGCGGTGGATTACCCGATGAACTATCACGTCACCGGCTCGATCCGCCTGGCCCATAGCAAAGAGCGGATGCAGGAGTTCGAGCGGGCCGTGGGGATGGGCCGCTATCAGGGCATGGATCTCGAGATGTGCTCGAATGACGACCTGAAGGCGCGGTATCCCTTTATGGAGACCCATGATCTGGAAGGCGGGATGTGGGACCCTTGCGACGGGGATATCGATCCGGCCCAGTTGACTCAGGCGTTTGCGAAAGGCGCTCGGGATCTGGGTGCACAGATCCTCCGCTTCTGCCCGGCGACCGGAGTCGAGCGGGTCAACGGCGAATGGCTGGTCAAGACCGAGAAGGGCGATATCCGCGCCGAATATGTGGTCAATGCCGCCGGCTATCGCGCGCAGGAGGTGGGGCGCTGGTTCGGGCGCGAAGTGCCGATGGCCACCATGTCCCACCAATACATCCTGTTCGACGAGGTCGATGAGCTGGTCCAGCGCTCGAAGGAAACCGGCGGGAAGCTGCCGCTGCTCCGCGATGTGGACTCAAGCTACTACCTGCGTCAGGAGAAGCATGGCTTCAATCTGGGCCCCTACGAGCGGAACTGCCGGGCCCATTGGGCGACGCCAGACGATCCGATGCCGGAGGATTTCAGCTTCCAGCTTTATGCCGACGATCTCGACCGGCTGGAGTGGTATCTGGAGGACGCGATCGCCCGGGTGCCTCTGATGGGCACGGCGGGGGTCTATAAGGTCATCAACGGGCCGATCCCCTACACCCCCGACGGGTTGCCGAATATCGGCCCGATGCCCGGCGTGCCGAACGCGTTCGAGGCCTGTGTCTTCACCTTCGGCATCGCCCAGGGCGGCGGGGCTGGCAAGGTCCTGGCCGAATGGGTCGTCGAGGGTGGCACCGAATGGGATATGTGGGCCGTCGACCCGCGCCGCTTTGGCAAATGGATCGACCCGCAATACTGTGTCGACAAGGCGATGGAGGTCTATGGCCACGAATACGCGATGCATTTCCCGCATCACGAATGGCCCGCGGCCCGCGACCGGCGGCTGAGCCCCGTCCATGAAAAAGTCGTGGCCACAGGCGGTCAGATGGGCGCCTATAATGGTTGGGAGCGGGCCAATTGGTTCGCCAAACCGGGCGACGACACCTCCGAGGAAGCGACCCAGACCTGGGAGCGCAACGGCCCCTGGGAGACCCGCGTGAAAGAGGAGGTCGAGGCGGTGCGCGACGGGGTCGGCGTGCTCGACCTGCCGGGCTTCAGCCGGTTCAACCTGTCGGGCGAGGGTGCTGCGGAGTGGTTGCGGGGGCAGATCGCCGGTGGGTTGCCAAAGGTCGGGCGGATGAACCTCGGCTATTTCCCCGATCACCGCGGGCGGATCATGACCGAGATGTCGCTGATCCGCCATGGCGAGGATCGCTTCACCCTGATTACCGCAGCCCCTGCACAGCAGCATGATTTCGACTGGTTGATGCGCAGCCTGCCCGAGGGGCTGAGCCTGACCGATCACACGGATGAGGTCTCGACCCTGATCGTCTGCGGCCCGAAGGCGCGCGATCTCTTTGCCGGGATTGCTGAGGCGGATCTGACCCTGCCCTGGCTGAGCCATCAGCAGGGCAAGGTTGCGGGTCGGAACTGTACCCTTGCGCGGGTCTCTTTCGCCGGAGAGCTGGGGTGGGAGGTTCATGCCGCCATGGCCGATATCCCGGCCATCTATGACGCGGTTCTGGCCGGCGGAGCGCTGCCGTTTGGTATGTTCGCGCTGAACTCGATGCGGATCGAGAAAGGATATCGGGCGTGGAAGGGCGATCTGTCGACCGATTACACGCTGTTCCAGGGCGGGCTCGACCGGTTCGTGAAGCTGGACAAGCCGCAGGAATTCCCGGGCAAGCGCGCGCTGATGAGCGAGAAGCAGCAAGGGGTGACCAAGCGCTTCGCGACCATGGTGGTGGCGGCCAATGGCTATGACGCGCCTTACATGTCGAATGTCTGGAAGGGCGAGGAGCATGTCGGCGAGACGACCTCGGGCGCCTATGGCTACCGGGTCGATGCTTCGATCGCGCTGGGGGTCTTGCGCACCGATTGCACCGAGCCGGGCACGGAGCTGGAAGTCGAGATCTATGGCCACCGCTACAAGGCGGTGGTGCAGGAGGACCGCCCGCTCTGGGATCCGGAGAATGCGCGGCTGAAAGCCTGAGCGGCCCTGCCGGAGGCGCGGCCCGATCCGAAAACGGATCCACCGAGGCGCGGGGCGCCTCGGGCTGCCTGCAAGCAGTCAGCGGGCCGCGCGGGTGTCTAGCGGCACGGTTGGGAGCGGATGGCGGCGGTGCTCCTCGCCTTGGCACCCGGACGGGAGATCCTGCGCGAAAGGCAGAGCGTTGGAGTACAGAGCGGCAGAAGACCGCGCGCGAAGGGAGATGAGACGATGACTGACGTGATCTTGCTGGATGGCGGCATGGGCCAGGAGCTGATTGCCCGCGCCAAGGAGCCGCCGCACCCGTTCTGGTCGGCGCGGGTCATGCTGCGCGAACCCGAGGTGGTGCGCGATGTGCACGCCGCCTATGTCGCGGCCGGCGCCCGGGTGCTGACCGTGAACACCTATTCCGTCACCCGCACGCGGGTCGAGAATTATGGCGAAGGGGCGTCGTTCGAGGAGCTCCACATGACCGCCTGCCACCTGGCGGACGAGGCCCGGGCGGGGCGGCGGGATGTGGCGCTGGCCGGCTGCCTGCCGCCGCTGGTCGCCTCCTACAAGCCCGATCTGGCGCTGCCTTTCGAACAAGCGCGGGCGGAATATGCCGAGATTGTCGCGGTCGAGAGCCCTTTCGTCGATCTGTTCCTGGCCGAGACGATCCCGAGCGTGGCCGAGGGACGTGCGGCGGCGGAGGCGGCCTGTCCCTCCGGCAAACCGGTGTGGATCGCCTTCACGGTGAAGGATGACGACGGGACCCACCTGCGCTCAGGCGAGCCTCTGGTCGAGGCGGTCAAGGCGCTGGCGGATCTGCCGGTGGCCGGGGTTCTGGTGAACTGCTCGCTGCCCGAGAGCTGCGATCTGGCCCTGCCCGCGCTGCTGGGCCAGGGGCCGGTGGCCGGGGTCTATGCCAACGGCTTCGTGTCGATCGACGCGCTGGATGCCGGCGGCACGGTGGATGTGCTGAAGGCCCGTCAGGACCTTGGGCCCGAAGCCTATGCCGATTTCGCGCTCGGCTGGGTCAATGCCGGGGCGGGCATTGTCGGCGGCTGCTGCGAGGTTGGCCCCGCCCATATCGCCGCCATCGCCCGGCGGCTGGAGACCGACGGGCACCGCATCGCAACCCCGGGCAAAGTGGAGCCCGCCTGATGATGTCGCGCGAGATCATGGCGTTTGTCGACGAATGGCGGCTCGGCCATATCGCGACCATCGGGCCGGAGGGGCCGAACGTCTCGCCCAAGGGGACGTTCCAGGCGCTGGATGCCGGGACGCTGGCCTTTGCCGAGATCCGCTCGCCCCAGACCCGGGCCAATCTGGCCCATGACGACCGGGTCGAGGTGAACATGGTCGATGTCTTCGCCCGCAAAGGGGCCCGGTTTCGCGGCCGGGCGCGCTTTGAAGGGCCGGAGAGCGACACCTACACCGCGCTGACCCCCCGCTGGGCCGGCCTGTTCGGCGCCGATCTGGCGCAGAAATTCCGCGGCTTTGTGCTGATCCGGCTGGACAATGTGAAGCCCCTGACCACGCCCGCCTATGACGTGGGCGCGACCGAGATGGAACTGCGCCGCGCCTATTTGGAGCGGTTCACAGCGATGCAAGCCCAGGTCCTCGACGGCCCTGGCACCTGACGGGAGAGCAAAGATGACGGGTGTGCCAACAACAGCACGGGCGGTGATCATTGGCGGGGGCGTGTCGGGCTGCTCGGTCGCCTATCACCTGGCGAAGCTTGGCTGGGACGAGGTGGTGTTGCTGGAGCGCAAGCAGCTGACCTGCGGCACCACGTGGCATGCCGCCGGGTTGATCGGGCAGCTCCGGCCCAATCAGAACATGACGCGGCTGGCGAAGTATTCCGCCGATCTCTATGTGCAGCTTGAGGCTGAGACGGGCGTTGCCACCGGCATGAAGCAGAACGGCTCGCTGACGGTGGCCCTGACCGAGGCGCGGCGCGAGGAGATCCTGCGTCAGGCGGGGCTGGCCCGGGCCTTTGGGGTCGAGGTGGCGGAAGTCGCGCCCGGTGATCTGAAAGGCATGTATCCGCATCTCGAGGCCAAGGATGTGGTTGGCGCCGTCCACCTTCCCGCCGATGGTCAGGCCGACCCGGCCAATATTGCGCTCGCGCTGGCCAAAGGCGCGCGGCAACGGGGCGCGCAGATCGTCGAGGGTGTGAAGGTCACCGCCATCCATCAGGACCGCGGCCGCGTCACCGGTGTCGCCTGGGAAATGGGCGGTGAGACGGGCGAGATCCGCGCCGATGTGGTCATCAATTGCGGGGGCATGTGGGCCCGTGATGTCGGCCTGATGGCGGGCGTTCAGGTGCCGCTGCATGCTTGTGAGCATTTCTACATCGTCACCGAGGCGATCGCCGGGCTGAAACAGCTTCCGGTTCTGCGTGTCCCCGACGAATGCGCTTACTACAAGGAGGACGCGGGCAAGATGTTGCTTGGCGCCTTCGAGCCTGTGGCCAAGCCCTGGGCGACCAATGGCATTCCGGAGAATTTCGAGTTCGACCAGCTGCCCGAGGATTTCGACCATTTCGAGCCGATCCTTGAGCAGGCGGTCGCCCGCATGCCCATGCTGGGGGAGGCGGGGATCCACACTTTCTTCAACGGGCCGGAGAGTTTCACACCGGATGACCGCTATTACCTGGGTCAGGCGCCGGGGTTGGACGGGTTCTGGGTGGCCGCGGGGTATAACTCGATCGGGATCGTGTCCTCGGGCGGGGCGGGCTATGCGCTGTCGGAATGGATCAACAAGGGCGAGCCGCCATTCGACCTCTGGGATGTGGATATCCGCCGGGTGCAGCCGTTCCAGAACAACAAGCGCTATCTGCGCGAGCGGGTGACGGAAACACTGGGCCTGCTCTATGCCGACCACTGGCCGTTCCGCCAATACGCCACCGCGCGGGGTGTGCGACGCTCGCCCTTCCACGAGCATATGAAAGCCCGCGGCGCCTGTTTCGGCGAGGTTGCAGGATGGGAGCGGCCCAACTGGTTCGCCCGCAACGGGCAGGTGCCGGAGTATGACTATGCCTGGGGCCGCCAGAACTGGTTCCAGAACTCGGCCGAGGAGCATGCCGCCATCCGCACCGGTGTCGGGATGTATGACATGACCAGCTTTGGCAAGATCCGCTGCGAGGGGCCGGATGCCGAGACCTGCCTCAACCGCATCTGCGGCGGGGATATGAGCGTGCCGGTCGGCAAGATCACCTATACCCAGTTCCTGAACGCCAAGGCTGGGATCGAGGCGGATGTCACCGTCACCCGGGTCGCCGAGGACGCCTATCTGATTGTTACCCCCGCAGCGACGGCGGTGCGCGACCTGAGCTGGCTGAAACGCCATGCCGGAGAGGACCGGGTCGTGTTCACCGATGTGACCGCTGGCGAGGGGTGCCTGGCGATCATGGGCCCGAAGGCGCGGGATCTCTTGAGCGCTGTCAGCCCGCATGACTGGACCAATGCCACCCATCCCTTCGGCTGGGCGCATCAGATTGAGATCGGGCTCGGCATCGCCCGGGCGCATCGGGTGACCTATGTCGGCGAGCTTGGCTGGGAGATCTATATGCCGACCGATCAGGCGGGCCATGTCTTCGAGACGCTGATCGAGGCGGGCGAGGATCATGGGCTCAAGCTCTGTGGCATGCATATGATGGACAGCTGCCGGATCGAGAAAGCCTTCCGCCACTTTGGCCACGACATCACCGATGAGGACCATGTGCTGGAGGCTGGACTGGGCTTTGCCGTGAAGACCGCAAAGCCTGACTTTATCGGCCGTGAGGCTGTGCTGGCGAAGAAAGAGGCCGGGCTAGAGCGGCGCATGGTGCAGTTCAAGCTGACCGATCCGGAGCCGCTGCTCTATCACAACGAGCCGGTCTTGCGGGATGGCGAGATCATCAGCTTCCTGACCTCGGGCAATTACGGCCACCATCTGGGGGCGGCGATCGGCATGGGCTATGTCCCCTGCAAGGGCGAGACGGCGGCTGAGATGCTGGCCTCCAGCTACGAGATCGAAATCGCCGGCGCCCGCGTGGCGGCGGAGGCCAGCCTGAAGCCGATATACGACCCGAAATCCGAGCGCGTGAAGGTCTGAGCACGGAGCCGTCCCGGGCCTGACCCGGGACCTCGGCCAGCCGTTTGAGACGGTCGCATCACGCCGCTCTTGCGGCCAGCGGACGGGCGCAGGGTCCGTGAAGGTGGCCAAAAGCGGGCTTTTCCCCTACATGATGGCCATGACCGAAGCATTTTTTACTCTCGCCTTGTTCTGGTTTCTTGCGGCCGCCACGCCAGGGCCGAATTTCTTTGCGGTGATGCAGATGGCGGCCGGGCGGGGCCGCAGCGCCGCGCTCGCCTGCGCCTATGGGACGGTGCTCGGCACCGCGATATGGGCGGTGGCCGGGTTCTTCGGGCTGCGAGCGCTGTTCACGGCGCTGCCGCTGGCGGCCGACGCGATCCGCATTGCCGGGGCACTTTATCTCATCTGGGTCGGCGTCACCCTCTGGCGCGCGTCCTCGGCGGATCCGCAGGCGCGCCCGATCCCGGCGGGGCAGGCCTTTGCCTTCGGGCTCGCCACCAATCTGGCCAACCCAAAGACGGCGGCCTTTGCCGCCTCGCTCTTCGCTGTCGCCCTGCCGATGGAGGCGGATCCGAGCGCCTCGCTGGCCGCCATCCTGCTTGTCTGCACGATCTCGGCGAGCTGGTACACGCTGGTTGCCTGGATCGGCTCGACCGGGCCGTTGACCCGGGCCTATGCCCACGCGCGGCGCCCTGTGATGCAGGCCACGGGGCTGCTCTTTGCCGGGTTCGGCGGCAAGCTGCTGATCTATTGAATTCGCGGGGTTTCGGCCCGAAAGCGTCATATCGCGCCGTTTCCGGTGGGTCAGACAGGTGCGCGCGCCCTACACTTTGATGCTGATCTTTCGCGGAAAGGGGGCGCGTGACGCTCGACATCTCGATCCGGCGCCACCGGCTGACCATCGGAGCGCATAGGGGGCGCGCGGCACGGGGCTCGCCGGCGAACGGCTGATCTGCGCCCTTTTGATCCCCAGCCGAGAGAGACCCGACATGACCGAAACCACCACCAAACGCGGCAAGCGCGCCGGCGGACGCTCTGCCCGCCAGGCCCTGCGGGCTGCCCCCCTGGATGCCGCCATCCGCCCTGTCCGCGCCGGCCTGCCCGGCGGCACCTATAACCCGCTGGCCGCCGAGGCCGTCGAGCGGATCCACCGCGCCGCCCTGGAAGCGCTGGAGGAGATCGGCATCGCGCTGGCCCCCGAAAGCGGTATCCAGGCAATGACCGCGGCGGGGGCTGTCCTGGGCGATGACGGCCGCCTGCGCTTCCCGCCCGCCCTGGTCGAGGACATGCTGGCGGTGGCCGCCCGCGACATCACGCTCTGCGCCCAGGACCCGGCCCACGACTTGCACCTCAGCGGCACCAACACCCATTACGGCACCGCCGGGGCCGCCGTGCATATGGTGGATGTGGAAAAGCGGGAATACCGCGACTCGACCCTGCAGGACCTCTATGACGCCGCGCGGATCGTGGATTGCCTGGACAATATTCACTTCCTCCAGCGCCCCATGGTCGCCCGCGATGTGCTGGACAATTACGAGCTGGATCTGAACACCGTCTATGCCTGTGCTCGCGGCACGCGCAAGCACATCGGCACCAGCTTTGTCGAGCCGAGCCATATGCCGGGCTGTCTAGACCTGATCTATCTGCTGGCGGGCGGCGAGGCGGCGTTCCGCGCGCGGCCCTTCGTCTCGAACACCAATTGTTTTGTCGTCCCGCCGATGAAATTCGCCACCGAGGCCTGTGAGGTGATGGAGGCCTGCATCCATGGCGGTCTGCCCGTGCTCCTCCTCAGCGCGGGGCAGGCGGGGGCCACGGCGCCCGCACCGATTGCCGGCGCGATCGTGCAGGCGGTGGCGGAGTGCCTGGCCGGCGTCGTCTATGTGAACAGCGTCAAGCCCGGGCATCCGGCGATCTTCGGCACCTGGCCCTTTGTCAGCGATCTGCGCACCGGCGCGATGTCCGGCGGCTCGGGCGAACAGGCGCTGCTCAGCGCAGGCTGCGCGCAGATGCACCGGTTCTATGGCCTGCCGGGCGGCACCGCGGCGGGGATCGCCGATGCCAAACTACCCGACATGCAGGCGGGGTGGGAGCAGGGGATCTCCAACGTGATGGTCGGCCTCTCCGGCGCGAACATGATCTACGAGGCGGCGGGGATGCACGCCTCGCTCCTCGGCTTCTGCTTCGAGAGCCTGATCCTGGGCGATGACATGCTGGGCCAGTGCCAGCGCTGCGTGCGCGGGATCGAGGTGACCGAGGACACCGTCTCGACCGAGGTCATCAGATCCGTCTGCCTCGACGGCCCCGGCCACTATCTCGGCCATGACCAGACCCTGGGCCTGATGCAGACCGAGTATATCTATCCCGCGCTGGGCGACCGGACCTCGCCCAAGGAATGGAACGAACTCGGCCGCCCCGACCTGATCGAGAAAACGATCGCCCGGAAACGCGAGATCCTGGAGGGCTATCACCCCACCCATCTGAGCGCCGAGATCGACCGCCAGGTGCGAGACCGCTTCGCCATCCACCTGCCGCCCGCCGCAGGGCTTTGAAGTGCAACGGGCGGTCCCCCGCCCGTTGCCAATTCTTCACCCGGCATAGGCGATTTTCAGCGCCTGTTCGGCCTCTGGCGTCAGTTCCAGCCGGACCAGACGCCAGACCAGATTGTAGCGTTTGATGGCAAAACCTGGCGGCACCTTCTCGTCTTTGTTCAAGGGCTGCATGCTGAACGGGGGCTGGCCTTTCGAGCGGATGCGGATGGGGTATTCTTCGCCATCCTTCTCGACCACCACCTCGCGGTAATATTGCCAGATCCGCGCGATATCGCCCAATTGGCTCGCCTCGTTGCGCATGCCGCGGCCGATTTTGTCCTTCGGCATCGCATTGGGCGGTCCGTTGGAACTGTCCGAAAAGTCATAGGACATCGATTGAATGATCGCTTTTCCCGGTGCCTGGACATAGTCGAAGGCGGGCTGCAGCGCCTTCACCTTGTCCATCACCTCCTTGACGGTTTGCGTCGGATCGCCATCGATTTCGAGATCTTCAAAGTAGCAGTAAAGGCCCACGGCCCGGAAAGTCAGATTGAACATCGTCTGTCACCTTTTTGAAAAATGCGAAAACTCGCCAGAAAACCCTATCATCGCTGCAATGCGCCTCTCGAGACGAATTGAAACTTTCAGAGAAGCGTTTCACCATGACCACCAACAGCGCGCAGCCGCCTTGAGAATGCGCCTGCTTTCACCGTGACTGACAAAAAGGACCAGCCCATGATCTCCTACGATCTCGTCACCTTCGGCGCACCCCTGCAAGAGCGTGAGCGGCCCGATCTGGTGCCCAAGGGCCGCGAGGCGGTGGTCCGCGTCCGCCGCTCGGGCGTCTGCCATTCCGACCTGCATATCCGGGCGGGGTTCTTCGATCTGGGCGAGGACGGCACGCTGGACATGGCCGCCAGGGGCATGAAGCTCCCCATGGCCATGGGGCACGAGGTGCTGGGCGAAGTGGTGGCCTGCGGGCCCGAGGTCGCCGACCCGCCGCTGGGCCAGACCATGCTGGTCCATCCTTGGATCGGCTGCGGCGCCTGCCGGGCCTGCGACGAGGATCGCGAGAATGATTGCGCCAAGATGAACGCGCTCGGCATCGTGCGCGATGGCGGCTATGCCAGCCATATCCTGGTGCCCGATGTGAAATTCCTGGTCGATGTCCAGGGCCTCGATCTCAGCGAGGTCACCCCCTATGCCTGCTCCGGCGTCACCGTCTACAACGCCCTGAAGAAGGTGCTGCCGATCCGCGCGGAGGAGACGTTGGCTGTGATCGGCGCGGGCGGGTTGGGCCTCAACGCCATCGCCATCGCCCGCGCGCTGGAGGTGCCGCGCATCGTCTCGGTCGATGTCGATGCGGCGAAACTCGCCGCCGCGCGCGAGATGGGCGCCGATGCGATTGTCAACTCCGCCACCGCGCCCGACGCGCTCGCCGCCCTGCAACAGGCCGCCGAGGGCAAGCTCTTTGCCGTGATCGATACGGTCGGCCGTCCCGAAACCGCCCGCCTCTCCGCGATGGCCCTGGTCAAGACCGGCCGCTACTGCGTCGTCGGCCTCTATGGCGGCACGCTGAAACTGCCCATGCCCTGGTTCCCGCAAAAGGCACTCAGCATGATGGGCTCCTATGTCGGCTCGGCAAACGATCTCCGGGACCTGATCGCCCTGGTCCGCACCGGCAAGATCAAACCCCTGCCGGTCGAGGAACGCCCGCTCGCAGAGGCGAACGCCGCCCTCGATGACCTCGAAGCGGGCCGCGTCACGGGACGGATCATCCTCACCACCGATTGAGCTCAGCGCCCCCTCCCCCCTATTGGGGGAGGGATGGGGAGGGGGAGCGCGCCCGGAACGGGCGCCAAACATCATGTATGCGCGTCAGCGCATTCCGTTTACCTCATCCGCAGCACGCCTTGCCCAGGGCCTTCAGGCGCCAGTAATTATAGGGCAAGGGCGCCAGGAACCCGGCCAGCAGCATCAGCGGCACCACCCACCAGGTCAGCATCGCTCCGCCAGTCAGCAGGTAATCCGTCAGGTTCATCGCCGCTTCCATCGCGATCATCGAGATCAGAGACATCCCGATCGCCGTCCGGAATGCCATCCGCAGCGGCATCTGGCGCGACAGGATAAAGGTCTCCAGCGCGATCGAGGTCAGGATCCCGTTCAGCATCGCCAACCCCATGATCGCCATGGTCGGCCAGGGGATCTCCATCAGCTGGAAATAGAGAATCGTCCCCATATCCCCGATGGCACAGCCCAAGAGACACCACGAGGTGTTGATCGCGGCCTGCCGCCATGTCGCCCGGTCGGCCCAGTCCAACTCGGCAATTTCCGCCACTGCCGCCATGTCGATCTCCTTTGAATCGGATTTGAAGCACAGATAGGGTCTCCCCTAACTGGAAAGTCAAATCGGAGGCAGCGATGCAGATCGGAGAAGCGGCCAAAGCAGCGGATCTGCCGGTCAAGACCGTGCGCTATTACGCCGATATCGGCCTCGTCACCCCGGTACGCAGCGCCAGCGGATATCGCCAATACGGGCCCGCCGAGCTGGCAAAACTGATCTTCGCCCGCCGCGCCCGCGCCTTCGGCTTTTCCATCGAGGAGGTGCGCGAGCTGCTCAGTCTCTACGAAGACCGCAACCGATCCTCGGCGGATGTGAAGGAGATCGCGCAGCGCCGTCTGGAGGAGATCGAACGGCGCATGGCTGAACTGACCGCTCTGCGCGCCGAACTCACCCATCTGGTCGATACCTGCCGCGGCGACCATCGCCCGGATTGCCCGATCCTCAGCCGTCTGGCGCCCGAGGCCTAGCCCTCCTTCTCGAGGGATTTGCGCACCCGCCGCGCCATCCACCAAACGGCGAAGACCGTCGGCAGCGCGATGGCCGCCGTCAGCCACGCCTTGTCGACCCGCAGCACCGTCTCCAACGGCGCCAGGACATAGCCCATCAGGCTGACGGCGTAATAGCTGATCGCCACCACCGACAGCCCCTCGACCGTCTTTTGCAGCCGCAGATGCAGATCGGCCCGCTTGTCCATCGAGCGCAGAAGCTGTTGATTCTGCGCCTCCATTTCCACATCCACCCGGGTCCGCAGCAATTGTGCGATCCGGCTGGCACGGCGCGAGAGATCCTCGAGCCGCTTGGCGGTCGAGGCCACGGTCTGCATCGCCGGGTCGAACCGGCGCAGCATGAATTCGCGGAAGGTCTGACGCTCAGGCACCCGTTTCTCGCGCAGCATCTCGATTCGGTCCTGCACGATCCGGCCATAGGCCCCGGCAGCGCCAAAGCGAAACGCGCTGGCCGCCGACAGGGCCTCGATCTCGGCCGAGAGCCCGCTCAACCGCCGCAGCAGCCCGGCCAGCGTATCGCCGCCCTTGTCGCTCTCCGCCGCGACCTGGGCGATCACATCGGCCAGCGCGCCTTCGATCTTGGTCAGCCGGGTCGAGGTCGAGCGGGCAATCGGCAGCGCCAGCAGGGCCAGGGTCCGGTAATGCTCGATCTCGCTCAGCCGCTGCACCGCCCGGCCCAGACGGCGCGGCGCTACGTCCCGCTCCAAGATGATGGCAAACCGCGTGAATCCGCCCTCGTGGATGCGGAAATCCGCCACCGCCAGCCCGGCGCCATCCATCACCCGGCTCGCCACCAGACTGTCCGGCGCGAAATAGCGGGCGAGCTCGGTCTCCAGCAGGGCCTCGGCGCTCTCCGCCTCCGTGACCTCCAGATCGATGGCGGCGATCACCTTGCCCGGCGCGGCCTCGATCCACTCCTGCGGCAGCAGTTCCGAGAGGCCCCGGGCGAACAGCCGGTCGCGGGCCCCGGCCTCATAGAGCGTATAGGCCACGAATTCGGTATGCCGCTCCCATTTCAGGCGGAACCGGCCGAACTCATGGCTGTAGTGGTTGGTCCCTTCGGCCGGATGCGGCCCGCCATGCCGGTCGATAAAGGTCAGCAGATGGGCGAAATCCTCCTCCGGATCCCGCTCCGCCGCGCTGTCGACCGGCTTGAAGGCGATATGCAGCACGCGCCCCGGCGCCTCCATCGGCTGGAAGGGCCGGGCGTGCAGTTCGTTGGTCAGCGCATAGCGCCTGGGATGATCGCTGGCTTGGTTCAGTTCCATGGCGGCCTGCTAGCAGCCCGCCCGGGCAAAGGCGAGGCGCAAAAAGAAACCTTTATGTTTTTGCGCCGCACCAAAGATTTTCCTGAAGGATATCCGTCACATGTTGGGATAGTTCGGCCCGTCGCCCCCCTGCGGTGTCACCCAGGTGATGTTCTGGCTGGGATCCTTGATATCGCAGGTTTTGCAGTGGACGCAGTTCTGGAAGTTGATCTGGAACCGCGGGTTCGAGCCATCCTCCTCGCGCACCACTTCATACACCCCGGCGGGGCAATAGCGCTGAGCCGGTTCGGCATAGGTCGGCAGGTTCACCTCGATCGGCACCGAGGAGTTCTTCAGCGTCAAATGGGCCGGCTGATGTTCCTCGTGATTGGTGAAGCTATAGGCCACATTGGTCAACCGGTCGAAGCTGAGCACGCCATCGGGTTTGGGATACTCGATCGGCGCATGCTCCGACGCCTTGCCGGTCGAGCCCGCATCCGTCTTGCCATGGCCCAACGTGCCCAGCAGCGTGTTTCCGAAGAGGTTGGCGAACCACATGTCCAGCGCGCCCAGGCCCAGCGATGCCAGCAGCCCATAGCGTGACCAAAGCGGTTTGACATTGCGCACCGGTTTGAGGTCCTTGGCGATGGGGCCCCAGCGCACATCTTCCTCATACGCGGTCAGCTCGTCCGAGGCGCGCCCGGCCGAAATCGCCTTGAACGCCGCCTCGGCCGCCGCCTTGCCGCTGAGCATGGCGTTGTGGTTGCCCTTGATCCGCGGGACATTGACCATGCCCGCGGCACAGCCCAGCAGCACGCCGCCGGGGAAGCTCAGTTTCGGCATCGATTGCCAGCCGCCCTCGGTGATGGCCCGCGCACCATAGGAGATGCGCTTGCCGCCCTCCAGCACCTCGGCAATGGCCGGGTGGTGTTTGAACTGCTGGAACTCCATATAGGGGAAGAGATGCGGGTTCTTGTAATTCAGGTGAACGACGAAGCCCACATAGACCTGATTGTTCTCGAGATGGTACATGAACGAGCCGCCGCCCGCCTTGCCCCCCAGCGGCCAGCCCATGGTATGGGTGACCTGGCCGGGGCGGTGCTTGGCGGGGTCGATCTCCCACAGCTCCTTCATGCCGAGGCCGTACTTCTGCGGCTCTCGGTCCGCGTCGAGGCCAAATTTTTCAATGACTTGCTTCGAGAGCGAGCCGCGCACGCCCTCGCCCAGCATCACGTATTTGCCGAGCAGTTCCATGCCGGGCTCATAGCCATCGCCCGGGGTGCCATCGGGGTTTTTGCCGAACTCGCCTGCGACGACGCCGCGGACCCGGCCGTCTTCGTCCATCACCAGCTCGCTGGCCGCCATGCCGGGGAAGATTTCGACCCCCAGCGCCTCGGCCTGCTCCGCCATCCAGCGGCAGACATTGCCCATGCTGACGATATACGTGCCGTGGTTCGACATCAGCGGCGGCATGGCCCAGACCGGCAGGTTCAGCTCGCCATTCGGGCCCAGCACCATAAAGCGGTCCTCGGTCACCGGGGTGTTGAGCGGGGCGCCCTTTTCCTTCCAATCCGGGATCAGCGCGTCCAGACCCGCCGGGTCCAGCACCGCGCCCGAGAGGATATGCGCCCCCACCTCCGAGCCCTTTTCCAGCACCACGACCGAGATGTCGTCGCCGCCCAGCTGCTTCAGGCGGATCGCGGCGCTCAGCCCCGATGGGCCGGCCCCCACGATGACCACATCGTATTCCATGGATTCACGGTCGAAGTCGCTCATTATTGGCTCCCGTTGCTCACGCTGGCGGTTTCAGAGCAATATCTTCCGCAAAAAGCAAGTTTCAATCGCGACGCCACGTCACGGTTTCGCTCGACGGCGTGTCGCGTTGACTGGCGCGACACAAGAGGCGACATGGGGGGCGACGCGGGGCGCGACAGGCGACGCGACGCGGGGGGCGACAAAATCGACCCGGTCGTCGGTTAACCGAGATCTATCGCGACTCCACAGCCCAAAGCGCCCCACATCACCGCCCCAGCCGCCGACCTGCAGAGATGGCACGGCAATCCACGCCGCTCTCCCCCACGCCACCAGCGGCAACCGCAGCCGCCGAGCGCACGCCGCCCCGCCCCACCGAGCCGACGCTCTGGCCACCCCTGCGCGCTGCAGCGCCGGGAGAACAGCTTGGCTTAATCTGGGTGCAGAGCGATCACGTCAGAAGCGCCACCCCACGGGCTAGCGCTTCAGCCACCCCTGCGCACCGCTGAGTCGGGAGAGGCGCTCGGTCGCCATCCGGTGCTGAGCGGTGACGTCGGGAGCGCCACCCCACGGGCTGTCGCTTCAGCCACCCCTGCGCACCGCTGAGTCAGGGGAGGCGCTCGGTCGCCATCCGGTGCTGAGCGGTGACGTCGGGAGCGCCACCCCACGGGCTGGCACTTCAGCCACCCCTGCGCACCGCTGAGCCGGGAGAGGCGCTCGGTCGCCATCCG
>JBCBIS010000065.1:0-19642 GCA_038524325.1 Pseudomonadota bacterium
CATAATCTCGCGGATTGCCTGTGCCTGTTCCATCTCCGTCTCCTCCGTGCCCTATTCCTGGGCGGAAATCGTCAGTCTGGGTCGCGCGACCCTATAAATCCGTCGAGCACCGGCAGCGTCTCGGCCATCAGATCTTGCAGACGCGCATCGGCGTTTTCCACTGGCTCGGAGGGTCCGATGGGCGTCACCAAACGCACCAGAGCCCCGTCCGTCCGCCCCGTTTCGAGCGCATCCCATAACACATACAGTTTCGCAAGATAATCCGAGGTCATGCGACGCCCACTCTGATCGAACCAGTAGTAGACCAGTTGACGCGACAAACCTTTCTGAATGATGGCCCGGTTCACGGGCACACTCATCTGCAGCCCCTCGACCGTCAGCGGAATTGCGGTGACCTCGATTTCGGACATCTCCCACCCGCCGGCCGGGATGCAGACCTCGGGCGAGTGGATGCCGTCGGCCGTGCTCTGGTTCTTGTACCACGCAACGAAGAGGTCGACCGGCGCGCGCGCGCCCTCGCGGAAATAGGCGGCGGAAAGGTAGTCATCTGCCCGCAGCGCAGCGGTGATATCAGCGGGCAGTTCGTGGCGGGCATGGCTGTTCCATTCGCCGAGTTGGTTGGGGAACAGAATGAACGGATCACGCTGGATCTCGCGTGCCTCGGGCTGGCTGAGCGGGCTCCAGAGCGCACCGGCAACCGCGAACGCGGCGAGACAGCCCAGCAGAGCGCGCGACGGGCGGATATCGCGCACCCGGGCCATCTGGGGGCCGAGGCCGCTGGTATCCACGTCCAGCACCTGCGCCAGCGTGCGCCGGTCGCCCGCCAGACGCTGCAGGACCCGGGCCAGGCCGATCATCAGCAGGATGCAGCAGATGAAGACCGCCCAGCCCTGGAAGTAGTGCATGAAACCCTCGGCCATCTCGATCCCGTAGGCATCGACAAGGACGCCGATGATCCCGACCCGCAGTGAGTTCATCAGGATCGCGATGGGGATCGCGGAGAGGAGCAGAATGCCCTTGTGCCAGTAAGAGCCCTGATAGAGCACCGCAAAAATGTATGTGAAGCTCATCACCGGGAAGAGGTAGCGCAGCCCCGAGCAGGCCTCGGCCACGTGCAGTTTGTACGTTCCCAGGTCAATTATGTTCCCATCCAGGAACACCGGGATCTCCATCAGCCGAATCACCGCCACTCCGATCTCCGAGGAAATCAGCTGCAGGGCAATGGAGGTTTTCCAGTAGAGGAAGAACGGCAGCGGCAGCATAAAGGCAAGGTGCAGGACGGGCGGCCAGAACTGCTTGCCACGCTCCCAACCGAAGCTGACCAGCACCAGCCCCCCTGCCCAGATGATGATGGCGAGACCGACGATCTTCTCGATCTGCGTGACATTGCCCAGCATCCCCAGCAGCAGGGCGGCGATCATCACCACGACCCCGGGCCAGCGATCAACCACCGGGCCGCGGTTCGGGGCCACGGTTTTCAGTTGGCGCAGAAAAAGATAGCCGGAAATCACCGGAATCAGCGGGCCGTGGCTGTATTCCGGCACCTGCCAGGCGACCCACAGGGCAACCATACCCTCATGAAAACACAGCACCGCCAACAGACAGGAAGCCAGAAAAAGACCAGAGCCGGTCAGCATCTCTTTCAATCCACCAGACCCCGGGGAGGATGACGGATTTGCGTCGTCGCGATAGGGATCTATCGAGATCGTCATGCTTTCACCAGCTCCTCATAACGCATTTGGTGCACCCCGCCGGAGGCCCGGTGCGGCTCGCCACTCGTCTCACACTGCGGCCACCGACACGTTGCGATCACCGCAGATCCACATACCCGCCGAGACAATAGCACGGAGTCTGTGCAATTGCACAATGGTGATGACAAAGACGTGTTTCCTTCCGGTTCGGAGGTTCGCTTCTTACCCTTACGGCGACGATCTGAACGCTTGGCAAAACCCAGGCAGTCGCTATGGATGCTGCGAGCGAAACCGGTGACGGCCCTGGGGTGCATTGGATGTCCGAGACCAGCAAAAGCCCAACTGTTCCTGCGCATCGGGTCATGGCGATTGCCTCTGGCGGCGGCCATTGGGTCGAACTCAGACGCATGGCGCCGGCATGGCAGGGCTGCCAGATCCACTATGTCACCACCGAGCCTGGCTATCGCAAGGAACTCCGCGCGGAGCCCGAGGCGCGGTTTCACGTTATCCCGGACGCGAACCGGTGGCAGAAACTCCGCTTGCTGCGCCAGCTTTTGGGGATTGTCTGGCTGATCCTGCGCCTGCGCCCCCATGCCGTCATCTCGACAGGTGCAGCACCTGGATATTTCGCGCTGCGGCTTGGCCGTCTGATCGGAGCGCGGACCGTCTGGGTCGACAGTATCGCCAATGCCGAGGAGTTGTCGCTGTCGGGCCAGATGGCCCGGCGCCATGCTGATTTGTGGCTCACGCAATGGCCGCATCTGAGCGGCGAGGACGGCCCGTCCTATCGGGGAGCGGTGATGTGATCTTCCTGACCGTCGGCACGCAGCTCCCCTTCGACCGGCTGGTGGCCGCAGTTGACGCATGGGTCGGCCAGACGGGAACGCCGGTCTTCGGGCAAATCTCGGATCTCGCGCCTGAGAATTATCACCCGAAGCACATGGAATGGGTCCCGCGGCTGGCCCCTGAGGAGTTCGAGCGGCGTTATGAGGCGGCCCCTGCCGTGGTCGCCCATGCCGGGATGGGCACGATCATTGGCGCGCTGACCCGGGGCAAGCCGCTTCTGATCATGCCGCGCCAGGCCGCCCTCGGCGAGCAGCGCAACGACCACCAGATCGCCACGGCCGCGCGGTTCGGCGCCCGCCCGGGCATCCGCGTCGCGGCCGAGGCGGAGGATGTGGCGCCCGCGCTCGACGCGCTGGCCGATCAGGGCTCGGCGCCGCCCTCGCTCGGCCCCCATGCCGAGCCAGATCTTATCGCGGCGGTGCGCGCTGCCCTGCTCGGCCCGCGGTAGCCGCCGTGCTCAGCGTCTTGATCCCGGCCAACAACGAAGAGGATTACCTCGGGCCCTGCCTCGACTCCCTGGCCGCGCAAAGCGATGTCGCTGTGCCGGTCGAGATCATCGTCGCCGCGAATGCCTGCACCGATGGCACGGTTGCGTTGGGCCAGAGTTTTGCGGGCCGCTTCGCAGCACGCGGGTGGACGCTGACGGTTCTGGATCTCGAACAGGGCGGCAAACCAAACGCCCTCAACCAGGCGGATGAGGCCGCGGCTGGGGCGATGCGCCTCTATCTGGACGCTGATATCGTGCTGGATCCCAAGCTTCTGGGCCAATTGGTCGAAGTGCTGGCGGCCGACACGGCCGTTTATGCCAGCGGAACCCTCAAGGTCGCGCCGGCCAGGAGTTGGATCACCCGGCGCTATGCCGACATATGGCGCCGCCTGCCCTTCATGGCCGAAACGGTGCCCGGCGCAGGTCTGTTTGCCGTCAACGCGGCAGGTCGGGCACGCTGGGGACCGTTCCCTCAGATCATCGCGGATGATGGATATGTCCGACTGCTCTTTGCGCCGCATGAGAGGGTGCAAGTGGATGCCCCCTATCTCTGGCCCATGGTCGAGGGCTTTCAGACACTGGTCCGGGTGCGGCTGCGCCAGGACGATGGGGTGCGCGAGATCGAAGCCAGGTATCCGGAACTGCTGAAGAACGAGGACAAGCGCCCGGTGCGCCCCGCCGATCACCTCCGCCTGATCGCGGCATCGCCGCTCGGCTATGCCGTCTATATCAGTGTCGCGATCGCCGTGCGTCTCAGTCGCGCGGCAGGACGAGGCGGCGGTTGGAGCCGCGGCCGATGATCTGCAACTTGATCGTGTGCTGGGGCTCGCCTGCCTCAGGCGCGGCGCCGATGCGTGCTGCCTTCCTGCGCCAGACCCCCCCAATCGGCGTCCTGTTCGGCCCGATCCGCCGCGAGATCTGCGTCGAACTTCTCCGCCATCAGGTCAGCGGTCCACAGCCATTCATCCTCGGCGGATTTGGCCCTGACGGCGCCTTCGAGCCCGCCAAGCCGGGGCAGGCGCGCGCCGGTACTGTCCATCATGCCTTGCAGCAACAGCCCGCGCGACCAGGCATAGGCCAAGCCGATCGTCAGCACGGCGCCGCCGATCCAGGCCGTCAGCCAGCCGAGCAGGCGGGCCTGCAGCGGGTCGGACAGCGACAGTCCCACAGCGATGCCGGCAAACACCGCCACCCCGTATCCGATCAAACAAAATCTCAGCCAGATCACCATAGCGAGAGGAAAGCATCGCGGCCTTACTCCGCGCTTAATGAGCCAGGGAAAGCCGCGCCTGATCACGATGATCCGGGAGGGAGCGCATGACCCGAGACCACATCCTCATCATCGGTGCGATGAAATCCGGCACGACGACCCTGTTCGACCTGCTCGCCCAGCATCCGGCAATCGCCCCGGCCGAGCCGAAGGAGCCGGGATTCTTCGCCTTCGAGGAGATCTGGGCGCGTGGTTTCGAGTGGTATGAAGGGCTGTTCGCCTTTGATCCGGCGGTCCATCGCTATCTGCTGGATGGCAGCACCGACTATGCGAAGGCGCCGTTTTGCGATGGTGTGCCTGAGCGGCTTGCGGCCGCGGCGCCCCGCCGGTTCAAGCTGCTCTACATCCTGCGCCACCCGCTGCGGCGGATCGAGAGCCACGCTCGCCATACGCAGCGGACACGCAAGGAACTGGGCCAGATCGTCTCGGATCGCGCGGATCACGGGCTGGATGCCGGGGTGTCGCCGGTCTCGCTGGCCTGCTCGCGCTATGCCAGTCAGGTGGATGGGCACCGCGCTGCCTTCGAGGCGGGCGATCTGATGTTGCTCAGTTTCGAGGACCTGGTCGCGGATCAAGACCGGGTGATGCGCCGCGTTCTGGCGTTTCTCGATCTGCCCGAGATCTCCTTTGATGCCACCCATGCCAACGAGGCTGGCAGCAAGAGCCAGCTACCCGGATGGTGGCAGGGGCTGACGGCCTCTCCCGCAGCAGGTCTGGTGAAGCGCCTTTTGCCGAGGGGTCTGCGGGAGAAGCTGCGCGCGGGCGTCTCACGCAAGATCGTGGTGGAGGGACGGTTCCATCTGACCGAGAGGGAGGAGGCTGCGCTCCTCGACGATTTGGCCGAAGATCTCAGGCGGCTGCGCGATGTCTACGGGTTCGATATCGAGGCGCATTGGGGCCTGAAGATCTGAGCCATGTCCGCTCAGCCCACGACCACCTCCGCCGCTTCTGCCGGGGCTGACGCCGCCCGGCGCTGCCAGAAGGGCGAATCGGAGAAACGTCTGACCTGGGCATAGGTCTCGCGCCGGCCCGCGAGAAAGTCCTGCACCCCAAGGGCGACTTCCTTGGCGTAGCGTTCGACCGAGCTGCGGTCCTGCGCCAGAATGGCCTTCGCAACCGTCGTTGCAGTCCAGAGCGCGGTGGTCATGCCGTGGGAGGACACAGGGTCGAACGCCGCCGCTGCGTCACCGATGGCGATCCATCCTGCGCCGCAGGCCGGGGCAATCCAACTGGTCTGAGCACTGGCCAGCCTGGGCCGAGCCTCCGCCGGCTCCAGACCTGCCGCGTCGAGAAACGCGCCGATATGATCGAGCCGCTTGGCCCTGGCGAGGGTATCGGACGCATCACGCGTCATCGCGCGCGGCAGGAGATCGCTGTCCGTGAAGAAGATCAGCATCGCGCCGCCATTGGGCAGAACGGTCAGATACCACCATCCTGAGCGCACGGCCTCGATCAGGGTAAGCGGGCGTGGTGCTGCCATTGACCGAAGCGAGAGGTGCAGGCCAACCAGACGATCTGCCTGGAACCGGCAGCCGGTGCGCCCGGCAACCCTGGCGGCCCGGCCAGTGGCATCGATCAGCAGGGACGCTTCGATCTCGCCATCTGCGGTCTGGACCTGCCAGGCGCCGCCCCGTGCCTGGACATCGGTCATCTGAGCGGCAATGCGCTGCGCCCCGGCCTCCTCGGCCCGCGCGGCGAGGTCGGCCTCGAACTGCCTGCGGTTCAGAACATTGGGCGGGCCTTCGAGATGGAGGATCGCGTTGCGCTCGGCCAGTGTCGGGCCGGACCAGGCCGAAAGCAAGGTGTGCCCGGGCCTGTGCGCATCGCTGTCCATCAGATCCGCGGCGCCGAGGCTGGCGAGCATCGGGCGCGCCGCGGCGGACAGATGCTCACCGGGTTTCGGCCCTTCCAGAGGCGGAGGCGCCAGCCAGACCGGTGGCACCCCGCCATGCGCCAGGGCCAGCGCGCAGGCCGCCCCGGCGATCCCGCCACCGATCACCGCAATCTGCGCCATCAGTTCGGCAGCATCCCGTCGCTGGGCCGCCAGTCGAAACGGAACTCCATGGTCTCGCCGCGGCCGGTCTCGACAAACAGCTCCGCCGGCACGCCGTCGGGACGGTTGGGATCGGTCGGGCCGGGGCGTTTCACCACGAAGCCCATGCGCTGCCAGAGCTGGATCATATTGGTGATCCCGTCCCAATAACTGGCATTGGCATGATAGCCGATCCCCGCCACGCCGCGCGACCAGGCGAGCCGGCTATCGAAGAACTTCGCCCGCTCGGCGGCGGAGAGATCGGTGCGCATGCCCTGTTCGTAATAGATCTCGGGCATCACATCGATCGGCAGGAGGGCGGGCCACCAGACGGCCGTGGGGAAGTTCTCCTGCAGCAGAACCTGCTGGCAGCTGAACGCATCGCATTGCCAGGGCAGGCCCATCCAGCGGGTTAGGTCACCCGGCATCTGCGGACCGATGGCGGGCGGTGTGCCCTCGAAACCGCCAAAGGCCTGCGCGCCGGTCAGCAAGAAGCCGAGATTCTGGATCAGGCTCTCTCGGTCGCCATGGGCGATGCGGAACGGCTCGGCCGCCGGGTCGGTGGCGCGGGCGTACATCCCTTTCAGACGGAGATAGTAGGTCAGTTCCACCCCCGGATGGAACGCGCCGCCCGAGCATGGCTCTAAGGCGGCCCGGGTCAGCATGTCGGGCTGTTCCTCGACCGGCGCGTCCTCCAGCACGGTCATTGGCCCGGTCTCGGCCCAGGGGTCGAAATCATCGATGAAATCGCCCGCGGCCCAAGCTTTCAGATAGCTGTATTGCAGCGCAGGGAACTGGAACCACTGCAGCGGTGAGCCGTCGTAATTGATCCCGTCGCCGAGCATATAAGGGATTTTCAGCCGCTCCTCGATATAGGCCTGGGCTGAGGTGTTTTCGGGGTCGCGGAACAGTCCGAAGACTTCCTCGCGCAAGGGGCGTGCGTTCTCCGAGGGGTCGGCGAGACGCTCGAGATAAGCCGGATCGCTCAGGTCGCCGATCGGCAGCCAGCCCTGGCGCAGATCCGCCGCCTCGGTCACCCAAGCCATCAGGGCGGTGCGGCGCAGGGTGGGATAGATATGCTGGGTGAACGAGATCGGACCGGCAGGCGCCTCGGCCCAACCTTCGCGGACATTCAGATCGGCGATGACGTCGTAGAGCGTGGTGATCGGCGGGATCTCGGGCGCGAAATTGGGGCCGACACAGGCAACCCAGGACGGGTCTGCGCTCAGCGTCCGGCCATCGGGCAGCGTGACTTCGGCGGTCACAGGCCCGTCGCACCAATCGTCATGCCAGCCATCATTGTCCGAGAAACTGGTGATCCCGGCATTGGTCGGCGAGGAGGATTTGCCATCCGGCGGGACAACCAACAAACGGCCCGCCTCGTCCGTGCGCAGATGGCCAAGCCCGACCGGCTGCTCGCCCCAGAATGTGCCTTCGAAGGCCAGGGCCGGGTCGTCGCCACCGGGATTTGCCGAGATGCCCGAGACGGTTCTCAGCCCTCCATCGATCACCAGCATCTCCTCGCGCCTGGCGTCCGAGACGAAATACTGGTTGCGCTTACGCCCCGGCAAACCGGGGGCCAGATCGCCATTGTCGAGCGCGTTGTTGAACCCGTACCAGGCGGCCTTGGTGTTCGCGAGATGGGCGGACCAGGCGATCTCGGCATCGGCGGCTGTCAGCTCGCCCACCACCCGGTCCTCGGCGTCGAAGGCATAGACGCGAAAGCGCTGGACCTGCTTTTTGATCAGCTCGGTCCCGTCCTTGAACCCGCCATCCGGGGTCGGAGGAAGACCGGGCAGTTCAGGGGCGAGAAACCATTGCGCGCTGCCGCCGACCCGGCAGATCCCGATAGCGGGATAGATCCGAACCTTGGTGATCTCGGCCCCTGCGGGCGCGGCGGTGCGGGCAGTGGCGCGTGTCGGCAGGGCGGGCCAGGGGAGACCGGCCACGAGAGCGCCGGTGGCGCTCCCGGCCAGGAAGCGGCGACGGTCAATACCGCCGGGATGATCGGATTGGTCCACGGTATTCCCCCTTCGATTGGTCGTAAATCGCCCTTCGAAGGGAAGTATGACACGGATCCGGCCGGTCGCCTCCCGCTAAATGCGAGATGGGCGCCGCTTGTCTCGCCGCAAGGTTGCGACCTCTTCAGGCCTCAACCGCGTGCCGGCGCAGCTCGAACTTTTGTACTTTGCCGGTGGAAGTTTTGGGCAATTCACCAAACACCACGTGCCGAGGGCATTTGTAATGCGCGAGGTGTTCCCGGCAGAAGGCGATGATCTCCTCGGTCGATGCCGTGCTGCCGTGCTTCAGCTCGACAAAGGCGCAGGGGGTCTCGCCCCATTTTTCATCCGGCTTCGCGACCACGGCGCAGAGCGCGACAGCGGGGTGCTTAAACAGCACATCTTCGACCTCGATGGAGGAGATGTTCTCGCCGCCCGAGATAATCACATCCTTCGAGCGGTCGCGGATCTGGACATAACCATCCGGATGCTTCACGGCGAGGTCGCCGGTATGGAACCATCCGCCCGCAAAGGCTTTCTCATTGGCGCCTGGATTCTTGAGATAGCCTTTCATCACCACATTGCCGCGCATCATGATCTCGCCCATCGTCGCGCCATCGGCGGGGACGGGGGCCATCGTCTCGGGGTCCAACACGTCCAGCCCTTCGAGGGCGGCGTATTTCACCCCCTGCCGAGCCTTGAGGGCGGCTTGCTCGGCGACAGGCAGGGCGGTCCATTCCGGTTTCCATTCGTTCAGCACCGCAGGGCCATAGACTTCGGTCAGGCCATAGAGATGCACCACGTCGAACCCCGCCTCGGCCATGGCGGCCAGGGTCGCCTCGGGCGGCGGGGCGGCGGCGGTCAGGAACCGGACCTTTTGGCTGAAGGCATGCCGCTCGCCCTCCGGCGCGTTCAGCAGAACCGACATCACAATGGGCGCACCGCAGAGCAGGTTCACCCCATGCTCGCTCAGCGCCCGGTACATCGGCTCGGCCCGGACCTGGCGCAGGCAGACATGGGTGCCACCGACGACCGAGACCGACCAGGGAAAGCACCAGCCATTGCAGTGGAACATCGGCAGGGTCCAGAGATAGACCATCGGCTCGGACAGTCCGGCATGGACGATGTTTCCGGTCGAGAGCAGCGAGGCCCCGCGGTGGTGATAGACCACGCCCTTCGGATCGCCCGTTGTGCCAGAGGTATAGTTCAGGCTGATCGCATCCCACTCGTCCCCCGGCATCTGCCAGGCAAAATCCGGATCCGCCGGGGCGAGAAACGCCTCGTAATCTTTCCCGAGGCCCAGGGCGGCGGTGTCTGTCGTCGGGTCGGTGTACTCAATCACCTCCGGCTTTGCGCCGTCGATCAGATCCAGCGCATCGCGTAGCAGGGGCGCCAATTCGCTGTCCACGATCACCAGTTTCGCCTCGCCATGGCCCAGGATGAAGGCAATGCCGGCCGCGTCGAGGCGCGTGTTCAGGGCGTTGAGCACCGCACCCGCCATCGGCACGCCGTAATGCGCCTCCAGCATCGGCGGCGTGTTCAGCAACAGCGCCGAGACCGTGTCGCCCGTGCCGATCCCAGCCCCCCTCAGCGCCGCGGCGAGCTGGCGGCTGCGGCGGTAGAATGCGGCATAGCTCAGGCGCAGATCGCCATGGATCACCGCGACCCGCTCGGGCCAAACCAGGGCCGCGCGGGCCAGATGGCTGAGCGGGGTCAATGGCTGGAAATTGGCCTCGCAGCGGTCGAGGCCCTGGTCATAGATGCTGGTCATGCCTGCGTCCTCCCGAAGACACCGACAGGGTCGCGGCTTCTCCAGGCGTTGTCAAATGCGGCGTGGTCAGGTCTCGGGGCTGCTTTTGGGCAGGTTGAACAGGGCATCGGGGTCGAAATCTTCCGCCGGTTCCGCCTCCGCCGGGCGCGGGTCGTCCATGCCAAAGGGCGAAGCTTCGCCCGCCGGCTCCGCCAGGCTCTCCTCGGTCGGCATCAGGCTGACGCGGTCCTCGGGGCTGGGCACCGGCCCGGCCTCGCGCGCTTTCTTCTCGGCAGCTTTCTGCACGGCCGCGTCGAGGTCGACCTGACGGCAGAGGCCAAGCGCCACCGGGTCCACCGGCTGGATGTTGGAAATGTTCCAGTGGCTGCGGTTGCGGATCGACTCGATCGTGGGCTTGGTCGAGCCGACGAGTTTGGCGATGGCGTTGTTCTCCATCTCGGGGTGATAGCGCACCAGCCAGGCGATGGCCGCGGGGCGGTCCTGGCGTTTCGAGACCGGGGTGTAGCGCGGCACCTTGCGCTTGGGCGGCGGCGCGACCTGACGGCGGATCAGCTTCAGCCGGGCAATCGGATCGCCCTCGCACCGCTCGATATCCTTCGCCGTGAGCTGGTTGTTCTGGACCGGATCGAACCCTTTTATCCCCTGCGCCACCTCGCCATCGGCAATGCCCGAGATCTCCAGCTCATGCATGCCGCAGAAATCGGCGATCTGGCGAAATGTCAGGGTGGTGTTGTCCACCAGCCAGACGGCAGTGGCCTTGGGCATCAGGGGCAGGTCGTCGCTCATGGCATCCTCCATTTGGATACAGCTTCGCCGGTGGCTCCGAAGACCGGGGCCGGGGCGGCGCATCTCACGGTTTCGAGGGGATTTCTGACCGGCTATATAGGCGGGACTGTCCGGAATTGAAAGCGGTTTCCCGATGCGCCCTCTCCTGCTCTTGCTCGCCCTCGTCCTGCCCGCCACAGCCTCTGCCGAGGACAATCCGGGCGACTTTTCCCACTATGTTCTGGCGCTGAGCTGGAACGCCGCCTGGTGTACGGCCGAAGGCGATGGCTGGGACAATGGCCGCGGTGCGCCACAATGCGACCCGCGCCATGCCCATGGCTGGCTGCTCCACGGGCTTTGGCCGCAGCGCGAGCGGGATTGGCCGGAATACTGCAAGAGCAGTCTGCGCGACCCGACCCGCAGGATGAGCGCTGCCATGGCGGATATCATGGGCAGCCCGGGCTCGGCCTGGCATCAGTGGAAAAAGCATGGCCGTTGCTCCGGCCTTGAAGCGGGCGCGTATTTTGATCTGTCGCGCGAGGCTTATGGCGTGATCTCGCGGCCCGAGATCCTGCGCCGGCTCGATCGCGAGGTGCAGATCGGCCCTGATGTGATCGAGGAGGCGTTTCTGGAGGCGAATCCGCAACTCCGCGCCTCGGGCGTTGCGGTGACCTGCCGCGATGGTCTGATCCGCGAGGTCCGCATTTGCCTCTCCAAGGCTCTGGTGCCGCGCGCCTGCGGGGCCGCCGTGGCGCGCGGATGCCGGGCCGAAAGCGCGGCGTTCCTGCCGATGCGGTGAGCTTGGCCTGTGCGGATTCCTTTGCGGAAATGACCTGTCCAATTCGACAGGCGGGCCGTCGCATGCGTCTCTGGTGCACAGGGTAAGACACAATTAACCGTAAACTGCGACACCTCCGTCAGAACGGATGAGGCGGAGAGTATATTGTGAGCGTTGCACGCCTTGGCGTTTTCTGTGCGTTGATCTTGGTGGCCGGTTGCTCGGCCTTGCCTTCCTCGGGCCCATCGACTGGCGCGCTGCTCGATGCCCCGACCCCCCTTCTTGTGATCGAGGCCGACCGAGATGTCATCGCGGCCTTGTCGAAGCGTTCGTCCTTCGGACAGGGTGACCGTATCGAGGCCGAGGGTGATGGCGCCGATCTGAAGATTGCCGTGGGCGACCGGGTCACCGTCTCGATCTATGAAACCCTCGCGGGCGATCCTGTGACGGGCCTGTTCAACGGCAGCAAGGTGCCCGAGCAAACGGTCTCACGCAAAGGACGGATCTTCATCCCCTATATCGGCCGGGTCAAAGCGGCGGGGCGGACCCGTGACGCCGTTGCGGCCGAAATCGCCCGGCGGCTTGGCACGCGAACCCTCGATCCCTCCGTGCTGGTAACGGTGGAGAAGCGGCTTTCGAACGCCGTCAGCGTGATTGGCGATGCGACCGAGGGCGGATTGGCGGTCCTCGAACCGGGGGCGGAGCGCTTGCTTGACGCGGTCGCTCAGATGGGCGGGGTTACGGTACCTGCGCATGAAGCGACGATCTCCCTGACCCGTAAAGGCCGTACCTGGCGCACACCGTTCTCCGAAATCCTGCGGGATCCGGTGCAGAACGTGCGTCTGGCGCCGGGCGATCTGGTCGCGGTCACGCATGAGGCGCGCAGTTTCATCGCCGCCGGCGCCAACGGGCGCAGCGGTTTGTTCCCGTTCCGGCCGGGCCATACGACCTTGGCTGAAGGCCTGGCTCAGGCGGGCGGATTGCGCGATGACCGCGCCGACCCGAGCGGGATCTTCGTTCTGCGGTATGAACCGCGCGGCTTCGTCACCGCGCTCTATGGCAGCGCGCCTGTCGATGGGCTCGAGGTGCCGACGGTCTACCGCTTCGATTTCCGACAGCCCGAGCAATTGTTCCTCGCCCGTCGTTTCATGCTGCGCGATGACGATATCGTCTTTATCTCGAACGCGCGCACGGTGCAGATTCAGAAGTTCCTCGACCTGTTCCGCACCACGCTGAGCACCGGAACTCAGGCGGCTTCTGCAGGCACGTTCTGATGGACCGGATGGGTGCAGGAGAAGCCTGATCCTAAGGGCACCTCAGTACCAGGCGTCCGGCATCGATGCTTTCTTCTTGTCGACGAAGGCGCGCAACGCCTCGTCAACGCCTGGATCGATCGGCGGCGGGGTGTAGCTGGACAGCAGATCCGTCCAGCGCTCATAGGCGCGGGTCTGACTGTCCTTTGCGCCGCGTTCCTCCCATTGCTCGCAACTGTCGCTGTCCGACATCTGCGCCTCGTAGAACGCGGTTTCGTAATGCGCCATCGTGTGGCTGGAGCCGAGGAAGTGTTCGGCGGGCGCCACCTCTGCAAACGCCGCCGATGCCAGAGTGTCGTCATCCACCGGCAGACCCTGGAGCATGGTTTGATAAGCCCCCAAGCGATCGGCATCGAGGACCAGTTTCTCGAACCCCGTGCACAGCCCGCCCTCCAGCCAACCCGCTGAATGGAGGGTGAAATTCGATCCCGCGAGCGCGGTGGAGAGCATCGAGTCCGCGCTCTCCGCCGCAGCCTGGGCATCAGCGATCTTCGAGGCGGTCAGCGACCCGCCGCAACGCAGCGGCACGCCCAGGCGCCGGGCGAGTTGCGCGATGGTGAAATGCGACATCACCGGCTCGGGCATCCCGAAGGTCGGCGCGCCAGAGCGAAGGTTCATCGAACTGAGGAAGTTCCCCAGCACGAAGGGCGCCCCGGGCCGCACCAACTGGCTGAAGGCGCAGCACATCATCGCCTCGGCCAGCGCCTGTGCAATCGAACCGGCGGTCGTGACCGGGCCCATCGCCCCGCTGAGAATAAACGGGGCCACGACAATGCCTTGCCCGGCGCCGCAATAGACCTGGATCGCCTCGCTCACCACCTTGTCGACCAGAAGGGGCGAGTTGGTGTTGACATTGCCCATGATGACGCAGCGGTCCTCGAACCCCTCCGCCCCGTGCAGGATCCGCGCCATGGCCACCGAGTCTTCGGCCCGCTCTTTCTCCACGATCGCGCCGAGATGCGGTTTGTCACCGAGCCGCATATGGGCGTAAACCACGTCGAGATGGCGCTTGTTGACCGGAACGTCGCAAGGCTCGCAGGTCATTAGGCCGGAATGGTGCAGGCTGGGCAGCATCTGGGTCAGCCGGACCAGGTTCTCGAGATCCTCGATACTGCCATAGCGCCGGCCACCCGCCAGATCGCGCACGAATGGAGGGCCGTAGACTGGGGCAAACACCTGATTGGTGCCACCGATGCGCACATCCCGGGCCGGATTGCGCGCATGCTGGGTGAATTCGGTCGGTGCCGTTTGGCAAAGACTTCGCGCCATGCCCCGTGGAAGCCGGACCCGCGTCTCGGAGATATCGGCGCCGGCGATCCGCCAGATCTCGAGGGCCTGCGGGTCTCCCCGAAACTCCAAACCGATCTCCTGGATCAACCAATCGGCTTGGGCCTCGATGGCGCACAGGCGCTCCTCATCCAGGAAGTCATAGAAGGGGATGGCCCGGCGGATATAGGCGGGCGCGGGCGCTGTCCTGCGGGCCCGCCCGCCAGGGCCTCGGCTGGAGCGGCGACGCTGCGGTGTCGATGCCAGATCGTTGTCCATGGCCGAAGCTTAGCTCTGGACAGAAGTGTCTAGTCAGGTGATTGCGGCACCTTTCGGCAAGCAAACGACATTTCGATCACCTGAGCGGCGAGTCTCCGGCGCTCCGTGCCCGCGCGCCCTAATTTGGTCTCAATCGTGGCAATGTTAGGGGCGCCCGATGTGAGCGGGCAGAGATGCGGTGGATCCATGAGGAGAGAGAGGGGATATGACCGACGTGATCAAAATTGCTCTGCAGAGACGGGCGGAACTGAGCGCCGAGCTCAACCGGCTCGACGATTTTATCCGGATGGCGGAATCGTTGGTGCAGGATCATGGCCAGGCTGCCGCTCAACAGCCCGCGACACCTCCGAAAACCGACACGGTCCAACCGACTTCGGCTGAGCCTGACCCCCAGGGGGTTCCGCTGCGCAATCCGACCGCACGTCCAACCGTGTTCCGCCAAAAGGCACATGGCTGAGCGCCGCCGCCCCGCCGCTGCTTGACCCTGGCGGGGCACAAAGGCTCCTCAGCCCATCAAACCTACGCACCGGGCCGAGCCGTCGGGTGCGCCTGACAGCGGCGTCTGCCGACTGCTTGTATCGCCCTCAGACGCCACTTCGCTCCAATTCGGAGCAAATTGACCAAAGCTTTCGACACGCGTAATATTTCATCAACCAAACGGTCCGCAACCTGTTGGTCCCGTTAAGTATTTGTTAACGCCTGCATCTGCGTGGGCCCGGTTGAGAAGGACATCCCGCCATGGCGGAAATCCAGGTCACCACCCTCGACGACATCGTAGACGACCAGGACGGCGTGCTGAGCCTGCGCGAGGCTCTGATCGTTGCGAACGGGAATGGCGAGGCGGACCGGATCACCTTTGAGGCGGCCCTCGCCGGCGGCACCCTGACCCTCACGGGCGGCGAATTGAGCATCACCGAAGCCGTCGAGATCGATGGCGATGTGGACGCAGATGGCACGCGCGACATCACGATCGATGGCGCTGACGCGACCCGGCTGTTCCGGGTGACCGCGACCGCCGCGACCTTCGAGAACCTGACGCTCAGCAACGGATATGGCGGCTATAACGAAGGCGGCGGCGCCGTGCTGGCAACCGACGGATCCGAGGTGACGGTCTCCGGCAGCAAGGTGACCGGCCATTACGGCGGCTATAACGGGATGGGCGCGGCCCTGCTCGGCGAGGACTCGATCCTGCGCCTGTTCGAGAGCGAGGTGTCCCACAATCATGGCAATTTCGGCGCTGTCGCGGTCACCGGTGGAACGCTGACGATCTTCGACTCTGCCTTGTTCGAGAATGTCAACACGACCCTGGGCGGCGCCGTCTATACCAGCGAGACCAATCTCTACATCGCCGGGTCCAGCTTTGTGAACAATTCGGCGGGGCCGTTCGGGTATGGTGGAGCGATTTCCTCGGACGGGGTCGCGCGTGTCGTCAATTCGACGCTGACCGGAAACACGGCCTATCGCGGCGCGGCGATCGACGCCACCGAACTGACCTTGGTCAACAGCATCGTCACCGGGAATGACGGGGCACTCAGCCTCTACGCCAATGCGTCTCAACCGGTGGTTCAGGAAGGTGCCAACATCGTCGACGGTGCCATTTTCGACGGGGAGATTCAGACCGGAACGACGACCACTGCCGAGATTTTCGCCGCAGTGTCGAACGGTGCCGGTGCCCTGCAGAATTTGGGAGGTCCGGTTCGAGAGGTGCGCCTGCTTACCGACGGCCCCGCCGTGGACGGCGCCGACGCGGCTTTGCTGCCGCTCGATCTGTTCGACAGCGATGGCGATGGCGACATCGCAGAGATTGCCAGCACCGATTCGGCGGGCCGCGCGCGCATTCAGGGGCAGGGCCCCGATCTCGGGGCGTCGGAGCTCTCTGCAAATGCAGGCTCCGCACCGCCACGGTTTCTGACTGTGACGACCCTGGAGGATGAGACCGCCGCGGGCGTTGATCCGATAGTCGAGGCTGCCGATGGCGCGGGCCTGTCGCTGCGCGAAGCGCTCGCCATCGCTTCGGCCGGAGATGGCCCGGCCGTGATCCAGTTCGACCCCGATCTGGCGGGGGGCCGGGTCATCCTGCGCGAAGGGCAGCTGACCGCCTCCGGCACCATCACGATCGACGGCGATCTCGACGCCAACGGCACGCCCGACATCTCGGTGAATGGCCGGGGCGTCAGCCGCATTCTCGATTGGCAAGGCGGCGACCTGACCATCGACGGGCTGGCCTTCGAGAACGGTCGCGCCTTGCAGGGCGCCGCCCTCCGGATCGATCAATCCGTGACAGCGACCCTGGAGGTGAGCAACAGCCGCTTCGTCAACAACGCGATCTCGCCGGAGGGATACATCAGCTTCGGAGACCGGCGCGGCGGGGCAATTCTCACCCATGCCGATACCCATATCGAGAACGCCCTGTTCCGAAACAACTCGGCAGGGACCTATTTCGATAGTGCCGGAGGTGCGATTTTTTCAGATACCAGCCTGACGATCAGAGACTCCCTGTTCGAAGACAATTTCGCACTGAACGCTGGGGGCGCTGTCGGCAATTTCGGGGGAGTCCTGGTGGTCGAAGACTCCGCCTTTACCGGCAATCAGAGTAATTCTGGGGGCGGCGGCATTGTGGTCGCCCAGACAGCAAGCACTCCGACCGAGGGGGCGGCGCTGACGATCCGAAATACGTCCTTCACTGAAAATGTCGGGGTCACCGGTGGTGCGGTTCTGACGCAGGTGACCACTGAAATCGAGAACACGCAATTCATCAGGAACGAAGCGAACGGAGGCTTGGCCGGCGACCAAGGGCGAGGAGGGGGTCTCGCGGCTCTCGCGGAGACTGGGTTCTCCGAAAACACGCTTCACATCGACGGGTCTGTCTTTGAGGGGAATGTCGCGGATGGCTCTGCATCCGGTGATCAACCAGCGGGTGGAGGTCTCCTGACAAGCGGCGTCTCAGCCGAGATCTCCGACACCGTCTTTCGTCAGAACAGTGCCTATCATGGGGGGGGCGCAGTCATCACCGAAGGAACGGTGTCTGTGTCCAGCGTCAGCGGCACGACCTTCGAGGCGAACACGGGACATTTGGGTGCGGGCCTTTATGTCTCAAACTACAGTGATCGCGCTTTGCCGGTCTCCAATTCCAGCTTTGTGGGCAACTATGCCGACAATCGCGGCGGCGGGCTTTATTCTCTCGGCGCCACCGATGTCAGCCAGTCCACCTTTACCGGCAACATGGCCGTGGACGGCGGCGGGGCGCTGGCGATTCCTTCTCTGACCAACCCGGATCGTGATGGCTCGATCCTGCTCGAAAACGCGGTGGTGATCGGCAATTCTTCGGCGATCTATGGGTTTGTCGGGCAGTCCGGCAACAACATCATCGGCGGCGAGATTTTCGAGGGTGGCAACGATGTCGGCGATGTCACGGTCGCGGAGGTCTTTGCCGAGGTCTCCGATGGCGCCGGTGTGCTGGGCGACAATGGCGGGGCGGTGCAGACCGTTGCGCTGCTTGAAGGCGGGGCTGCCGAGGACCGGGGCGACACGGCGCAGATCCCCGCCGATATCCTCGATCTCGACGGCGATGGCGATGTGGCGGAAGCCTTGCCGCTCGATGCCCGCGGCGCATTGCGCCTGGCTGGGAAAGCGGTCGATCTCGGTGCCTTCGAGGTCCAGCGCGAGGCGCCGCGCGGCGGCAATGGCGCGGATGTCATCGGTGGGTTCGAGAATGACGAGACCTTGGTCGGCGGCCTCGGCGACGACACGATTTTCGGCGGTGGCGGAGACGATGTGCTCATCGGCGGCGGCGGGGCGGACCGGCTGAATGGCGGCGCGGGCAGCGATACCGCCTCCTACGCCTTCGCCGGAACCGGTGTGAAGGCGGATCTGGCCGGCATCGTCCAGGGCACGGCCTCGGCGGCCGGCGACAGTTTCGTCAGTGTCGAGAACCTGCGCGGCACCGGGGTCGATGACCGTCTGCGCGGCACCAGCGTCGACAATGTCCTCGAAGGTCTGGGCGGCACGGACACCCTGTTCGGCCGGGGCGGCGATGACAGTCTGCTGGGAGGGGCGGGCTCTGACAGTCTCGCCGGCAATGCCGGTCAGGACCTGCTGACGGGCGGAGAGGGCGCGGATACATTCGGCCTCTTCTCGGCCCAGGACAGCGAGGTTGGGGTGACCCGCCGGGATATCGTGACGGATTTCACTCAGGGCGAGGATGTCATCGATCTCAGCCGCCTCGATCCAACCCTCGATTTCCTCGGAACCGGGCAGTTTACGGGCATGGCCGCCGGGATCCGCTTTTTCACCGATGCTGGCAATCAGCGTACCATCGTCCAGGGCGACGCGGACGGCGACGGCGCGCAGGATTTTCAGATCGAGCTAACCGGCATCCTGTCCCTGACCGTGTCGGATTTTCTGCTCTGACGCACCGCCCCGCCGGGTCACGCGTTTTCGCTTTCGAATCCAGTGGCGCTCGGCCATCATGCCTATCCAACGAAGTGGAGACTGGCCGATGCCGATCACAACCTGCGTCTTCGATGCCTATGGCACCCTGTTCGACGTCGCCGCGGCGGCGCGCGAGGCGGCAGCCGAACCGGGGCGCGAGGCTTTCGCCGAAAAATGGGCGGCTGTGGCCGAAACCTGGCGCTTGAAGCAACTGCAATACACCTGGCTCAGGGCCACCGCGGGGGTGCATACCGATTTCTGGCAGATCACTTGGAACGGCCTCGATTACGCGCTGGAGGCCCATGGGCTCGAGGACACCGAGCTGCGCGACCGTCTTCTCAAGCTCTACTGGGAACTCTCGGCCTATCCGGAGGTGCCCGATATGCTGGCTGAGCTCAAGGCGGCGGGGCTGAACACGGCGATCCTGTCGAACGGCTCTCCCGCCATGCTGAACGGCGCGGTCGAGAGTGCCGGCATCGCCGACCGGCTCGACGCGGTTCTCTCGGTTGAGACGGTCGGGGTCTTCAAGCCGCATGGATCGGTTTACGACCTGATCGGCGCCCATTTCGGCTGTCCCGCACAGGAGGTGCTGTTCGTCTCCTCCAACGGATGGGATGCGTGTTTCGCGGCCAGCCGCGGGTTCAGGGTGGTCTGGGCCAACCGCAAGGGCGAGCCAGGCGAACATCTCCCCTGGCAGCCCGCGCATACCGTTT
>JBCBIS010000066.1:0-19601 GCA_038524325.1 Pseudomonadota bacterium
CCGCATAGCGGTTGCAGATCTGACGCCCCAGCGCGCCGCGGACATACTCGGCCAGAAGGACCGGATCCTTCTCCTTCTGCCCCCATTCGACCAGCGCTTCGAGCACGATGCGGAGATTGCGGATCGAGACCTGCTCCTCGACCAGGCGGCGCAGGACATCGGCGAGCTTGGGCAGGGGCACATGTTTCTGCACCTCCTTGACCAGTTCGCCATAGACCCCCTCCATGCCGCTCAACAGCGCGCGGGTTTCCTGGATACCGAGGAACTGGCCCGCCTGCCCCGGCAGACGATGGGCGATGAAACGGGCCATGGCATGCTCGATCGTCTGGATCGGCATGGAGGCCGCCTCCAGCTTGGCCCGTGCGTCGACCGGCGCCAGGACCATCGGCGCGTCGCCCCAGAGCGGCTTGGTCTCCTCGCCCGCGACACCGACGAGGGTGGTGTGATCCAGCGTGTCGAGGACCACCAGCTTGTCCGGCGGCATCTCTCCCTGGGCGATCGGCACGCCATCGATCACCAGTTGGAAGCGATGCTCCTCCAGCGGGCCGCGGGCCAGGTCGAAGACCGGGAAGGCGACGCCCAGATCGGAATAGAGCAATTGCCGTTCTTGCCGCGCCGCCGTGTGGAACTCGGCTGCGCTGATCCGGGTCGCGATATCTGGAGCGACGCGCAGGACGATGGGAGAGACGTCTTCGCTGTCGTCCTCGCTTTGGAAATCCCTGCCGGTGTCGAGATCGGCCTCCTCCTCGCCGTCTTGCCTGAGCAGGAAGCCGAGAGCGATGAAACTCCCCCCCAGCAGCAGAAAGACCAGCATGGGAAAGCCCGGCACCAAGGCGAAACAGGCCAGGACCACCCCGGCCACCTGCAAGGGCCGGGTCTTGGTCGCCAGTTGGGTCGCGATGCCCGAGCCGAGATCAGAGGTCTCGTCGCTGGCGACCCGGGTCACAACGGTGCCCGAACTGATCGCCACCAGCAAGGCCGGGATCTGCGCCACCAGCCCGTCGCCGATGGTGAGGATCGAGTAGAGCGCCAGCGCCGCCCCCAGCTCCATCCCGTTCTGGCTGACACCGACCGCCAGCCCGCCGATGATATTGACCGCGATGATGATCAGCCCGGCGATAGCATCGCCTTTGACGAATTTCATCGCCCCGTCCATGGCGCCGTAGAACTCGCTCTCGGTCTGCAGAACATTGCGGCGGCGGCGCGCCTCGGCCATGTCGATCTCGCCCGAGCGGACATCCGAGTCGATCGCCATCTGCTTGCCCGGCAAAGCGTCGAGCGAGAAGCGCGCGGCCACCTCGGCGACCCGCTCCGAGCCTTTGGTGATCACGACGAACTGCACGGCGGTGATGATCAGGAAGATCACGATCCCGACGATCAGGTTGCCGCCCACGACAAACCGCCCAAAGGTCTCGACGATCTGCCCGGCATCTGCCTGGGTCAGGATCAGCCGCGTGGTCGAGATCGACAGTGCCAGCCGCAGGATCGTGGTCAGCAGGATCACCGCCGGGAAGGTCGAGAACTCGACCGCATCTTTCAGATAGACGCTCACGATCAGGACCAGCACGACGATGGCCAGGTTCACCCCGATCAGCGTGTCCACCAGCCAGGTCGGCATCGGCAGGATGATCATGAACACCGTCAGGGCCAGCATGGCGACCAGCAGCAGATCCTGCCTTCCCACAGCCATACGGGCCACCCGCATCAGAGGAGAGAAGCCTTTCATCCTGCGCTCCACGAACTGTCGGTGAGAGGGTCAGGCTCGGCCTCGGCGACGAAGCTGAGCGCATCGGCCATGGTCGCCTGACCCGCAGCCAGACCATCCAGGGCGAAATCCGCCCGGGCCTTCAGGACCAGGCTGGCCTGGCAATGCCCGAAATCGCGCGCCACGCGGTCCAGCGCGGCGCGGGCTTGCTCGGGCTGGCCGACATCCAGAAAGGCCGAGGCGGTCGCCAGCAGCAGCGATTTGGTGGCCGGTCCCAGATGCAGCGCGGTCAAGAGCAGCGTCAGCGCCCGGGCCGGTTCGCGATGTTTCAGGTAAAGCGTCGCGATCGAGTGGAGCGCATCCCGCGCCTCGCGATGCCAGGGACCCGAAGGCGGGCTGCCCCCGGGTGCCAATGCCGTGGGCGAATCAAGCAAGGCCCGCCGTCCTCTCAACTGCGATGGCGACCCGGTGCAACTCGTCATCCAGCACCATCCGGGCCGTTTGAGCCAGCCGCTCGGGCACCGGGCTGTCCGGCGCCTCCAGCATCGCGCGGATGCCGGTCAGCATGACATCCAACTCACCCAGCGGAGGGAGCTGCGGCCCCGCCATCGCCTGGATCACCGTGGCCTGCAGTCCCGTGGGGGCGCGCGGATCGGGCAGTTTGGTGTCGGCCGGGTCGTCCTGGCGCAGATCCGTGTCGACAAAGCGGCCGGCCACATCGATCCGGCGGTCGAGATCGGCCGCGGTGTTCAGATGCGGCTGACCGACCCGGTCGAGCGGCTTTGGCCTGACGGTCTTCATGCGGCTCTCACCGGTCGAGCAAGGCGACCGAGACCTTCCGGTCGTCGCGCTCGAGCAACAATTCCCCCTCGGAGATGCGCACCACCTGCCAACCATCGCTGGTGGTTTGCCCGACCTTGCGGCGGATGCCCTTCGCGTCGATGATATAGGGGGTCTCGCCCAGCCAGATCCCGGTGGGTTTCTTGGGCGGGGAGAACGGCCGCTCGATCAGCGTCAGATTGGTGCTGACCGGGACCCGGCTGCCAAAGCTGCGGTCATAGGCCCGGTTCACGGCACGCCAGATCTGCATCTCGGCCGGGGTCAATTCGCCCTTGATCTCGATGACACCGGCGGACGGCGCAACCTCCAGCATCTCCAGGGCAGCGTCTTTCAAACGAGCCCTGAGATCTTCTTCGGCCTCAGCCTGCACTGTCTCGGAGGGGGCGAGCCCTGGCATGGGCGCCGCAACCGGGGGCACGGCGGGTTCGGTGCCCCGGGCCGCCCGCAGATCAGAGACCGAAAGCGATGCCATATCGGGGACGGAAGGAAAGGATGCATGGCCGTTCATGACCACCAAGGCGCAGGCGGCGGCGCAGGCAATCCCGCTCCACCGGATCCAGCGCCCGAACCCGCGGCGCGGCGGGCGGTGGCTGTCCTCGGAGGGCGCCTCGGCCACTTCGATCTCGATCTGCCAATCAGTGTCGGCAATCAGGCAAAACCGGGCCGGCAGGGCGAGGGAGGCCGCTTCACCAGGCGCCAGCCGGCGGGCGGCACGATCAGCGCCGAGGGCCAGGATACCCTCCTCGGCGCGGAGATGGATCCGATCGGCATGGCAGGTCATGCTCAGATGCGCCGCCGCCACGCCTGGGTCCATCAGGATGATGTCGGCATCGGCGCCCGAGCCGATCAGGGCCACGCCGCTGGCGCTGATGGCCAGGGTCGCACCGCTGTGGTGGCCGCACAGAACCGTAAGGCGCAACTCGCCAGGGTCCCATTCCGGGCCGGACCTTGTATCCTCGGCACGCTCTTGCGGGGATCCGGTGTCAAGCATTGTCACTCTCCCATTCCGAGGGGCCGGTTGGTCGGAAACGGTGCAAGCCGCCGTCTCTCGAACGGCGGCTTGACCAAGCACAAATCAGCCTTGGATTTTCTCGAAGGCTTTCTTGATCGCGTTGGCTTCTGCGATCTCGACGCTGATTTCAGCGTTCTTGATGGCAATCTGCATCTGACGATCGGCCGCTGCGTCGAGAGCTGCGTCGAAGTTTGCGGTGGTATCGCCGGCGGGTGCTGCACCTTCAGCCATGGTTCTGTCCTTTCACGAGTTGGGTTGATTGATGGCCGCCCAGATCTTCGGAAGAGCGTCGATGCCCGCATCGTAGGCGGCCGTCAGATTGGTCAGGCGGGTAAGCTCAGCAGTTGTCACCCCCCCATCCAACTTCGCTTGGACACGACGTTTCCCTTCCGAAAGCTGATTGACATACGCCTTCACCACGCGCCCATCGGCGTCGCCCTGAAGCGCCTTGTCGAGTTCTGTAATCTGCAAAGGTTGTGCCGACATCAGCAGTCTCCCATGTCCTGTGGCCTGGCCGCTCGTACGAGGTGAGCAAGGCAGCGCCGCGCTGTTTCTGAGCCGCAGTAAGGGCGCCAGCCGGACGAAACGCAAGCTGGTCGAGGGCGCCGCCGGGCACGGCTCGATGAATAAAATTTCACACAAAAACAATTACTTAACTCCTGTTCTCGCCTTGGAGTTGGCGTTCGCAGCCAATGGATTGTCGCAAAGCGGCAGCCCCCTGGCCCGGCCCCGCTGAACCGCGAGCCCAACGATTTCCGCAGCTTTCGCACGGCGACAGGGAATTGGCGCGATCGGTCAGACACCTGGGCGCGGAACCTCTCTATCGTCGGGATCGTCTTTCAACGCAGGGCATCTTTGATGGCACCGACTCGGAACATCTGCTGGATCGTCTCTCTCACCCTGGGCCTCGCCCCGGGCATCGCTTTTGGAGAAGAGCGTCTGGCGGTTTTGGGCGGCCTCGCCCTGCCCGCCGGTGAGGCCCCTGCCGCCACCCTGCCCTCGGGCTGGGGGGACACGTCCCGGCCTTATCCTTATATCGCACTCGACCAGCCGGTGCGCGACGTCCTCATGGAGTTCGGCCGCAACCTGGCCCTGCCGGTGATCATCGCCGAGGATGTCGATGGCACCGTCTCGATGGACCAGCGCGACATGCCTCCACAGCTCTATATGCGCGAGCTGGCGCGGCGGGCGGGGCTGCAATGGTATTACGACGGTGTCTCGCTGCATATCGTGCGGAACGAGGACGCCAGATCGCGCCTGATCGACCTGGGCGGCACGACGTTGAGCGTGGTGCAGAAGACCGTCACCGATCTTGGCCTGGCCGATCCGCGCTTTCCGATCCGCGAGGCCGGCCGCACCGGATTGGCCATCATCGCAGGGCCCAGGCCTTACGTCGAAACCGTCGAAAACGTCGTCCGCGCCTTGGGCGGGCGGGATGTGCAATCCGCGCTCGCGCAGGGCGCCGAGCAGCCTGGGGGGCAACCCTCGGGCATTGTTCCCCGGGTCTACCGGGGGATCTCACGCTGAGGGAGAATCGAAATGGGAACGCCTGACGAAGATCTCAGATTGCTGATGACGCTCGCCGTCGTGGCCGGGCGGCGCGAGGTTGCGGGTGAGTTCGAGCCGATCCACCGCGCCTGGCAGGACGCCTATCCCCAGGATGCGCTGGGCCCGCTTTGCCGGGGGCTCGACCTCTACCGCGCCGGTCAAACGGTCGAGGGGCTGGACCTGATCGAGCAGGCCGCCGCCTCGGACACCCGCAGCGCGCAGGCCCGTGAGATCCTGGAGGATCTCGACCAGGACCGCGCCGCGAATGTCGACGCGCGGCTCGGCTCGGCAGCTTGATTGGAGGAGTGATTATGGGCGCTGATAAAGATCTGAAATTGCTGACAGAAATCGGCTTCTCGGTCACGCTTCGCGGATTGGGCGGAAATATGGACCCGATCTTCGCCGCCATCGAGCAGGAAAAGCCCGAGAATGCGGCCGGCCCCATCGGCCGCGCGCTGCAAGCTCTGGTGAAGCGCGACTTCGAGACCGCCATCGACATCCTGCGGACGAAGGGCGTCAACGCCGCCGTCGCCGCCAAAGAGGCGCAATCCATTCTGGCTCTGGCGCTGAAACTCTCGGGCCGCGAGGCCGAGAGCCGCAAGCTGGCCGCCGAGATTGCGGGCACCGACACCAACGCTGCCCGCTTTGCTGCCCGTCTCGCCCGCAAGGACGAGGCGGAAGAAGACGCCCCCGCACCCGAAATGGCGCGGGCGGTGAATGCCTAACCCATCCTAACCAGCCAACGAAGGAGGACAGACCATGTTTGGCGGAATTGGAGATGCAATCGGAGATGCCATTGGCGGCATCGGTGACGCAATCGGCGGAGCCGTCGGCGGTGTCGCAGACGCGCTCGGCGGCGAAGGCGGCCTGTTCGGCGGTGCCCTGGGCGGGATCGCGGATATGTTCGACGAGATTGCCGGCGTTGTCGAAGACGTGGCCAGCACCATTGCCGACAATCCCATCGCGAACGCCTTTCAGGCGATCATGAACACGCCCTTGGGCGGGATCATCGGCGGGGCCTTCCCCCCGGCGCTGGCGGTCAACTCGGCCCTGAACTTTGCCGACATGGTCGGTGACGTGGCGGGCAAGGTCGACGGCTTTACCGACCCGTTCCAGAACTGATCGCCAACCGCTAACCGAGAGGACAAGCCGATGGTTGCCAATGTGACGGACGCCCCTGTCGTCCCCCCCGAGGCCGAGCTCAGCGACGAGCCGATCATGGGGATCGATTTCGGGGCCCTGACCGAAGACGAGCGGACCGCTCTGGAAGGCTCGATGGAGGAGTTCCTGTCCAGCACGCTGCTGGTGCAGAACTCGCTGTTCCAGACCATTCAGGCCACCGTCGACAGCATGGCCGAGAAAGAGATCTGACCCGGCCATGACCTCTCGCGCGCAGCATATCCCAGCTTTCGACCCGGCCTCGCCGGGGTTCGATGGCATGCTCGCGATCACCCTTGCCCGTGCCCTTGGTCTTGCCGGGGGCACGGACGGTATTCTTGCGCGCGTCAGCCGATCGGTCGCGACCGGCTCCGCGCGCCCCTCCCTCCCGACCACCATGATCCGGAACGGCCAGCGGCTGACAGTTTTGATCTGTCCCGAAACTGGCGCCGGCAGGCCCGATATCGGAATGGGTGCATCGGGAGGCGGCGGAGGCGGTTCCGGCCCCGGCGCCTGCATCGAGGGGGTCCGGCTGGCGGCCTGAGCCGGCCAGCGGCCCGACATCTTCCTTTCCTTTGAGTGACATCCGGCAGGGGTCCTCCCGTGTCCCTTCTCCCTGCCAAATCTGGAGATCAGATCCATGACCGATCCAGTTTCGGCCGTGAACCTGCAAACCGCCACTCCGATGGCGATGCAGGACCTTCCCCAACCCCTCCAAGGCGGTTTCGCGCCCGAGCTGGGCAAGGAGCTGTTCGACAGTGTCGCCAAAATGCAGGAAAGCTATCGCGCCGAGGCGGCCCGGGCGGACGGAGCGCAAAGCTCTGATAGCCCGGTGCCCGGCCCCGCGGTGCAGGATGTCGGGCCCTCGGACCCCCTGGTGCAGTTCACCCAATCGATGGATCACTCGATCCGCATGCAGGCCGAGCTGGCCGAATTCGTCATGGTCTCCTCGGTCAGTTCAGCCTTTGGACGCAATCTGAACAGTTTCCTGCGCGGCCAATAAGGGCCCCGGGCACAGCACAGCAAAGGACGTGTTATGGTTTCTCTCGCCCTCCGGGCGGGCTGGCGGCGTGCGGCCATTCTGGTCCTGATCCCGCTGCTCGCCGCGTGCCAGACCGATCTCTACTCGAACCTGACGGAACGCGAGGCCAACGAGATCATCAGCGTGCTGAACCGCCACGGCATCAGCGCCGACAAGAAACCGGGCGGGCGCGATGCCGGGCTGATCGTCACCGTCGATCAGACCCGCTTTGCCGAGGCGGTCGCCATCCTGAACAGCCGCGGCCTGCCGCGCGAGGATTTCCGCAGCCTGGGCGAAGTCTTCAACGGTGACCGGCTGGTGACCTCGCCAACCGAGGAACGGGCCCGGCTGATGTATGCGCTCAGCCAGGAATTGTCGCAAACCGTGGCGCAGATCGACGGGGTGATCTCGGCCCGTGTCCATGTCGTGCTGCCCGAGAGCGATGCGCTGAGCCGGCAGATTAAACCCTCCTCCGCCTCGGTGTTCATCCGCCGCGATGCCGAAGCGCCGGTCGACCGGTTCCTGCCGCAGATCAAGATGCTGATCGAGAACTCGATCGAGGGGCTGGATTACGAGAAGATCTCGGTGATCGACATCCCCGTCGCCGTGGCCGAGCCGCAGCCGGTGGCCGCGATCAGCACCGAACAGGTGCTGGGCGTCGCCATCGACCCGCGCGACAAGCCGCGGCTGATGATGGTGCTGGGCGCCTTGGCCGGCTTGGCGCTGGCCGCCATCGCCGCCGCCATCGCCCTGCTGATCTGGCGCCGCAGAGGCCCGAGCGAAGCCGCGACCATGGAGACCGGTCAAAGCGCCGCGATCGTGCAATTGCCGCGCAGCAAGCTGGGCTCGCTGCCACCGGCCGACCAATCGGCGGGGTGAGGCTGATGACGCGCGCTGCTCCGTTGCAGGTCCTGACCCACAAGACCGCTCCGGTCAGCTTGATGCGGGCAAAAGGGCGCGATTTGGTGTGCCGCCTCGCCGGGCTCAACCCAAAACAGGTGGATACGCTGGCCGCAGCGCCACGGGTGCAGGGGCGGTTGACCGCCTGGTTGACCGAAGCGCGCGGATTCCCCCGCCCCGCAGCCGAACCCGACACCGTGCTGTTGTTCGCGCCAGAATTGCTTGACCGGGCGATCGTCTTCGCCGGCGCCGCGCTGGCCTCTCCGGCGCTGACCCAGGTGGTCACGCGGGAGGCCCGCGCCGCCCTGCGCGTCTGGCTTCCCGAAAAGGCGCTGGGCTTCGCGTTGGAGATGCGCGGCCAGGCGCAACCGCCCTGGCGCTGGGACGGCATCGAGGAGCAACGCCTGCTGATGGATGGCCGCGCCGCCGCCTATGCCTGGACCGAGACGCTGGAGCCTGGCGATCTGCTCCGCCTTTCGCTGCGCTGGCCCCTGCCGCGGGTCGCCCCCGACCATGTGTTCGATGCCGGGCAGAGCGTCTCGGCCGCCGCCCTGTTCCGCCGGGCCGTGACCGTCGCGGCAAAGGGGTTATGACCATGACAGCCGGCCATTCCCTGGCGCCAGGCACGGTCCTGAAGGCGGGTGATGCCCGGCTGCTGACCGACGCCCAGGCCGTCCGGCAGAGCGCCCTTGCCGAACGGGCGGCCGCCCGGGCCGAAATCGCGCGCGCGCGGGACGAGGGCCGCGAGGCCGGGCGCCGCGAAGGCCTGGCCGAAGCCGCCGCCACCTCGGCGCAGATGCTCGCCGCCGCCCAGGCCCAGATCCAGACGATGACCGACATGCTGGCCCCCTCGCTGGCCACCGCGGCCACCGAAGTCGCCGCCCGGATCATCGGCGCCCCGGAAGCGCCCGAGACCGTAGCGGCCCTGGTCCGGACAGCGCTGACGGATATGGCGACCGAGCGTCGCCTGACCCTGTTTGTCTGGCCCGAGGCCACCGATATGGTCCGCGCCAGCGTCGCCGAGACGGTTGCCGAGAACGGATTGCTCGCCGATCTCGCCGTCACGGTCGAGCCGGATCCCCGCCTGGCCGCCGGGCGCATCGTGCTGGCCTCCCCGCGCGGTTATGTCGAACTGGGCGCCGGGGAACAGCTCGAGGCCGCCCGGGCCGGAATGGCACGACATCTGGGGGCTCAAGTGACCCGCCAGCAGGAAGAGGGGGGGGCAAGATGACCCCGCTCGACACCAAAGCCCCGCGGCTCTTCTATGGCGAGGATCTGCTGCCGGTGAAGGGTCGCCTCACGCGGGTCACCGGAACGATCATCCGCTCGACGCTGTCCGAGGTGCGCATCGGTGAGGAATGCCGTCTGCGCGACCCGTTCTCGGGCCAGGAGATCGGCGCCGTCGTGGTCGGGTTCGACCGGGACGAGGCGCTGATGACCCCGCTCGACAGCATTCACGGACTGACCAGCCGGACCGAGGTGATCTCGACCGGCGCGCTGCCGACCATCCCCGTCGGGCCCGGCCTGCTGGGCCGGGTGGTCAGCGCTTTCGGCCAGCCCCTGGATGGCCGCCCCCTGCCCGAGGCCAGCAGCGCACCGATCCATGCCAGCCCGCCCCCGGCCATGGACCGGGCACCGATCGAGACACGGCTGAGCACCGGGGTGCGCGCCATCGACGGGTTGTTGACCTGCGGCATCGGCCAACGCGTCGGGATCTTCGGGCCAGCGGGCACCGGCAAATCCACGCTCTTGGGCGCCATCCTGCGCCATGCCGAGGCCGATGCCACCGTGCTGGGCCTGGTCGGAGAGCGCGGCCGCGAAGTGCGGGAATTCGTCGAATCCGTGATCGGCCCCGAGGCGATGACCCGGACCACGCTGGTGGTGGCCACCTCCGACCGGCCTCCGCTGGAGCGGGTGCGTGCCGCCGAAGCCGCCACCGCCCTGGCCGAGGCGCTTCGCGATCAGGGCAAGCGGGTGCTTCTGGTGATCGACAGCCTGACCCGGGTGGCCCGCGCCCTGCGCGAAGTCGGCCTGGCCGCGGGCGAGCCGCCGACCCGCCGGGGCTTTCCCCCCTCGGTCTTCGCCGCCCTGCCACCCTTGGTCGAGCGGGCGGGCCCGGCGGCCAAGGGCTCGATCACGGCTTTCTACACGGTGCTGCTGGATGGCGAGGACGATGCCCAGGACCCGGTGGCCGACGAGGTGCGCGGTCTGCTGGACGGCCATATCATCCTCTCGCGCGACCTGGCCGCCCGGGGGCATTACCCGGCCATCGACCCCCTGGCCAGCGTCAGCCGCCTGATGCCCGCCGTGGCCGAGGCCGCACATCTGGCCGAGGCGCAAAAGCTGCGCGGTCTGATTGCCAAGGCCCGGGATATCGAGCTGCTCGTCCAGGTCGGCGAATATCAGAAGGGCGCCGATCCCCAGGCGGATCTGGCGATCGAGCGGAAGGACGCCATCGACGCGTTCCTCCGCCAGAAACTGGATGAGGCAACCGGGTTCGAGGCGATGCGCGCAACCCTGGCGCAGGCGGTGCAATGAGGGCCGAGCCACCCTCGCGCCGGCTGGGCGCCCTGGCCCGGGTCGCCGCCCTGCGGCTGGACGGGGCGGAGCGCCGGCGCAGCCTGGCGCAGCAGCGCGAGGCCGAGGCCGAGCGGGTGCTGCGCGAGGTCGAGGCCGTGCTGGAGGCCTATACCATCCGCCTGCCGACACTGCGCCAAAAGACCTATCGCGAGCATGCCAAGGCGCAGATGACCCATGGCGGCGTGCAGATCCTGCTCGACGCTTTGCGCGGGCTGGATGAAGCCATCGCGCCGATGACCGCGGATATCGAGGCCGCCCGGAGCGAATTGGACACCCGCCGCCGCGCCCTGGCCAAGGCCGAGGCAACCTATCGCCACCATGAACGCGCGAAACGGCGGCGCGAGAAACTGCTCGCGCGCCTGGCCGAGGAAGAGGCGGCAATGGCCGAATATCTCGAGGATCTGAAGTTCGAGGAGTGGACCCGACCATGTCTGGACTGAGCAGCCTCGCCGAGACCGCGCCGCAGGAGGTGCCGGAACCGGCGCGCTTGGCCCGGCCCTCGCCAGCGCCGGCCGACAACCGGATCTTGCCGGCGGCTGCCTACCCGGCCTTCGCCCCGGCAACAGCGGCGAAGCCCGACCCCCAGCTGGTCAACCGGCTGCTGGCGGATCGCGGCGATCTTAGGCTCTCGCAGAATGGCAAGACCGTGTTGCTGCGATTGGAGCGCTCTGGAGCTGTCGGCGCCGATCTCCTCTGGCTGGGCCTGCAGATCGCGGGGCATCCGGCGCATCTTGGGCTGTCGCAGGCCACGATGCGGCGATTGACCGAGGGGCTGGGTGTCGGGCCTGAGGCAGAGCCGGAGCTGATCGCGCTTTTGGCCGAGGCCCGTCTGGCCCCCTGGCTGACGGCGGCGGAGACGCGGTTTCCGGGGCTCGAGATCGCTCTGTCCGGCAAGTTGGCGGGTCGAGGGCCGGATTGGCTCGATCTGACCTTGGTTTTGCAGACACAGGAGGGGCCGATCTCGATCGCTCTCTCCTGCACATCCGAGGCCGCGGCGGTGATCGCCCTGGCGCTGGAGGCGGCGGCTCCGCGCCGGCGTCTCGGCTGGCTGCCGGTGACCGGACGGGTGCGGATGACGCAGCTCCATATCGGCCGCTCGGCACTGCGAGACCTGGCCCTGGGCGATGTCGTCGTTGTCGGCCCGCCCTCGCTGGGCGATGCGGTGCGGTTGGTCTTTCACGGCGGCGCCTCGGCCCCCGCACAGCTTGACGCAGGCGCCATCACGCTCACCGGGCCCCTGGCCGCGCCCATGACAAACACCCATCACGAGAAGATCGAAGGAGGCCCCATGAGCACCCCCGAAGACCAAGACCTCGCCGAGGCCAAGCCGACAGCCACACCGAATGCCAGCCCCCATGCGTTGGAGGGCGTGGCGATGCCGGTGGATGTGGATCTGGGCTTTGTCACCCTGAGCGTGGCGGATCTGGACGGGCTGGCGCCGGGGCAGGTGCTGGATCTCGCGCCGCAGCGGGGCGACCGGGTTACCTTGCGCATCGCCGGGCAGGCGATTGCCGGCGGGGAACTGGTCGATCTCGGCGGCACCCTGGGCGTGCGGATCACGCGGGTCGCCGCCCCCGAACGGCCTGCCAGCGCGGCGGCTGTGTGACGCGTCATGGTCGAGATTGCCGATCCCTATCCGCTGTTGATCGTCGCTTTCGCGGTCTTTCTGGTGCCGTTCCTGATCGTGGCGGTGACGGCGTTCATCAAGATATCGGTGGTGCTGTTCATCCTGCGCAGCGCCTTGGCCGTGCAGCAGACCCCGCCGAACATCGTGCTCTACGCGGTCGCCCTGGTGCTCAGCGCCTATGTCATGGCCCCGGTCGGAGCCGGAATGCAGCAGGCCCTGGCCGATGGCCCCGCGATCACCGGCGATCTGGTGGATATCGCCGGCACGGTCGAGCGCGCGGTCGAGCCGCTCCGCGCCTTCCTGATGCGCTATGCGGGAGAGGAGCACCGGGTCTTCTTCCTGGCCTCGACCGAGGAGCTTTGGCCGCCCGAGGTGCGCGAGGGGCTGGAGGATGACGACATGATCGTGCTGATCCCGGCCTTCATCACCTCGGAGCTGACGCGGGCCTTCGAGATCGGCATCCTGCTCTATCTGCCCTTCATCGTCATCGATCTGCTGATCACGAACATCCTGACCGCGATGGGGATGATGATGGTGTCGCCCACAGTGATCTCGCTGCCCTTCAAACTGCTGCTTTTCGTGGCGGCGGATGGCTGGACGCGGCTGACCCATGGTCTTGTCTTGAGTTACGTGTGAGGCGGGGATGTCGATCTATACCGAGTCCTACACAGCCCTGGTCCTGATCCTCTATCTCTCGCTGCCCGCGGTGCTGGCGGCATCGGGCATCGGGTTGATCGTAGGGTTGTTGCAGGCGCTGACGCAGATCCAGGATCAGACCATCCAACATGCGCTGAAGCTGATCGGCGTTGTGGTGGTGATCGTTGCCACGGCCTCCTGGGCCGGAGGAGAACTGCTCGCCTATACCGAGCGGATCTTCGACAGCTTCCCGGCCGGGCGATGAGCGGGGATCTGGTCGACCGCCTGGCCGGGCTGCCGGTCGAGGACGCGCTGAGGCTGGGCATGATGACCCTGGTGCTGTCCATCGCCCGGATGGCCGCGCTGATGTATGTCTTCCCGCTGTTCACCCGCACCGGGATTCAGAGCGGGATGCTGCGCGGCGGCCTGGCCTTTGGCCTCTCGATCCCGGTCATGCCGATTGTCGCGGCCGAGATGATCGATGCCGGCCCGCCCGGGCTCTATGCGCTGATCGCGCTGATCGGCAAGGAGGCGCTGTTGGGCATCGTCATCGGGGTGGTGGCCGGGATCCCGTTCTGGGCTGCTTCGGCCGCGGGCAATCTGATCGATTTTCAGAGCGGGGCCTCCGCCGCCTCGATGGTCGATCCCAATGCGGGCGAGGAGACGACGCCAATGGGGGTGTTCCTGTTCTACCTCTTCGCGGCGGTCTATCTGGGCGCAGGCATGTTCAACGATGGCGTCCTCGCGCCGCTGTATCAGAGCTTCACGGTCTGGCCGGCGGCGGCGCCCTGGCCGGCGCTGGAGCTGGCGCGGACCGAGCAGATCCTGGGCCTGTTGGGCGGCATCCTGCGCGGCGCGCTGATCCTGGCGCTGCCGATCGTGCTGGTGCTCTTGATCCTCGAACTGGGGCTGGCCATCGCCACCCGCTTCGTGCCGCAGATCAATGTCTTCTTCCTGGCAATGTCGCTGAAGACGCTGGCGACGATCCTGATGCTGCCGCTCTTCTATGCGATCCTGGTCGGGTATCTGCGCGACGGTGCGGCCGCGGCCCAACTGACATTCGATACGATGCGGGGGTTCTTTCCATGAGCGGCCAGCCGAGTGAGGAAAAGAGCTATGACGCCTCGCCGCAAAAGCTGCGCAAGGCGCGCGAGAAAGGCCAGCTCTGGCAGAGCCGCGACGTGGTGACGACGCTGGCGACCATCGCGGCGGTCGGATATCTGTGGATGGTGATCGACGGCGCCGGAGACGCGCTGACCGGCGTGTTCGACGCGGCGTTCCGCAGCCTGGATCTCTCCTTCGATCAGGCCCTGCCCAGCGTGGTCTCGGCCGGATGGGACGCGGTGCTGGACATCGTCCTCCCGATGATCGGGATGGTCGTCGCGATTGTGGTGATTGCCAAAGTCGCGATCAGTGGCGGCTTGGTTTTCGCCACCGAACCGATCGTTCCGAAGTTCGACAAGATCGACCCGGTTTCGGGTTTCAAACGGCTGTTCGGGGCGCAGGGTTTTGTGAACTTCTTTCTCTCCGGCCTGAAGCTGATCGCCCTGGTGCTCGCCCTGGCCATCGTGCTGCCCTTTGCGTTGGAGCCGATGATCCTGTCGGCGGGGGCTGGGCTGGACGGCACGCTTTCCACCTTCGACGCGGTGCTGACCCGGCTGATCGTCGTGATGATGGCCATCATGATTGTGATCGCCATCGCCGATCTCTTGATCCAGCGGCACATGTTCCTGCGCGAGATGATGATGACCCGCACCGAGATGAAGCAAGAGCACAAGGATCAGGACGGAGACCCTCAGATCCGCAGCCGTCGGCGGCAGCTAGCGCGGCGCGCACTCGAGAAACCCTCGGGCCTGCGTTTGGCCACCTTCATCATCACCGATGGCTCAGATCTGGCAATCGCGCTGCGCTATGTCGATGGTGAGACGGCGGTCCCGATCGTGGTCGCTCGCGCCAAGGGTGATTCGGTCCGAACGCTGCTGACTCGTGCTCCCGACGAGGCAAAGCAATTCGATCACCCGATTGCAGGGCGACTCACCAAGGTTGAGCCGGGCGATTATGTCCCACCCGACCAGGTTGCAGAGCTGGCCAAATGCATGCGCTCGGCGGGTGTAGTCTGACAAAACGGACCGGTGTCAAAACTCCGTCGCACTTAGCCAATGAGCGCCGCGGCGGCTCCTGCATTGTGGTGATTCAGCGGCGGGATTAGGGCGATTCGGGCCAAAAAAAAGCAAAACCGTCACAATTCGTTGGCTTGTGCCCCGAGATGTCCTGCTAGACTAACGACAAGGCGAGGGGTCGTGTTCAAGCGGAATGGGAGGAAGAAAGTGTACTCCATCTCCACTGAGTCAGCGCGGTACCGTTTGGTCAGCTTCAGCCACAGTGTTCCGTGGCAGACCACCCATACCGGGATCAACCTACCCGAGGACGTGCCGAGACCGGCCGGCTCGGGCTGGGTCTCAGGCTCTGACTATAGGGATTTGCTACACAGCATCGGCTCCCGCTCCCACGATCAGATGCATGCCGCAACATTGGGTCTGGCTTATCGCCCGAAATATTCTGGCGTGGTCGGGTATCTGGCCGAAAACCAGCCGACCCTGCGCGAGTTGCTCACCTGTTTCTGCCGTCATTCAGGCTTCTTGATGCGGGGCGCGCATTTCGAGTTGGCCGAATGCGGGCAGGTGGCGACCCTCTCCTATACCGAGGGCATGTCTGAGGAGCCGCTGGCCTTCGATGTCGAGATGACCCTGGCCGCTCTGACCCGTCTTTTGCGCGACAAGACCGAGGGCGCGGTGCGGATCCGGCAAGTCTCGTTCGGGCATCGCCCGCGCGGCAGCCTGGCCGAGATGCGCCGGGTCCTGCAGACCCGCATCGCCGTGGGTCAGGAGGTCAACTCGATCATCTTCGACGCGGCGGCGCTGGACATGGCGATTGCCGATGCCGATCCGGATCTGCGCGCCGGATTGCAGCGGCTGATGGCACTGGCGGGTATTTTGCCGGAAGACGACACCTTGCTGACCCGCGCCCGTGCCAAGATCGCCGAAAGCCTGGGAGACCGCGAGTTCGGGATCACCGCGCTGGCAGACAGTCTGTGCATGACACCCAGGACCTTGCAGCGGCATCTGACAACCTCGGGCCAAACCTTCTCGGGCCTGCGCGATCAGGTGCGCAAGGACCAGGCGATGGCGATGCTGGGCCACACCGATCTGCCGATTGGCGAGATTTCCTACCGGCTCGGCTTCACCGAGGTCAGCTCCTTCTATCGTTCGTTCCGGCAATGGACGTCGCTGGCGCCGGGCGCCTATCGAAAACAGAACAAAGCCGCCGCCGTGCAGGGAGAGATGGAGGTGATCTGATGACCAGCACAACCCCAGTCACGACCGGCACGGTCCCGCCGGTCAAACCGATCCCAGCGGTCGACCCGGCCAGTCCGGTGACCGAGTTCGAGCTGCCGCTCGCGTCGGGCGAACTCGCCGCCGTGGCCGTCATTGCCCAGGACAGCGTCGAGACATTGGACACCGCGGACGGGGCCGCAGGAGACGGCGATCTGATGGACCCCGCCGACCTGCCGGCCGCGGTGATCGTGACCGGCGGCGAGGACGGCTTCGTCGACCCGATGGAGCCGTCGGAAGTCTCGGCCATCGTCGTGGTCGACGAAGCCGGGCAGCCGGTGGATCTCGACGACCCGGATGCCGCCGCCATCGTCGTCGTCACTGGGGATGCCGGCGATGGCATGATCTCCCCGGACGGCTCGCCAATGGTCACGACGACCGTTCTGGTCCCGGACACAGATGCCGACACCGCGGCCGAGATTGCCGATGCGCTGGACACTGGCGGAACCGGCGATGTGGTGATGGTGACCGGTGCCGAGCCCGCCGAAGATGCCGAGCCGATCGACGAAGGCAGCCCCCTGACCCGCTATGTCCGCGAGACATTGTCCGACGGCCAGGGCGGACTGATCGTCGGTGGCGGCACCGAGTTGGCGACCGCCCTGCGCGGAGAAAGCGACCTCGGCCCGCTGACCGAGGAGGAAACCCGCGAGATGCTGCGCGCGGCCTCGGACATCTGGGCAAAGTCGGAAGTCTCGTCCTTTGCGCTGGAGCGGAGCATCTATGAGGTGCGTCGCGGCATGGCCTTCCGGCCCGATCTCTTCCACCAGCTCTACGAAACCACCGCCGAACGCGCCGGGCAATATCTCGAAACCCGCGACCCGAACGATGTGAACGGGCTGCAACTGGCGGCCTTGTCGATCAAGCTGCATGCGGGGATCGGCATCCGCTTCATGGCCAGCCAGTTGACCTCGGAAGACAAGACCTCGGTCATTTCGATGGCCCTGAAGGAGTTGTCGCCCAACCAGGGCGTCAATGTCTGGCAGGCGCTGGATGCACGGGTCTATAATGGCTTACCGCAATTCGTGGCCCGCAAGATGTCGGATGTCCTTTCAGATCTCGCCCCGGTCGCCTCGTCGCGGATCCTCAGCACCACCTCACAAGGGGTCACGCTGGGCGATGTGGCGCGGATCTTCAGCGAGGATGAGAGCCATCTGCCGAAGACCCACCATCTCGACAAATCGGAACCCGGCCAGCAGGACTGAGCCGCCGGCCGCGCCGTCAAGGCCGCCCTCGCAAGGGGCGGCCTTTGTGCATTCAGCGTCGCGCGCTTGACGCCCGGCAGCACCGCTTTGTCACCGCCCGCCAATGCCGCCCAGCCCCGGTTCTGCGACCCTGGACGCATCGAACAATCTTCCGAGGATCGCGGCGTGCCACAGGATGTCTCCAGCGCGGTCGATGGCCCCAGCGGCGTCGACACTTATGACGGCCCTGACAATGATGCGAATGCCGGCGCTTTCGACCCGCCTGACGCGCCGGTCGAGGAAGCCGAGGCGTTGGACACGGTTCTGACCGACACCGCGAACAGCGTGGCAGAGCCGCCGCCGCCGCCCGATCCGCTGGACGAGGGGACCGTGATCGCCACCCAGAGCGGGGTCGATATCGAAGTTGGCGCACGTCTGGACCGGACATTCGGGTCCGAGGCCGCCGCGCTCTCCTATGCCCGCAGCCTCGACGGCCCCGCCGCCGTGCTGCAGGAGGGGAATCGCTATAGCGTTTACGAAGCCGAGCACCAGGGCTCGTTCTGGAACCCGTTTGACGGCGAACTGATCCTTTCGGACGCCGAGACCTCGGGCACACCCGACATCACCGACACTGATGTGACCGCCGAAGTCGACAATCTGGTCGCGATCGTGACCGAGGATGATTACGCGCTGCGCTTCGCCCCGGGCGAGGAGCGCGCCGTGATCGACCGGGTGGGCTCGCCCCTCGGCCCCCTGGATGGCCCGCTGCAAGCCTTTGGCCCCGGCCTCAGCGAACTGACCGATGACGATGCCATCGAGGACGCTTTCGAACTGGCGATGCGCGACACCGCCTATGCCGCGCTCGACGCCGCCGAAGCGGATGCGCTGGCGCTTCAGGCGGAACTGGAAGGCCCCGGCCTCAGCGAAGCCAGCCGGGCCGCCCTGACCACCGCGCTTGACAATCTGGATGCGATAGACGCCGAAATCGCTGAGTTGAAAGAGGCGCGCGGCGCGGCAACACGCGAAGTCTATGAAGATGCCAGCTTCATTGCGCGGGCCTTCGCCTCCGAACTGGTGCTCGCGGACATGCAGGCAGCCGCCCAGCCTTTCAACGAACAGATCGCCGCCCTGGAGGCCCAGCGGTCCGCCGCGGCGGCTAGTTTCCCGCTGGCCCTGCGTATCGAGGATCGCGAAGCTTTCCGCGCCCTCTCCCCCGAAGATCAGAACGAAATGCTGGCCGGAGAGATCGACGGCATACTGGACGATATCCAGCAGACCCGCAGCAATCTCGACCGGGACGATCTCGACCTCTGGAACATGCGCGGCCTGGTGACGGCGACAGCAGATGCGCTGGGGCTGGAGGGCGAGCAGCGCGAGGTCGTCTTCGACAAGGCCGATTGGGAGGATACCAAGGACACGATCTTCGCCGTGGGCGAGGGCGTGCTGGCCGTGGGCCTGGCGGTCGGCGGCTTCTTCACCGGCGGGACCACCTGGGCGGGCCTCGCTCTGCTGGGCGGCTCGGCCGCGGTCGGGCTGCACGGTGCGCTGACGGTGACCGACGATTACCTCGATCTGGGAGCGGCCGAGAACACGGCCCTCGACCCGGCGCAAGGCCTCGCCCCGCCGGGCTCGGCCCCGCATTGGGGTTGGGTGGCGGCCGCATGGGTCGGGGTCGGCCTAGACGCCGCCGCGGTGGTCAAACCGGCGCTGACCGCGCTGAAGGGCATCGATGCCGTGGCCGAGGCGCTGGATGCCGGCCAGCCCCTGGCGCGCGAGACCGCCGAAGCCGCGCTGCGTCAGGCGGCCGAGGAAGCGAATATCCCCGCCAATCAGGTCGATGATTTCGTCCGCCGCGCCCTGCCGGTCCTCACGGGCGAGGGCGGTCCGCCGCCGGTCTTCACCGAACTGCCGGATGCGATGTTCAACGCCCGTTTCGGCGCGACCGATGCCGAGGCGGTGACCACGCTGCGCCAAGTCGACGGGCAGTTCCAGATCGAGATC
>JBCBIS010000067.1:0-19533 GCA_038524325.1 Pseudomonadota bacterium
GAAGCTGCGGATCAGCTTGGCGTTCTCATCTGCGATGCAGATGCAGGATTTGCCATCCTCCAACGTATATTGCAGCAGCGCCGCCAGATCCTGGCCAGGCAGGTGGCTGCGCGACGACATCCGCCGCGACCGTGGCAAGAAACCGGCCGGTGGAAATTCGAGCGAGGTGACGCTGCGCCGATGGGTCGGATCGATCTGCCGCGTGTTCCGATAGGCCCGCGTCTTATGCGCGATCGCCTCGAACATTCCACCATGCTGGCCCGGCGTTTCCGCTGCACCCAGTTGCAGCACCCCGTTCTTGCGCAGCGAGAACGAGAAATGGGTCATCATCTTCGCCTGCACTTCGGGGCTCAGATAGATCAGCAAGTTGCGGCAGACGATCATGTCGGTGCGAGTGAAGGGCGCATCCTCGATCACGTTATGCACCGAGAACACCACCCGGTTGCGGATCGCCGGTGCCACGCTGAACGTCCCGGACTGGAAGCTGAGATATCCCCGGCTGAGATAGGCCTCCGGGATCTCCTCGCGCACACTGTCGGGATAGATGCCCTGCTTGGCCGCGGCGATCGAGTTTTCGTTCACATCGGTCGCAAAGACCCGGAAGTCGCGCTTGATCCCATGTTCGTTGCGGTAGTCTTCCATCATCATGGCGACGGAATAGGCCTCCTCGCCCGTCGAGCAACCGACCGACCAGACCCGCACCGGCTCTTCCTTCACCCCTTCGCGGAACAGCTCCGGCAGCACCGTCTCCTGCAGATAGCGCCACACCGGCAGGTCGCGGAAGAAGTTGGTGACACCCACCAGGAACTCGCGGTGCAGAACGTTGAGTTCCGAGGAGTCGCGCCGGAGATGCGCCAGATACTCCTCCAGATTGGCATATCCCCTGAGCGCCATGCGCCGCGCGATGCGGCGCTTGAGCGTCGGCTCCTTGTAGAGGCTGAAGTCCAGGTCCGCCTTGGCACTGACCAGCGACAGGATCTCGGGATATTCATCATCCGCACTCGCAAAAACACGGTCGACATTGTCGATGCCGCGTTCGCGCATTTCGAGATAGCGGTTGATCTCGCCCACCATCACATCGGGTGTCAGAACCATGTCGACCAGGCCGGTCGCGATGGCCGAGCGCGGCATCCCATCGAACGCCGCCATTCCTGGGTCCTGCACCAGGACGAACCCCTCGCGGTCCTTGACCGCGCGCAGCCCCCGGCTGCCATCCGAGCCGCTGCCTGACAGGATCACCGCGATGGACCGGTCCGCCACGGCCTCGGCGAGCGAGTGAAAGAACACATCGATCGGCAGGTTGAGACCCGGGCGCGGCGTCGGATCGACCAGCGAGAAGCGCAGCCCCGTAGGCTGCTCGTTCTGGCCATTTGTTCCGGTTTGATAGGAGCTGTCCCCCTCGGTCCCCTGGATTACGATGTTCGAGCGCGGCGGGATCAGATAGATATGCCCCGCCTCAACCGCCATGTTGTCGCTCACCTCCTGAACCGGCAGCGATGTCTCGCGGCCCAGGATCTCGGACATCAGCGATTTATAATCGGGTGAGATATGCTGGATGATGACCAGGGAATGCGGGAAGCCCGGTTGAACCTGCGACAGCATCTGCTTCAGCGCGTCGAGCCCCCCCGCTGAAGCGCCGACCCCGATCAGGTAAAAGCTCTGATCGACTTTCCCAAGCCTGCGGTTCGTGGCGTTGACCACATCCCCGACTGTTATGACGGCTTCATCATCCACGGACTTTTCCCCGGCCTATTTCTCGCCGCGACAGACCCGAATTTGCCCCGGCACACTCTCCCTAAGGTAGCGAGAGAGCCAGTTTCCGCCAAGCCCGCATTTTTCTGTAAATTTCGTCCAAGTTGTTGGCTTTCGAATTGTTGCGCCAAAGTCCAACGCTGTGTCTTGGTAATGGGATGGACGGGGAGGTGGAAACGGCCGCCGCGCCGCTGCCAGATCACGAGGCCCTTTTTGCTGCATCGACCGCGGAGGCCCGCGGCCGATATGTCAAAACAGCGTCGTGACGCCCGGTGCGCTAGATCAGAAAGCCGTCATCCACCGGTTCGACTGCCAGAGAGATCTGGGCCTCGGGCTCGGGCGTGACCCCGTCCGATGTCTCCGGCGCCTCCAATGGCTCGAAACCGTTCAGGCTGGCCGAGACTGCCGCAACCAGATCCTCCTGCGACAGTGTCATGTCATCGAACGCAATGATCTCGACCGTTTCATTCAGCGTCATCACGACCCCATCCTGGCTGAGTGAGAGCACGCCGGTCTCCCCCAGCTCGAAGGTGTAATCATCGAAGGCGCCGAAGCCGGTCACGTCCAAAGTGTCGATGCCTGCACCGGCATCGAGGTCGACCTCGCCAAAGCCCTGGATAAAGTCGTTCCCGAGTCCTGTTTGCAGGGAGAAGCCGCCGCCGAAACCGAACTCGCCCGAGAGAACCCGGTCATCGCCCGCGCGGGTGCGGATTTCGGCCCCGGCTTCGCCAAAAATGCCGAAGGCTTCACCCGCGCCGTCGAGCGTAGCACCGCCTTCTATCACATCTTCTCCGGCGGCGAGATCGATGGCGCTGTCCGACCCAACGAAGATGCCGATGGCCCGGACATCGGGCCCGCTGGCACCCGAGACTTCGGCAAAGCCCGAGACCTGGTCCCCACCACTGCCGGCCGTCAGCTTCGCTGTGCCAGAGGTTTCGAAGTCCTCATCCTGCGTGCCGTTGATCAAGTCGATATCATCATCGATCGACAGCCCATGCGCATGGGCATTGGCCGCCTCGGTGATGGTTGCCCGCCCTTCGAGGGTATTGTTGCCATGGCCGAGCGCTGTGAACCCGCCCCACCAGCCGAACGCAACGACATCTCCGCCGCTGGAGGCCGTGGCTTCTGCCAGGGCCGTGTCATCGCCGCGTCCGAAGTTCACGATGGTCGCGGTCTCGGGATTGGGCAAATCGAAGCTGATATTCGAAACCCCGGCGGCAAAGGTTGCATTGTCATCGCCCTCGGCCCTGCCACTGGCTTCCAGCCGGTCATCGCCATCGCCGAACAGAACGCGCGGGCTGTTGACGTTTTGGTTGAGCATGCCGCTCGCCACGGTGCGCTGCAGGGATTGATCGACCGTGCCCTCCGCCAGATCCTCGGTCTGCACGGCCACGCCAGAGGCCACGACCGTGTCGTCGCCCGCGCCAAATCCGAGCGCGATGTTGTTGTTGATCTCGGGGTCGCCGCGACTGTCGATCCCATCGGCGATGGTCAGCACGCCGTTCCCGGTGGCCTTGGCGCTGGCAATGAACGTATCATCGCCACGCCCGAAGAAGACCGAACCGCGGTTTTCCTGACCGTCGGCGATGGCTTCCTCCTGATCCCCAGCGGTGGCGTCGTCGATGAAGGTCGCCATGGCCGAGACCTCGACGGTGTCATCGCCATCGCCCAGCAGGGCAGTCGCCCGGTTGTCCCAGCCATTGGCCAGGGCGCCATCGCCTTTCGATCTGGAAATGCCAGTGCCCTCGATCCGGTCGGCTCCGGCAGCGAGGTTGAGGTTCACGCGGGCGGCATTCTCATTGCCGACCGAGCTGTTATCGATCCCATCCGCGATGGCCGTCGCGCCGCCGACCGCGTCGGCCCGGGCGAAGCCGGAGATGACATCGTTGCCGATGCCGGTGCCGATCAGCCCGACATTCTCGATGCCATCGGCAATGACCTCCAGATCCGCGTCGCCGCCGCTATTGCCATCTCGTCCATTATCCGTGACCGGGTTGCTGCGTGAGACCAGCTCTGCCGTGCCGATGATCCGGTCCTGCCCCGGCCCGGTGCGCAGAACACTGTCCCGGTCGACGATGAGACCATTGGCCCCCGCGAAGACCAGCTCATATCCCTCACCCTCCGGGTCGGTCGCGTCGACCTCGGTGACGGCCTGCCCCTCGATCCGGTCATTGCCCGCGCCGAAATTGGCTGTCACCGCGAAGTCATCGAGGAAATCTTCGGGCGAGGGGCCGAAATCCTCCTCCGCTTCCTCCTCACCCTCGTCGGGGTCTTCCGGATCGCCGGCGCTGAAGGCATTGACACCGAACGAGACGCCGCGACTTTCCGCCTTGCCCGTTCCCGTGGCGGAGCCCTGACCTGTGACCACGTCATCACCGCCGCTGGCAATCGACAAAGGATCGGCCGGCGCGAGATCAGCGCCCAACAGCAATCCATAGGCGAGCGCGTCGTCGAAACTCTCGACGGCGTTCGCGCTGGCAGTGCCTTGCGTTGCGCCTTGAGCGTTTCCTTCGATGGTGGCGCTCTGCTCCTGCCCCTCGGCGCCAAGGCCAAAGCTGGCCATGCTGCTGTTGGCAACCAGCAGGTTCATGTCGAGGTCGAGTTCAGCGACTCCATCCTCAAAGCGGCCCATGAGCGCGCGAAACTCCTGACGTGTGGGCATGAGATTGTCTCCTTCTCCGGTTGGGCACAATCTCGCGTGTGGTCTCAGCGCATAGAAAACCCGGGCGGTCGCGAGCCAAGGCTCGGACACGGTCACACATGTTCAGTTTGGGGGTTTCAGGCGCGGGGAGGCTGGGTCGGTTGCGAGATGTCCCGTTTGTTGACGAGTTGGAACTGTCGAGGCTCACTTACCACCGAACAACGCAATGCCGACTTGTCCATGATACTGCTGCACAGCCGCATTCCGTCGCCGCACCTAACCCCAGCATCGAAATGTCACCGAATTGTCGAAGAAAAGGGGGGCCGTGGCGCGCAGCTTTTGCCGCGCCACGGCGGCGGTTTCAGCGGTTTTCGTCGATCACGCTCTGCAACTCGGCCAGGGCCAGATCGCTTTGCTCGGTTTCGCGATAGAGGTCGCGAAGCTTGAACCGGATCACGTTGCGGATCGCCTGATCCTCGGCATGGGTCTCGAGGGCTGCCTTGAGGATCGGAATGGCCTCGGCTGCCTGACCGCGATTTTCATAGATCTCGGCGATGCCCTCGATTGCGAAGAACACGGCCGCGTCTTTGCGTTTGGCGAGGTCCAGATACTTCTCGGAAATCTCCAGATACCCCTCGAACAGCTCCAGATGTGCGGCATGCTCCTCGTCTTGATCCTCGGCAGCGGCGGGCATGGCAAAGGTCGAGCTCGTTGCCATCAGTGTTGCGATCAGCAGTCGTTTCATCATCGGTCTCCTAGGTTGCATCATTGCGCAGTAAATCCCTGAGTTTCAGGGTGGCCCGGTGCAGATGGGCCTTCACGGTACCTTCGCGACAACCGAGAATTTCGGCGGTCTCCGAGGTATCGAATCCTTCCAAGAGGCGCAGAACCACGACCTCGCGCTGCCGTAGGGGCAAGAGCGCGAGCGAGCGGGCGAGGTCGTTGAGGCGGTCGACCCGTGCCGGATCGCTGGTCGCGTCCGGCACGCTTCCCAGCACTTCTGTAGCGTCGGCCTGACCCCACATGCGGCGTCGCTTCCGGGCCAGCTCACGGGCGATGTTGAGGGCCACCCGGTAGAGCCAGGTGGTGAACTTCGCCTCAGGCCGGGCACGCAGCCGGCCCGATTGCAGCCGCAGAAAGACTTCCTGCACCGCATCCTCGGCCGCCGCGTCCTCTCCCAGCAGCGCCCAGGCGACGCGGAAGACATAATGGCGATGGCGCTCGAACAATTGCGACAGCGCCATGTGGTTGGACGGGGCAGCGGCAAAGAGCTCCCAGTCAGGGACCGAGGAGACCATCACCTCAGCACCGACCGAGGTGTCCGCGGTCGGCGCGGAAAGCCCAAGGGGGGAGCCAGCCGGGCACGTAACGAAGCGGGATGCAGCCGGCTGCCCTCCGCATCACGCACGCGGACGGGCGTGGTGATCGGGCTTGGGACCGACAACCGCGAGACCTGCAATCCGTCCGCGCTGCTGGACGGCCAGATTGCGACGCCGACCCCGATGCCGGCAATTACCACCGCCGCACTCGCCACCAACCGGGCCAGGGATGCGCGCGGTCTCACGACGGCCGCGGGTCTCAGAGGCGCCCCGTGGCGCAGCGCGCGGTAATCGCCCACGGCCCCGCCCAGAAGGCGCTGGAGTTCCTCGAGATCGCGATCGGTGTCGTGCATTTTCCTCACCCGTTTCGCCATTGATGCGCCGAGAGCCCCGAAAGGTTTACGCCCATGGCGAAAAACATCGATCCGGCAGATCGCGATACAGTCGGCGGGTCGATGGGTTGGCCGAGACGACTTGCGCCGGCAATCCGGTTTTGAAACCGCAGACACCCGGGCGGGCCGTGTCAGGTCGCATTGGCCAAGCGCCTCGCGACGTGGCACACTCTTCGCATGCCAGATCCTTTGCGCTTTCGACACGCTTGTCGCCCCGTCTTGGTGGCCGCGTCACTGATGACCCTCGGCGCGGGCGCCGCCTTGGCCGTGGAGCCGGTCTCCTCCATCCCCGTGGCTCTTCGCGCTGGCCCAATTGAAGACAGCGTTCCGGCTGCGGCCTGCCCGGATTCCGCGACGCCCTGCACCTGGGAGCGGGTCTATGGCACCAGCGCGGACGACAAAGCCTATGGCGTGGTCCCTTTGCCTGGCGGCGATTTTCTCGCAGCCGGCAATACGCGCCCCAATAATGGCGCGAATTACGATGCCTGGCTGATGCGCGTCTCACCGGCCGGCACATTGCTGTGGGAGGAAGGCTTTGGCGGTGGTGGCGCGGATGAGTTCCACGACATTGCGTTGTTGCCCTCGGGCACCGTGGTGGCCGCGGGCCATACCCGTTCGACCGGGGCCGGAGGCAGCGACGGCTGGATCATCCGCACCGATGCGCAGGGCCGGATGATTAACGAGCGGGTTCTGGGCGGCCCGGGCGATGACCGGATCCGCAGCGTCGCCAGCCTCGCCGATGGTGGATACCTGCTCGTTGGCGAAAGCGCGTCGGAGAGCCGAGGCGGTGACGACCTATGGGTTTTGCGCGCCGGTTCGGATGGCGAGATCCTTTGGCAACGCCGCTTTGGCGGGGCGGGAGATGACCGCGGCTATGATGTCATCGCGCTCTCCGACGGCGGAATGGCCATAGCGGGGCAGAGTTGGATCGGCCCGCAACGCGGCTACGACCTCTGGATTCTGCGGCTCGACCCGGATGGCAGCCTGCTCTGGGAGCGAACGCTCGATACCGACCGTTTCGAGATGGCCACGGCCTTGGTCGAAACCCCTGCCGGAGACCTGGCGATCATAGGAACCGTCGGGGTCAACGGCACGCTTAGTGACGATCTGTGGGCCGCCACCCTCTCTGCCGATGGAGACCTGCTCTGGTCCGCAAGGCATGGGGGGATGGGGCGCGACACCGGCTGGGGCCTTGATGTCACGCCGGGCGGAGATCTGCTGATCGCGGCAATTACCTGGTCAGGAGGCGCGGTGGCCGGAGATGCCTGGATCCTCAGCCTGGACCCATCCGGCAAAAAACTGTGGGAGCGCCGGTTCGGCGGCAGGTATTGGGATCGGCCAACCGGCATCCTGGCGCTGGAGACAGGTATGATCGTGGTCGGCCATACGTCCAGCAAAGGCTTCGGGTTCGAGGACGCGTGGCTGTTGAAACTCGATCACGATGGCCGGATCCAGAAGGTCGCCCCCTAGATCCCCGGATCAGACCGCAATCGCGTGACGGTCCTTGGTTGCCGTGAAGAAGCGGTCGAATGCCGAGGCGACGACCCGGACGAGGGGCGCACCAATATCGGTAACTTGGACCACGCCGTCTTCGAACATAATCAGACCGTCCGCGCGCAGCGTGTCCAAACTGTCCACCACGGTGTCGAGGAACCAATCGGGCGCAGCACCGAACCGGTCTGCCGCGGCGACCAGATCCGCCTCGCCAAAACACATCAGCCGCTCGATCACGTAACCGCGGAGACGGTCCTCGGGCGAGACCAGAATGCCCTTTGCCGCAGGCAATGTGCCCGCGTCGATCGCCTTCGCCCAAGCGCCGGTCTCGCTAATGTTCTGCACATAGCCCCATGGCGTCCGTCCGATGGAACTCGCGCCCAGTCCCAACAGGGTTTCCGCCTGATCCGTCGTGTAGCCCTGGAAATTTCGGTGCAGCGTGCCATCGCGCACCGCCGCCGCCATCGCATCCGTCGGCAGGGCGAAGTGATCCAGACCGATCGGGACATAGCCGGATCGGGAAAGGGCCGCCGACGCCGCCTGCGCCTGATCGAGGCGGTCCTCGGTATCCGGCAACGCGGCTGCATCGATCAGCCGCTGTTTCTTGGCCATCCACGGGACATGGGCATAGCCGAAGATTGCGATGCGATCGGGCTGCATCGCGACGGAGAGGCGGATCGACTCCAGAAGGCTCGCGACCGTCTGATGGGGCAGCCCATAGATCAGATCGAAATTGATGCCGCCCACCCCGGCATCGCGCAGCCCCTCCACCGCCGTCTGCACCATGTCGGGCGGCTGTATCCGGTTGATCGCCGCTTGCACCTTCGGGTCGAATTCCTGAACGCCAAAACTGGCGCGGGTAAAGCCTAGATGGCCAATCCGCCGGATCATCTCACTGCTGAGGTGGCGCGGGTCGCTTTCGATCGCCAACTCCGCCCCATCCAAAAAGTCGAAATCGGCGCGGATCATCTCCATGATCCTGGCCAGAACGTCGGGAGGCAGCGTTGTCGGCGTACCGCCACCCCAATGCAGGTGCGAGACGGTCATTCGCCCGGGCAGATGCCGCTTGAGAAGCTTGATCTCCTCCATCAGCGTGGCGGCGTATTGCACGATCGGCGCGGCGCGCGAGGCGAGCTTCATGTTGCATCCGCAATACCAGCAGAGCTGCTTGCAGAACGGCACGTGCAGATAGAGCGAAACAGGCTCGGCAGGATCCAGCGACGAGAGCCAGCCTGCATAGGTCTCGGCCCGAAACGCCGGATTGAAATGCGGGGCCGTGGGGTAACTGGTGTATCGGGGCACCTGCCGCCTGGCGTATTTGTCGAGGCTCTGCTCGGCCATGATGAAATCCTTCGCCCTTGACGCCCTCGCGCACGGATTGCTGATGCGCCGGGGCACTCGAAGGGTCGATGGTCGACCACTCCGCGTTGGCACGGCGACAGATGCTGGCGCGGCCACCCACAGGCAGCCTCACGGTGCCTACGGTCCGGTACTTTCGGCTTGGATTCCCTGATCGAGATCAAAAACGCGAAAAAAATTCCGAGGTCGGGCGGGCTGTGCATGGGGTCTCGTCGCTCAACAAAGCCCACATGGCCAACGACTTTGACGAGGGAATCGCTGAATGCTCGGTTATCATTCGCTTAGGCGTTGACGGCGAGAACGCTGTGGCAGAATTCTCTGTTTTTGAGACTTTTGCGCTTATAGACTGAATCTCAGAGCAAAAAGTATCTGCTGGAAAAGGGTCATCCCATTGAGAAGGCTGGATTAACTTAGGCGCGGCTGATCGGCGCCGAGGTTTCGGGATTTACGCTCACGATGATCCAGGCTTCGATCAGCCCCGATCCAGATAAGATCACGTTTTCGTGAGGTCTGCGTGAGTAGCCATGTCGAACCCGTAGACAGGCACCCCTTTTGTCCAGATTCTGCCCACATCACGTCCTTCCAGCACACATTATTCTGCATCATTCAATGATCATCCTCGTCCCAATGCGGGAATCCTGCTTGTCAATTCCAACTTTCACGAGCGGCCTCACAGACCTCCTGGAGAGTCAACACGGTGAAACATAAAAAACTTCCCCCTCGGCAAGTTTCATTTTTCAGAGAAGAGCGCATCACGGCGACGTGTTAAGATTTAAGTGTGTGTGTGAGGACACCAAACCAAAGAGGGAAATTAAGTGACAGATAGCATCATGATCGACGCGCCGCTCGGCACGTCGCTTGAGGAGTTGTGTGAGATCGTCGACGGGGTGGTCGCCGAACTGCCGACATCCGGTCTCTTTCTCGGGACCGAAGAGGGCGATGTCGAAACCCTGTCGGAGACGGCCATCATCCGGACCCGGGCCGGCGATGACACCATCGAGGTGCTCGACGACACGCGCACCGTTCTGACCGGCACCGGCAGTGACGACGTGACCCTGCGTGGCAGCGCCGAAACGGTGAAACTGAACGCCGGCGACGACACGCTGCTGGTCGAAGGCACTGTCGACTCAGTCTCTGCCGGAAAGGGCAACGACGACATCACCGTGGGCGACGTCAAGTCGGTCGACCTCGGCAATGGCGACGACATCCTGACCGTCGAAGGCAGCGTGGCCAGCATCTCCGCCGGTCTGGGTGACGATGCGATCGAGGTTCGGGGCGAAGCGGGTGTGATCAACACATCGCTCGGCAATGACACGGTCATCGTCGCGCAAGGGGCCGAGCGGGTTCTGCTGGGCAACGGCAATGACGAACTGGCAGTCGGCGACCTGGTTGGCTTCGCCAATGGCGGCGCCGGTTTCGACAAGCTGTTCTTCGACTTCAACGCTGCCGATTTCGACGTCAGCGTGAACGGCCGCGTCGTGACCTTTGCCGACCGTTTTACCGGCGAGGAAATGCAGGCGCGCGGCTTCGAAGAGTTCAACTTCAACGATGCCAGATTCACCCTGGCCGAGGTTCAAGAAAACTTTGGCGATGACGCCCTGCCCTTCATCCAGGTCAGCGAAGGCACCCAGGCCGTGTCGGTCAACAATGCCGATGCGACCGTCAGCGTGGTCTGGGACCGCGTGGTGCAAGAGGCCGTGATCAATCCGGGCGGTGTCGATGTCGGCCCGACCGTGGCCTCGCGCGCCTATGCGATGATGCACACGGCGATGTTCGATGCCTGGGCCTCGTTCGACGAGACTGCCGTGCGCGTCTCGTTCGACGAAACCGGCAATAACGAGACGCTGAAAGGCGATCTCGAGAACACCGAGGAGAACAAGATCGTCGCGATGAGCTTTGCGGCTCTGACCGTTCTCAGCGACCTGTTCCCGAACCGTGCCGATTTCTTCGAGGAAGTGGCCACCGAGCGTTTCGGCCTCGACCTCGAGAATCCGGGCGATGCGGGACTGGTCGGCATTGATGCGGCCAACGACCTGATCGCGCTGCGCTCGAATGACGGCTCGAACCAGGCGGGCAACTATGCCGACACCACGGGCTACCAGCCGGTCAACCCGAACCCGCTCGAGATCAACGACATCACCAAATGGACGCCGGAGAACGTGCCGGTCGATCCAGAGGATGAAAATGCCGAGCAATCCTTCCTCACGCCGCAATGGCAAGAGGTGGAAAGCTTTGCGATCGCCGAGGACGAAGCTGGCAACACCGACTTCTCCGAAATCCGTCCGGTTGCCCCGCAGCCGTTCTTCACCGAGGCCTTCGCAGGCTCGACCCTGAACTTTGATGACAAGACGATCACTCTGGACGCCGATCTGACCCTGGGCGAAGACTTCTTCGCGGCAGGTTCGACCATCGACGTCTCTAAGGATCTGATCGGCTCGGTCATCAACGAAGGCTTCATCACCCAGGCGGAAGAGATCGTCGAATTCTCGGCCAACCTGAACGATGAAGAGAAGATCATCGCCGAGTTCTTCGAAGACGGCGGCGGCACCCCGTTCCCTCCGGGTTCGTGGATGGCGTTCGGTCAGTTCGTCTCGTCGCGTGACGGCAACTCGACCGATGACGATGCCAAACTGTTCCTCTCGCTCGGCAACGCCGTGCAGGACGCGGGCATCGCCACCTGGGAAGCCAAGATCTTCTACGATTATGCCCGTCCCGTCCGCGCGATCCGCGATCTGGGCGAGCTGGGCCTGATCGGCGAAGAAGGCTTCGACGAGAACACCGGCGAGGAAGGGTTCGTGATCGAAGCCTTTGGCGGGTTCAACGAAGATGGCACGGGCCGCGGCACTCAGACGATCCTGGCCGAGAACTTTGTCACCTTCCAGCTGCCAGGCGGCAACGTCTCGCCACCGTTCGCCGAGTACACCTCGGGCCACTCGGCCTTCTCGGCAGCCGGTGCGGAAGTGCTGAAGCTCTTCACCGGATCGGACGAGTTCGGCGGGTCGGTGACCTTCGAACCCGACTCGATCATCTTCGAGCGCGGTGTGCCCGAAGTCGAGACCACCCTGGCCTGGGAAACCTTCTCGGAAGCAGCGGACGAGGCGGGTCTCTCGCGTCTCTTCGGCGGCATCCACTTCAACGAAGGCGACATCAACGGCCGCACCCTGGGCCGCGAAGTCGGCGCGGATGCGTTCGAACTGGCCCAGCTCTTCATCAATGGTGAGGCGACCGACGAAGACCGACCGTTCTTCACCCCCGAGGTCGAGCCGGAACTGCCACCCGCGCCGGTGCCAGAAGACCTCGTCGTGGCCTGATGCCTCTTGGACAGGGCCCTCGCGGCCCTGTCCACCCCCCCTATCCCTCGATCATCGCCAGTACCGAGGAGGTCGTGGTTACCGCGGCGACGTTCTGCATGGCATAGTCGATCGAGGCGCGGTGCCAGTCGGCATTCATGGTGGAGCAGGCGTCTTCCGGCACGATCACGCGGAAACCCTTGTCAGCGGCAGTGCGGGCGGTGTGCTCGACCGACATATTGGTCCAGGCGCCGCAATTGATCAGGGTGTCGATCCCGGCATGGCGCAGATAGCTTTCAAGCCGCGAGGTCTCCCAGGCGCTCATCGACATTTTCTCGACGATCAAATCTTCCGCCGCGGGCTCCAGCCCCGGGGCCGGCTGGACACCCCAGGTGCCGCGGACCAGCGCGTTCTCGCCCTTGAGCCCCTGGAACAGCGGGGCGTTTTGGGTGAGGTTCGGGTGCCCCGGCTCGCAGACCATCCAGACATGGATCACGGCGATGCCCGCCTTGCGGCAGGCCTCGGCCAGCCGCCGCGCATTGGCAACGACGTTTTGCTGACGGGCATGGGCGGGGGAGCCGGTGGCGGCAAAGGCCCCGCCCTCGATCATCACGTCGTTCTGCAGATCCTGGAGGATCAGCGCCGTGCGGTCAGGCGCGATGCCGGGGGTCTCGACCGCCGGGCTGCGGGGCTCTGCCTGTGTGGAGCCGGTCGCGCGCATGAACGGCTCCTCCCGGCCCCGGGCCTTGGTCTCGACCGCAAAAACCCGCGTGCCGGCGGTGATATAGAGCGTGCGCCAATCCGCGCCGCCCCAGTGGAGATTGGCGGTCTGTTCGGGCACCTCGATCTCGCCCAGCTTTAAGCCGTGGAAATCATAGACCCAGATCCCGCCGGGTGCTGTGACATAGACATTGCCCGCGGTGTCGGCCTTCATGCCGTCGGGGACGCCGGGGCGGGCATCCTCTTGGATGCCGCTGGCAAAGATACGCCCGTTGATCAGACGGCCGTCGGGGGAGACATCGAACATGCGGATATTGGCCTGGACGGTGTCATTGACCCAGATCCAGCGCTCGCAGGGGGAAAAGCAGAGCCCGTTCGGCTGGGTGAACATATAGCGGTCCGAGACCAGGACCGGCTCGTCCCCGGGTCGATGATCGGGGCGCAGCATATAGACGCCTTGGAAGCCCTGTTCGAGCGGGCGCGGCACCCCGAAATGGGCCATCCGGCCATAGGTCGGGTCGGTGAAATAGATGCATCCCTGGGCGTTGACGCAGATGTCGTTGGGGGAGTTCAGCTCCTTGCCCTCGAAATGACTGGCCAGAACCGTCCGGGTGCCATCCGGGGCGAAGCGGGTGACCGAGGAGGTGGCATGCTCGCAGACCAAGAGGTTCAGCGCCGCGTCATAAGTCATCCCGTTTCCCTTGTGAGAGGGGCGGAGGATCTCGGTGACGCCTTGGGCCTCGGACCAGCGGCGGCGGACATCTCCGGGCATGTCCGAGAAGATCAGATGCTGTTCGGCAGGGTGCCAGAGCGGGCCTTCGGTGAAGATGAACCCAGCACCGATCTCGCGCACCGGGGCGTTCGGGGCAATCAGATCGTGGAAACGGGGATCGGTGGCGGTATGGGGCATGATGGAGATCCTATGCGAGGGACCACCCCCCCGCCGCTCCCAGGAGAGGGCAGGAGGGCTGAGACGTCCGGCACACCCACCCACCCGCGGCGGGGGGGCGGGTGCACCGGTTGGTCATGGAGAGCCGAGGACGGGGGGGCTGCGCTGCTGTTGGGGAGTGGTGGGTCAACCCGGGCTTGGTGCGGACCGGATTTGTACCTTTTGCAGTCTGAAACAGACAATGCGGATATCGGCATCGGGACGGAGAGATCCAGCGCAGATCTGCGCCGTCCGGGGCATAGGCGCTGCGGTGAGGACCGGGATGGGCCCGGATTTGGGCGTTCCGCTGTCTTCTCTGCTCAGACGGGCGGTGGCAGCGATCAGGCAGGAGCAGGCATGGAGGCGACTGTCCTATCGCAGAAGAGATGATCGCGAGATCCTGAGCCCTGCCCGGCGCGGCGGGCTCTGTCTCATTTCCGCGACATACGGCGCAGAGGTGGCGGGGCCTGCCCCCCTGTCGCCTGTAACCTGGATTATCCCGCCCTGGGGCCCGCGCCGCCATCCCTCAGGCCGGGAACCAGTTGCGGGGCGGGAGGGTTTCGACCGTCGGCCCCGGGACCTGCATGCCGAGGCGGGCGACAACATGGCCGTGCTCGATCTTGGCCCCGCGGTCATGGATCGGCAGCAGGAATTTATAGTTGTGAAGCAGGCGCTTGATCTGCCCCTTCTCGTCGCGTTTCGAGCCGGCATGGTTGCCGGTGACCCGGGGCTCCATCCAGTTGTTGGTCATCACATGGTTCACGACCTGATCGTTGAAATCATAGATGACATCGCCGCAGATGCAGGCGAGCCCCTCCGCCGTCTCGACGATCACGTTCATCGACCCTTCGGTATGGGCGCCGGCGGGTTCGCACCAGACGCCGGGGATGATCTCTTCGGCCTGGGTGATCTCGAGATCGAGGAACCGCATCGCCTCGGGCTCGTAGATCCGCTCGACCAGGTGCAGAATATCGGGTTTGGGATATTGCGGATACATGATGCCGCTGACCGAGAACTCCATCTCGCGCCGGTTGATCACCACGGTGGTGTTCATCGGGAAATCGTCGTCATTCCCGGCATGGTCGATATGCAGATGGGTGTGCAGGATATAGCGGATGTCGCCCAGCTTGACGCCATGCTTGGCGAGCTGCTGTTCGACCGTGTTGTCGTGATAGCAATGCCCGCGCATCCCCAGCGAGCCCATGATCTCGTTGTCGCGATAGCCGGTATCGACCAGGATCGGGTATTGCCCGCCCAGGATCAGGAACCCATAGACCGGCACCCGGCGGACCCGGCCGCATTCATGGCCGAGGACGAGGAAGCTGGTCTCGAGCTCGATATCGCCAAAGTCGAGGACGTGGATGGTGAGTGGCATGGGTCTGCTCCCCCTTCTCTAAAGTCGGTAGATGCGTGTTGCGGTGTCGGTGAAGATCTGACGGCGCGCGCTGCCCGGCAGATCCTTGGTCGCGGTCTGGTAGGCGGCGATCAGATCGCCGTAACTGGTCCAGATCTTCTCGATCGGAAAGTTCGAGCCAAAAAGGCACCTCTCTGCACCAAAGAGATCGACGGTGACAGCCACGGTTTCGGCGATATGCGCTGCATCGTTGCGGTGCAGGAAGGTGCCGAGGCCCGAGAGTTTCACGCAGATATTGGGCTGGGCGGCCAGCGCCTTCATGCCCTTGGTCCAGGCGGCCTTGCCCGGTTTCGAGAGGTCCTCGGGCATCCCACAATGTTGCAGGACAAAGGTCACCTCCGGACAGGCAGCGGCAATACGGGCGCCACCCGCGAACTGGGAGGGGAAGAGTTGGAGATCAAAGCTCCAGCCATACGCCGCCAGCCGGGCGATGTTGCGCTGGACCGTCTCGTCCTCGGCCAGATCCGGGCGGGGGGCAAAACGGTAGAGCGGGTTCTCATGCCAATGGAATTGCTGGCGGATCCCGCGCAGCAGGGGAAAGCGCGCCAGTTTGTCGAGGGCTGGGCGCACATCGGCCACCGTCATGTCGGCATAGGCGACGATGGCATGGGGCCAGCCGCTCTCCTCCGCCGCGCGCTGCACCCAGGCCGCCTCGTCCGCCGCCCAATTCGGCGCCCAGTTTGCCTGGACATAGACGGATTTCTCGATGCCCGACCCGCCTAGATCCGCGAGGAACTCGCTGATCGGGTAGTCGCGTTTGATCGGGGCATAAGCGCCAAAGATCCGCGGCTGCTCCGGCCCGAGGAGCCAGGGCAGATCCGCCTGCCGCCAGATATGGTGATGCGCATCGATCATCGCCGCGCCATCTCGAGCAGGTGATCCACAATCGCCGCGGTTCCGGAGCCGTCCCCCAGATGGTCGAGATCGGGCAGGATTGCCGCCAAGGCCTCGCTCCGCGGTGCAAATCCCGCGCCGGCCAACGGCGTCAGCCAGTCCAGCCGCCAGGCAAGACGCGAGAGCCGCCGCACCGCAGCGATCACCGCCTCGGGGCTGCCCCGCTCCAACCCGTCCGACAGGACAATTACGGCGGCCCCCCGGGCGAAACCGGCATGGCGGGGCACGTCGAGAAAGGTCCGCAAAGCCTCGCCGATCCGCGTGCCGCCATCGATATCGGCGATCAGGCCCGAGGCACGCTCCAGCGCCAGGTCGCGGCGGCGCAGCCGCAGCGCAGCGGTGATCCGGGTCAGGCGAGTCCCCAGGGTCACGACCTCGCAGCGTTCGGCCGCCTGCACGACCGCATGTGCCAGCCGCAGACTGTCCGCCGTCCGCTCGGCCATCGATCCGGAGACATCGACCATCAGGACAATCCGGCGCTGCCGGGATTTGCGGCGGCGAAAGGCCAGTTCCACCACCTCCCCATCGTGCCGGGCCGCCCGGCGCAGTGTCTGGCGCAGATCGAGCACCGGCCCACGGCGCACCGGCCGCAGGCGATGCGCGCGGCGCAGCGGCAGCCGGGCGGCGGCCTCACGGGCAAACCGCGTAAGCGCGGCCTCGCTGTGATCGAGGATCAGGCGATGGCCCAGTTGTTCCGCCACCGCGGCCTCCTGCCCCGACGGCTGATCCTCGCCCAGATCCTGCGCCGAGACACCGCCCTCCGGCTCATGCGCCTCGACCTCATCGTCCTCCGCCGCGGACATTGTGGATGGCAGGCGGTGGCCGAGGAAAAACGCGTCGAACACGGCGTCATACTCCGCCTCCCGGTCGCGCGGGATGGCCAGCAGCGCCCGGCCCGCCCGCCGGATGTCGCCGATCGACCGGGGCCCCAACAGCGTGACCCCCTGCAAAAACGCGATGGTCTGATCGGGAGAAACCGCGAACCCATGGCCGCGCAGCACCTGCGGGAAGGTCACGAAAGGCTGCGCCGCCCGCGGCAAGGGTGCCCGTGTTTCACTTGGGGAGGAGCGCCGATCCACCGTCATGCCGCCTGCCCCGGCAACACCTCGTCCAACATCGGCGCCATATAGGTCAGATCGTCCTGGTCCTTCAGCGCGACACCGATGGCCCGGCGGAACGCATCGGGCCAGGCCGCTCCCTGGCTGGCCAGCAGAGTCGCGGCCTCGGCCCATTCCACGGTCTCCGCCACGCCGGGCGGTTTGGTCAGCGGCTTCTCGCGCAAAAGACCGACCGCGGCCACCACCGCCTCCGCCGTGGCCCGCGCGACCGAGGAAGCCCGGGCCATTACGATCTCCGCCTCCAACGCCGGGTCGGGATAATCGATCCAGTGATACACACAGCGCCGCCTGAGCGCCTCATGCAGGTCACGCGTCCGGTTCGAGGTCAGCACCACAACGGGAGGACGCAGCGCCCTGACCGTCCCCGTCTCTGGGATCGAGATGGTGAAATCCGACAGGAACTCCAGCAGAAACGCCTCGAATTCATGGTCCGCCCGGTCGATCTCGTCGATCAACAGCAGCGTCTCCTCCGGCGCCCGCAGCGCTTGCAACATCGGGCGGGCCAGAAGGTAGTCGTCGGCATAGACATTCACGAACCCATCGCCCGCCTGCCGGATCGCCAGCATCTGTCGCGGATAGTTCCACTCATAAAGCGCCGCCGCCGCGTCGATGCCCTCATAGCATTGCAACCGGATGACGGCCCGGGTCAGAACCGCGCCGATCGCCTTCGCGGCTTCGGTCTTGCCGACCCCGGGTGCCCCCTCCAGCAGCAAAGGTTTGCCGAGCGCCAGCGCCAGATAGGCCGCGGTCGCCAAACCCTCATCCGCCAGATATTGCGCCCCGCGCAACGCCGATCGCAGCGCTTCCGGCGAGGCAATGCCGGCGATCTCCGCCCTTACCGCCATCCGCGCCCCCCGGTGGCCGCGCCGCCCGCGGGTGGGTGGGCAGGTGTTGCCGTGCCCAGGGGCGAGACGGCGCAGGGGAGCGCGCGGCGCTTTGCCCGAGCGCTCATCCCGGCCGACCCTGCGGCCGCGCACCGCCCTGTGCGCGCAACCCCCGCAAAACCTTCTCCGGCGTAATCGGCAGAGTGTCACAGCGCAGGCCGACCGCGTTATAGACCGCATTGGCCACCGCCGGCAGCACCGGATTGGCACACATCTCACCCGGTCCCTTGCCGCCATAGGGCGCGTCCGGCGCGGGCCGCTCCAGCACCGCGATGTCATGGGGCACGCTCTCGCCCGGGCCCGGCATCAAATAGGTGTTGAAATCCAGCGGCCCGTGGACCCGGTCGGGATAATAGGGCTCCGTCGTCTCATAGAGCGCATGGGAGACCCCCATCCAGGCCCCGCCGATCAATTGCTGTTCGACCAATTTCGGGTTGAGCGCCCGCCCGACCTCATAGGCCGAGGTGATCTGCGTGACCTCCACCTCGCCCGTCTCGTCATCCACCGTCAGATCCACCACCAAAGCGGCATGGGCGAAACAGGTGACCGGCGACATCTCGCCGGTCTCGGGGTCGACGCCCGAGGGCGGCACCAGGAAAATGCCACGCCCGGACAGGGTGCGCCCCTGCTGGAACTGCGCCGCGATTGCCGTCTCCGCCACGGTGATCGATCGCGCCGGCGCGCCCTTCACATGAATGTTCCCATGCCCGTCGGTCGCGAGATCCGAGGCATTGACCTCCAATTCTTCGCTGGCCGCCTCCAGCATCTGCGCCCGCGCCTCGGTCGCCGCCCGGATCACCGCATTGCCCATCCGATGAGTCCCGCGCGAGGCGAAGCTGCCCATGTCATGCGGCCCCGTATCGCTGTCCGCAGTATCGACATAGACATCGCCAATCGGCACGCCCAGCGCTTCGGCCGCAATCTGACGGGTGACGGATTTCATCCCCTGGCCGAGATCGATGGCCGACAGAGTCACCATGAACTTGCCATCCGGCGTCGCATGGACCAGCGCCTGGCTCGGATCCCCGCCCAGATTCATGCCGATCGGATAATTGATACAGGCAAACCCGCGCCCGGAATGAACCGCCATCACCGCCTCCGCGTGCCCGAGAGAAATCGCGAGACGCCTGGGCGCTTGATCCCACGATCGAAAGGCTTCTCTGCCGGAGCGGCCGGCACCTCCTGCGCTCCGGATGGCCGAGGCGCCGCCGCCGGGCCCGGATCATGCTGTGGCACCGCATTCCGCGGCTCCGAGGACGCCGGCCGCACCGCGGCAGGCGGCAAGGACGGCGCTCCCGGCCCCGCGCTCCGCTCGGGCGGTGGCGGGG
>JBCBIS010000068.1:0-19171 GCA_038524325.1 Pseudomonadota bacterium
CAAAAAGGTGGCCGAATACGCGAAATCGGTGATCCACGAGGTCGAGGTCATGGCGCATAGCTGCGGCGTGACCGAGCCGCGCGGGCTGCGCCGCCACCATGTCCGGATCGTGCAGGAGAACGGCCGCACGATCCCGATGAGCGAGCTGTTCCCGCGCCCGGACGAAGCCGTATGACCCTGCGTGCCATGACCGATGCCGATCTGGACTGGGTGCTCGCGCTGAACCGGGTGCACGAAGCGGAACTGTCTCCGCTGGACCGGGCCCGTCTGGCAGATCTGAGCCATGGGGCGTTCAGCGCGACAGTGGCCGAGCCTCAGGCCGGATTTCTGATCACTTTCGATCAGGATGCCGATTACGACAGTCCAAACTTTCTCTGGCAGCGGGCGCGCTATCCGCGCTTTGTCTATGTCGACCGGATCGCCATCGACGCAGCGCATCGGCGCAAGGGTTTGGCCGAGGCGCTTTACGCCGATCTCTTCACCCGGGCCCGCGCCGCCGGTCACGAGGTGATCTGCTGCGAGGTGAATTCCGACCCGCCCAATCCCGCCTCTGACCGGTTCCATGCGAGACTGGGTTTCGAGGTCGTCGGCGAGCGTCATCTGGACGACCGGGGCAAGACCGTTCGCTACTATGCCCGCCCTTTGACCGACGGCTAGACCAGACGCAGGCCGTTCAAGGTGAAAGGCGGCGGCGCCTCCCCTGCCCCGCGCTTCAAGCGCAACGCGGTGAAGCCGGTGGCCGAGGCCGTCGCCCCCCCCACCTCCAGCCATTGTTCGTTAGCGAGCGGCAGTTTTTGAGGCGTCCCACCGGTCTCGACAACGCCTCCGGTAAGCGCCTCCAATTGCGGGCACAGGCCAGACGGATCTCCGGTGGCAATTTCAACCGCGGCGATGCCCTCGGCCCCATTGGCATGGGTCTGGAACGCCGGTTTCCAAAAGTTCTCCGGAAAGCGGTTATGGCAGGTGAAGAAAGCCTCGCGCGGCAGAGCGGGCGTGGTGGCGAAGGCAAGGCTAAAGGCGACCTCGACCGCGCGCCCATCCGGCAGGATCGCCGTGCGCCCAAAATCGAAAGGTACGGAGGCGTCGAGGCCCGCAAGGGTGAACGCCTCGGCATCGGCATGGGAGTCCTGACCAGTGAAGACGAGCATCGACATCCCCTCGCCCTGCGCGAGGAATGTCTGGTTGTGGGCGCCGAACCCGAAAAACCGCTGCGCCGGGTCATGGCCGCGCAGTGTCGTCGGCCGGTCGACCTCGATCAGTTCGATAAAGCTGCGATCGGCAAATTGGATCAGCCGGTTGGCGGTGCCCATCTCCTCGGGATGGACGGCGCGCGGGGTCAAGGTGAACCCGGCCGCCTCCCACCCCGCCGCCGCGGCGTCGAGATCTCGGGTCGCGACCACCACATGGTCAATTGCGCGCAGGTCAGTCATGATTTTCCCCTCGAAATTCACCGCCACCGGTTTACGTTCGCGGGAGGAATCAATCCACCACAAACAAGGGCGATCCCCATGAGCAAGTTCGGTCTCAGCCAACCCGTCCGCCGCGTCGAAGATCTGCGTTTCCTGCGGGGCGCCGGGCAGTATATCGAAGACCTCAATCGCGAAGGGCAACTCCGCGCCGTCTTCCTGCGCGCGCCTGTCGCCCATGGTGATATTGCCGAAATGGATATCAGCGAGGCACAATCGGCCCCCGGGGTTCATCTTGTCCTGACCGGCAAGGATCTGGAGGGGCTGGTCGATCACGACATGGACTCAGCCCCGATCGAGGGGCGGGATGGCAGCGTCTCGCAGCACCCGAAGCGCCCGTGGCTGGCGGTGGACCGGGTGCGGTTCATCGGTGAAGCGGTGGCGCTGGTGGTGGCCGACACGCTCGATCAGGCCCGCGACGCGGCAGAGATGATCGTGGCGGATTACGATAGCCTGCCTGCGGTGACCGAGACGGCCCTGAGCGCGGCGGCACCCGTGGTGCATGAGAGCCATGAAAAGAACCTCTGCTATGATTGGGGTATCGGCGACGAGACGGCAACCGATGCGGCCCTGGCCGGGGCGGCGCATGTGGTCGAGCTCGATCTGATCAACAACAAGGTGATCTCGAACCCAATGGAGACCCGTGGCTGCCTGGCCGACTGGGATGGCACCAAGTTGACCGTGCATTTCAACGGTCAGGGCCCCTGGGACATGAAGAACGAGGCCGCCAAGCGTCTGGGCCTCACGCCCGAGAACGTCGCCGTGCACCACCCTGATGTGGCGGTGGGTTCGGCACCAAAGCCTTCACCCATCCCGAATATCTCGCCGTCAGCCAGGCGGCCAAGATGCTCGGCCGCCCTGTCAAATGGATCGCCGAGCGGGGCGAGGGCATGCTCTCGGACGTGATGGGCCGGGACAACGCGACCAGCATGAACATGGGCTTTGACGCCGATCACCGGATCGTGGCGATGAAGGTCGAGGGGATCTCGAACCTTGGCGCCTATTGCTCGCAATTCGGGGTCTACATCGCTTCGGATCTGGCGGCGCGGGTGCTGACCGGGGTCTATGACATCCAGACGGCATTCTTCGGAATGAAAGGCATCTTCACCAACACCGCCCCGGTCGATGCCTATCGCGGCGCTGGCCGGCCCGAGGCGCAATACGCGTTGGAGCGACTGATGGACAAATCGGCGCGCGTGCTGGGCGTCGACCCGGTGGCGCTGCGCCGCAAGAACTTCATCAAGCCCGAGCAGTTCCCCTATGCCACCGTCACCGGCGAGACCTATGACGTCGGCGATTTCAACAAGGTGCTGGACCGCGCGCTGGAGGAAGCGGATTATGCGGGCTTCGAGGCGCGCAAGGCGGCCAGCGCGGCGGCCGGCAAGTTCCGCGGCGTCGGCCTCTGCTATTATATCGAGTCGATCCTGGGCGATCAGAACGAGACCGCGAAGATCCAGTTCGCCGAGGATGGCGCGATCAACCTCTATGTCGGCACCCAGTCGAACGGCCAGGGGCACGAGACGGTCTTCGCGCAGTTCCTGCATGAACGCACCGGGCTGCCGTTTGAGAAAATCCGCCTCGTCCAGGGCGACAGCGACCGGATTGCCAAGGGCGGCGGCACCGGCGGCTCGCGCTCGGTCACCATGCAGGGGACCGCGATCAACGGCGCCTCGGACGATCTGATCCAGAAGATGAAGGCGCTGGCCGAGGAGGAGTTGGAAGTCTCTGGCGCCGATCTGGTCTGGGAGGCGGGCGAGTGGCGCGTGGCCGGCACCGACAAGGCCGTGACCCTGACCACTCTGGCGGAAAAGGCCCGGCGCGAGGGGCGGGTCGAATTCCTGACCCAGCAGACCGAGACCGTGGTCCCCGGCCGCTCCTATCCCAATGGCTGCCATATCGCCGAGGTCGAGGTGGATATGGAGACCGGCGTCACCCAATGCGTGAAATACACCGTGGTCGACGATTTCGGCATCCTGATGAACCCGATCCTGGCCGAGGGGCAGGTTCATGGCGGCGTCGTCCAGGGCATCGGTCAGGCGATCACCGAGCATGTGGTCTATGACGAGGACGGCCAGCTTCTCTCGGCAACCTTCATGGACTATGCGATGCCGCGAGCCGATCAGGTGCCGTTCATCCCGTTCCATCACGAGGGCACGCCTTCGGTCCATAACGATATCGGCATGAAAGGCTGTGGCGAGGCCGGCACCGTGGGCGCCCTTGCCGCGGTGACCAATGCGGGCTTCGACGCGCTCTGGCCTGCTGGGGTGCGGCAGGTGGATATGCCGATGACACCGCAACGGGTTTGGTCCTGGCTCAACTCGACACGCCAAGCCGCTGAATAGTAAGGATGTCGCTTAACCCGCCGTAAGGAATAAACCGGCATCTTCGCTCTGTCTCAACGGAGGGAGCGGGTGATGCTGTCGCAATTGGCTTTGATGGAAGAACAGGCGCCTTTTCCGGCGCCTGAGCGACAAGCCGGCGCCGTGCGCTGTCTGCTCGTCGATGACAACCGGTTCGACCGGTACAATGTGCGCTATGCGACCGAGCGTGCCGGCCTGAACCTCGAATTCTTCGAGGCCGCGACGGCGGCCGAGGCGCGGCAACTGCTGCAGGACGTCGCATTCGGCCTGATCATCCTCGACCAGAACCTGCCGGATGGCGAAGGTCTGGAACTGGCGGTCGAGGCCTCGCTGAGCCCGCACAACGCCGCCGCGCCGAAGATCATGCTGACAAGCATGGATGACAATCGGCTGGCGCAGGGCGCCACCGAAGCGGGATGTGTCGAGTTTCTCACCAAGGGCAGCCTGAACGGCACGACCTTTTCAACCGCTCTGCGCGGCGCGCTCGACAAATCAATGGCCACGATTTCTGCCGATGAATTCCCCGAGGCCAGCGACGCCTTCGAGATGATGCTGGAAGGGTTTGGCGAGGTCTATCTCGCGCAGACCATCAAGCCCGCAATCTCGCGGATTCTGTTCCTGACCGAGCGGATGCGGACCCTCCCCACCGACTCGACCGAACATGCCACCGCCTTGGCAGAGATTGCAAAACTCTGCGTGCGGATCAGCGGGAAGCTGGACACGAACGACGGCCCCGCGCACCCTGACAGCTTCAACTTCACCCCCGGCTGATCGCGCCCGGCCTGAGCAGATCGACGCTGGCGCTGCCCGCTCCGGCATCGTACAGTCCGCGCAAGTCACTCCAAGGCGCGGGCGGGTCCCAATGCAGAAAATCCAGGTTCAGGGCGTCCATCATATCACGCTCAACGGAGCCGATCGGGCCACGGCCATCGAGTTCTGGGAGGGCATGCTGGGCATGCCGCTGATCTTCGAGCAGCCCAATCTCGACGCGCCGCATATCAACCACCTCTACTTCGATCCCGGCGATGGACGGCTGATCACGGTCTTCACCGAAGAAGGCCGCAAGCGTGGCGGTCAAGTGGCCGATCAAGTCGGCTCGGTGCACCACATTGCGTTCAATGTCAGCCTGGCGACCTGGAACCTCTCGGTCAAACGACTGAAGGACAACAAGATCGCCAACTCGGGCCCGGTTGATCGCGGCTTTATGTGGTCGATCTATTTTCGAGACCCCTGCGGCCAGTTGATCGAACTGGCCTGCTACAAGTTCGAGCCTCCAGAAGGGCGTAGCCATGCCGAGGTTCTGCGGCTGGCCCATGATATGCGAGTGATGCGCGGGGCAAAGAACATCGAGGACCGTGACATCGCCGAGGCCATCGAGACGATGGTGACAAACCGGGGCCTGAGTCTCAGCGAGTGAGGTTTTCCCGGCCAAACCGTCTCAGTTTTGTTACAAAACCTTGCGATCGCTCACATGGCCTCTGAAGTCGCCACGCTTCAAATTGAGACAGCCTCCCACCTCTGAACAAAAATATGCTTTGGCATCAGCACCTTACCCATAGGTCGCAAATTGTTAACAATTGCATCATTTGCATGGCTGATATGCATCGCCTTCCGGTGGTTCCCCATTTTTCGCCACGTTAACATCTTCAGGTGCACATTTTTGGGCACGACATTGGTGCATGCCATTTGCGTAAGCGTGCATGGCAAGTGAACTGGAACTGATACAGAGGCAAAACGAGCGATGTGCAAGACGTCCGACCTGGTTGGTCAGCTCTCTGCAGACGAAAAAATCTCACTCAAGAAGATTGCGCGTGGCGGCGACCCTGACAAACTGCCCATGACCGAAGTGACCACCCTGATCAAACTGGGGCTGGCCATTGTCGAGATGGGCAAGCTCAACCTCACCGGCATGGGCCGGCGTGCGGTTGGCATGATCTGAAGCGCCCGCCTCCGGCGCCTCACAGCCGGTCGCGCAGCGCATACCACGTCAGCGCCGCCGTTGTCAGCGGCGCTCGAAACCATTTGCCGCCTGGAAAGGCGGGCACTGGCAGCCGGCTGAGGACGGCCCAGGCTGAACCGTCGCCCGAGATCGCGTCCGCCGCGATCCGCCCGCCCATCGTGGCCATGTGAATGCCGGACCCGGACCAGCCGGAGACGGAGAGCACTCCCTTCCCCACCTCCTGAAACAGCGGAAACCGCGGCGCGGTGATCGCCAGCGTGCCGCCCCAGGCATGGGTGAACGCGAGATCCGCGAGGTCTGGATAGATCCGCAGCATTGCGCGCCGCACCACCGCCCCGATATCGCGGGGAAACCGGGTGCCATAACCCTCTCCCCCACCCCAGAGCAGCCGGTGATCGCGCGTTTTGCGGTAGTAATTGAGCACGAAGAACGAATCTGCGACGCATTCGTTGCCCGGAATGATGCGGGCCGCGCGTGCGGGATCCATCGGTTCGGTCGCCGCGATGAAGTTGTTGATGGGCAGGCTGCGCGCGGCCACCCGAGGTTCCAGCCCGTCGATATAGCCGTTCATTGCCAGCAGAACCGTGTCCGCCATGACCGAGCCCGCGGCAAGGCTCGCCCGCCCGGGGCCGAGGCTGGTCACGCGGCTCCGCTCGAAAATCCGCGCACCGGCATCCTCGGCCGCGCGGGCGAGGCCCAAGGCGTAGCGGAGCGGGTGCAGATGCCCTCCCATCCGATCCTCGATCCCGCCGTGATAGGCAGCGGTGCCCAGCCGATCCGCCATCTCCTCGCGGGTCAGGGCGCGGGCGGTGGTGTGGCCGTAATGCTTGGCCAGATAGGCCGGCTCGGCGAGATACTCGGCCTCATCCGCGCGTTTCGCGACCGGGTAGAGCGCGCCATCGACCAGATCGCAGGCAATGCCATGCTGGGCGATCAGATCGCGGACCAGCCGGTTGGCGGCAATCGAGATCTCCCAGACCTTGCGCGCGTCCTCCCGCCCGATGGCGCGCTCATAGGTCTCGATATCCGCCCGGGGCCCCACGCCCAATTGGCCGCCATTGCGGCCCGAGGCGCCCCAGCCGACGCGGTTCGCCTCGACCAGCACGACATCGACGCCTCGCTCGGCCAGATGCAGCGCGGCGGACAGCCCGGCATAGCCGCCGCCGATGACGCAGACATCCGCCCTGATCTCGCCCTGCACTGCGGGATGGTCAGGAAACGCGCCGGCGGTCGCGGCGTACCAGCTGTCCGCATGGATCCCGGGCCGGTCATTGGCGGTCAGATACCCCAAGGCTCAGTGCTCGGACCATCCTTCGGCGTTCAGCTCTTCGGCGAGCGCATCCAGCGTCTGGCGGGCGCGGGTGACGAGGGTGTCGCATTCCTCCTCCGAGATGATCAAGGGGGGCGAGATCAGCAGCGTGTCGCGCACCGCGCGCATCACCAGCCCGTTGCCGACCGAGATGTCGCGGGCGCGGGTGCCGGTGGCGCCTTCATCGGGGAAGCGTTCGCCGGTGGTCTTGTTCTTGACCAGCTCCAACGCGCCGATCAGGCCGGTCATGCGTGCCTCGCCCACCAGGGGGTGGTCGGCGAGGCCGAGCCAGCGTTGTTGCAGATAGGGGCCGATCTGGTCGCGCACCCGCTCGACCAGCTTTTCCTCCTGGATGATCCGCAGATTCACCAGACCCGCAGCACAGGCCGCCGGATGGCCGGAATAGGTATAGCCGTGGATGAACTCGCCCGCCTTCTCCATCACCGGACCCGCCACGCGGTCGGAGATGAAGACCCCGCCCATGGGGATATAGCCGGAGGTCATGCCCTTGGCGATCGGCATCAGGTCGGGCTCGACCCCCATGGTTTCGCAGCCCCACCAATTGCCGGTGCGGCCAAAGCCGCAAATGACCTCGTCGGTAATCAGCAGGATATCGTGCTTTCGGCAGATGCGCTGGATCTCGGGCCAATAGCTCTCGGGTGGGATGATGACGCCGCCGGCCCCCTGGATCGGCTCGCCGATGAAGGCGCAGACATTCTCGGGCCCAAGCTCCAGGATCTTGTCTTCGAGCTGCTGTGCTCGGGCGCGGCCAAACTCTTCGGGGCTGAGGTCCCGCCCCTCGCCGAACCAATATGGCTGGTCGATATGGGTCACGCCGTTCATCGGCAGGCCCGACTGGTCATGCATCCCCTTCATGCCGCCAAGGCTGAGCGCAGCGACCGAGGAGCCGTGATACCCGTTCCACCGCCCGATGAAGATCTTCTTCGAGGGCTTGCCCAGGCAATCCCAATAAACCCGTGCGATCCGGAACACCGTGTCATTCGATTCAGAGCCCGAATTGGTGAAGAAGACCCGGTTCATATGTTCCGGCGCCTCTTCGCACAGCGCATGGGCGAACTCGGCCGCGGGGGGGTGGGTCGACTGGAAAAACGTGTTGTAATAGGGGAGATCCCGCATCTGCCGGGCGACCGCCTCGACAATCGCCTCGCGGCCATAGCCGACATTGACGCACCAGAGCCCCGCCATCCCATCCAGGATACGGTTCCCGTCGCTGTCGGTCAGCCAGACACCCTTGGCCATTGTGATCACCCGCGCGCCCTTGGCCGCCAGATCCGCCGTGTCGGTGAAAGGATGCCAGTGATGCGCGCCGTCCATGGCCTGATAGTCCTCGGTCGGGCGCAGATTGGGTGTGAGCATGGGAACCTCGTAAGCTAGTTCGTCTGGCATACGCGCATGCCGTCGCTCTGGGAAGGGGTGGGGCACCATGCCGCCATTTCGAGCACGAAGACCGGGCGACCCATCAGGGACTGGACGGCGGGTTTGGCCTGGGCCGCGGCTGCCTGGCTGGTGAACTCGGCAATCGTGCGGAAATAGCTGCCGCGCCGGACGATATCGGCTGTATAGCCCCCGCGTGAGAGACGGGTGGCTTCAACCTCCGCTTCGTCGAGGCTCCGGTCGGCGCCCACCACGATCACCCAAGGGGTGGAGGCGGCGACGGGGGGCGGAGGACCGGCTTCGACCTCGGCCACGGCCGCTGCCGAGATCTGGATCGCGGCACTGTCTAGGGTGCTGCCGAGCGCCTCGATGCCGGCCAACTGCGCCTCGCCCGCGCCGACAAGCTCGGCGATCCGGGCAGTCTGGTCCTGGTCGCAGCTTTGGTCATTCAAGCAGGCCATCAGGTCGAGCATATCGGCATTGCTGCGCTTGACCTCGTCGAGCTCGACACGCTGCTGGTCCAACCGAGCCTGCATGGTGGTCGCCTCGCCCGCCGAGAGCCGAAGCTCTACCCCCCAGAGTGTGAGCTTGGTCACGTCGAGGCCCGCCGTCTCGAGCGCCCCGCGCACCCGCGAGACGATGTTCTCCGGAAAGGCAACGGCATAGATTACGACACTCAGCAGGGCGATCTTCAGCAGGAACTCGATCCCGGTATTCGCCGTCTCCAACACCGTTTTCATGCGCTGCCCCCTCTGCTGGCCCTGCGGGGCGATTATCGCTTGTCAGGGGGGCAATGTTCAAGGAAACGTGGCGGGTGAGGAGCCTCCATGACCGATCACCGACGAGATTATGCCTTCACCGCCACGAGAAACCGGACGGTGACCCATGACGAGCAGATGTTCTCGGGCGCGCTGAGCTTTTGCAGGCGCCGTTATGCGCGGGATCTGGCGGGGGTCGATCTGGCGATTGTGGGCGTGCCCTTCGACACCGCGGTAACCAACCGCCCGGGCTGCCGGTTCGGCCCCCGGGCGGTGCGCGCGGCCTCGAGCCATCTGGCCTGGGGGCGCGCCTGGCCCTCGCCCTTCGATCCGTTCGAGCGGTTGGAGGTGGTCGATTGGGGCGATATCCATTGGGATGTGGGATACCCTGCCAAGGTGCCCGGTGTGATCGAAGAGGCGCTCCGCCAGATCCACGGCGCCGGGGCGGCGACGCTCTGCCTCGGAGGGGATCATTTCACCACCTATCCGAGCCTCAGGGCGCATGCAGCCAAACACGGCTCCGGGATCAGCCTGATCCAGTTCGACGCCCATTCCGACACCTGGGGCAGCGATCAGGAGCATCGAATCGACCATGGCACCATGTTCCGCCGGGCAGCCGAGGACGGGCTGGTGGACCCGGCGCGCTCGATCCAGATCGGGCTGCGCACCACCAATGACGACCCGATGGGCTTTCAAATCCGCGATGCGAACTGGGTGCAGGAGCATGGCATCGGCGCCACGGCCGCGGCGATCCGCGAGGTCGTGGGGGACAATCGCTGCTATCTGACCTTCGATATCGACTGTCTCGACCCGGCCTTCGCCCCCGGCACCGGCACGCCGGTCTGTGGCGGGCTGAGCACTTGGCAAGCAAAGGAGATCCTGGGGCGGCTGGACGGACTCGACCTGATCGGGATGGATCTGGTCGAGGTCGCGCCGGCCTATGACCATGCCGAGATCACCGCGCTGGCGGGCGCGACCCTCGCGCTGGAGATGATCTGCCTCTACGCCCGCTGCCGGGGGGCGGCATGAGCTTCGAGCAGGAACTCGCCGCCTTCCGCTCTGGCCATCCCGAGATCGAGACAATCGAGCTGTTCATGGTCGACCTGAACGGGATCCAGCGCGGCAAGCTGTTGCCGGCGGCGGCCTTGGACAAGCTGGTCAAAGGGACGATGCGGATGCCGCCGTCCACCCTGGCGCTGAACCTGTTCGGGGATGATACCGAGGGGGTGGGGCTGGCGATCGAGCGCGGCGATCCAGACGGGGTGCTGAGGCCGGTGCCCGGCTCACTCCGCCCCCTGCCCTGGGCGCCAGGGCGGGGTCAGATCCAGGTGCAGGTGGCCGAGATCGATGGCGCGCCGGCCCCCTATGATCCGCGCGAGGTGCTGGCGCAGGTCGCCCGCCGGGCCGAGGCGCGCGGGCTGACCCCGGTGATGGCGCTTGAGATCGAGTTCTATCTGGTCGATACCGCAGCCCCCGTGCCGCCCGAGAACCCGCTGGCCGGCGGGGCGCTGGCCAGCGCGCAGATCTATGACATGACGGTGGCCTCGGCCTTTGCCCCGCTGCTCGACCGGATCGGGGCGGCAGCGGCGGCGTTGGGCGCGCCCTGCGAGGGCGCGATTGCCGAGTTCGGGCCGGGCCAGTTCGAGATCAATCTGGGCCATATCCCCGATCCTCTGGCGGCCGCCGACCGGATGGTGGCCTTGAAACGCGCGATCCGCGGGGTCGCCCGGGCCGAGGGGATGGACGCGACCTTCATGCCCAAACCCTATGGCGACATGGCCGGGTCGGGAATGCATCTGCACATGAGCCTGCTGGATGCCGAGGGGCGCAACGTCTTCTCGGCCGATCCGGACCCGGCCGAGGCGGCGCGCCATGCGGTGGCGGGGATGCTGGGCACGATGGGCGATTGCCTGCTGATCTTCGCGCCCTCGGCCAATGCCTATCGCCGATTGTGCCCCGGCAGCTATGCGCCGGTGGTTTCGGCTTGGGGGACGGATAACCGGGGCACGGCGGTCAGGATGCCGGAGATCACGGGCCCCGGCGCGCGGATCGAACATCGCACAGGCGGGGCCGAGGCTAATCCCTATCTGCTGGCAGCGGCGGTCCTGTCGGGCGCTCTGTTCGGTCTGAGCGAGGCAGCCGAGCCGCCACCGCCCGTGACGGGCGAGGCCGGGCCGGGCGATGGCGAGGGATTGCCGCTGTCCTGGTGGGCCGCCACCGAGCGGTTTGCTGCGAGCGGGTTCGTGGCGGAGTGGATGGGGGCGGATTTCCAGCGGATCTATGCCGAGATGAAGCGGCAGGAGCGCGCAGTGCTGCAAGCGCGGGTGCCGGAGACGGAATACAGCGCATATCTCCGCAGCTTCTAGCCAAGCGGAATCCGGCCGGACGGCCGGATGCGACCCGCCCCCGGGGCCTGCGCCCCGGGCCGCCTGTGGCCGGCCTGACACGTTGTACGGAGGGTGGGTTACTTGGCGTATTTCATCATGCGGGGGTCTTTCATGACCCGCTCCATCATGGCTTCGCGCAGAGCGCCGACGGTTTTGTAGGGGCGGGCGACGACTTCGAACTCGGTGATGAGGCCGTCCGCGTTGGTGGTGATCAGGTCGACACCGACGATGTCGAGATCGCCGACTTTGGCCTGGAATTCGAGGGCGTAGTTGGGGCCATCCTCCCACGAGCGTCGGTAGCGGAAGTCCTGGAAGATCGCGCCGACATGTTCGAGCAGGATCGCCACTGGCTCGCGCCCCACCCAATCGGCCCAATAGGTGGGCGGGCGAAAGACCACGTCCTCGGCCAGCATCGGGGCGATGGCGGCGATGTCATGGGCGGCGAGCATCTCGGCGATGCGGGTGGCGAGGAGGGAGTGGGGCATGACGGTGAGCCTTTGCTTCCTTATGTGCCGAAGATCTCTTCGCGATGGTATCTTAGATATTCGGGATGCGGTCGACACCGGTGATCGGCAGGTTCGAGGAGGCGGCGCTGTGGTAAGATCAGACGCGCAACCGTATCGTCAGGCACCTTGTTGTGAGAGATCAGTATGCTGTGATCTTCGGCAATCGAGATCAAGCCACGATCGAACATCCAATGCAGAGTATGGGATAGCGCCAGACCGTTTCGCACGGAATCCGGGCCACCGTCCTTGACGGGCCGAATATGAGCCGCCTCGACTTCGGGACGCCCACCACCATTGCGCAAGGAAAGGCCGGAGATCGCACATCGGTTTCCATAGGCTGCTTTGACTTGCCGAGCAAAAGCTGCGTCCCGAAACGGTCTGTTGATCAGGGTACTGATGATTGTCCGGTCGGCATCGGGTCCCCGAAATGGCTGCTGTGCCGCTTCGCCAAAATGGCCGTATCCGTCAATAGTCTCGGGGCTCTGCTCGACCCCAAGTTCACCTGGATCAACGGTGAACGCATACTGGATGATCTTCGCAAACCCATCGTTATCGATCATGCGCACTGCGGAATTGGCGACACCACCGTTCAAAAGCCCACCATCGTCACGACGCAAAGCTCGTTCGATGATTTCTCCACCGACCTGACGCGCCACTGGACGATCAAAGCCGAGAAAGGTTCCCGCCTTCATAAATGCGAAGAAGCGGTCCTTCAGATCAGCATGCGCCTGAATGCGATCAACCTGCGCCGTAGCAAAGTAAGCGAGGCGGCCCGTGTTCTGGTTCGCGGATCTCGGCTCGTAATAGACGATCCAGTCACCAACGGTTTTTTCGATACGGCTCAGGTAAGCCTTCGGAAAATCGTACCTAACCGATGGATCATCATCGTACTTTGAGTCCGGCTTATGGATGAGAACAGCCTTTGCCATCGGCCCAGACTGCACATCTTCCTCGGGAAAGGCTAGGTTGCCATCATTCCGCAGCCACTTGCGTCCCGTCTGCCTTCGCCACCCGGCAGGCCGAGAATTTGAATTCGGGGATTTTGCCGAAGGGGTCGAGTTGGGGGTTGGTGAGGATGTTGGCCGCCGCCTCGACATAGGCAAAGGGGATGAAGATCATGTCGGCGGCCAGGGCGCGGTCGGCGCGGGCCATGATCTCGATATGGCCGCGGCGGGTTTCGACCCGGATTTTCTCGCCGGGGGCGACGCCGAGGCGGGCCAGCGTGTCCGGGTGCAGCGAGGCGTTCGCCTCGGGCTCGACCGCATCCAGCACCGTGGTGCGGCGGGTCATCGAGCCGGTGTGCCAGTGTTCCAACTGCCGGCCGGTGGTCAGGACCATCGGATATTCGGCATCCGGGGTCTCGGCCGGCGGGGTCACATGGGCGGGGGTGAACTTGGCCCGGCCGCCCGCGCGGGGGAAAGCGTCGCCGAAGACCACGGCCTCGCCCGGCTGATCGGGGCCGAGGCAGGGATAGGTCACCGCGCCCTCATGTTCGAGCCGCCCCCAGGTGATGTTTTTGAGGCTGTTCATCGACATCTTCATCTCGGAGAAGACCTCCGACGGGTGCTCATAGGTCCAGCCGAGGCCGAGGCGCTTGGCCATCTGGGTGATGATCCACCAATCCTCCTTGGCCTCGCCCGGGGCGTCGATCGCCTTGCGCCCCATCTGGACCTGGCGGTTGGTGTTGGTGACCGTGCCGGTTTTCTCGGGCCAGGCGCTGGCGGGCAGGATCACGTCCGCGAAATTCGCCGTCTCGGTCAGGAAGATGTCCTGCACGACGAGGTGATCGAGATGGCTGAGCGCTTCGCGGGCATGGTCGAGATCGGGGTCCGACATGGCCGGGTTCTCGCCCAGAACATACATCGCTTGGATCGAGCCTTCGTGGACGGCGTCCATGATCTCGACCACGGTCAGGCCCGGGGTCGGGTCGATCTCGGCATTCCAGATCGAGCGGAAGAGATCGCGCACGCCCTGGTCTTTCACCGGCTGGTAATCGGGCAGAACCATGGGGATCAGGCCCGCATCCGAGGCGCCTTGCACATTGTTCTGCCCCCTGAGCGGGTGGAGGCCCGTGCCCGGGCGTCCGACATGGCCGGCCAGGAGGGCCAGCGAGATCAGGCAGCGGGAATTGTCGGTGCCATGGGTGTGCTGGCTGATCCCCATGCCCCAGAAGATCATCCCTGCCTTGGCGGTGGCGAATTCGCGCGCGACGGCACGCAGTGTCTCGGCATCGATCCCGCAGACCTCAGCCATCAATTCGGGCGGGAAGCCCTTGAGGTGATCGCGGAGCTGGAAGAACCCTTCGGTAAAGCCCTCGACATAGTTCCGGTCATAGAGCTTTTCCTCGACGATCACGTTCATGATCGCGTTCAGCATAGCCACATCGGTGCCGGGGTGGAACTGCAGCATATGCGAGGCGTGGCGCTTCAGACCCTGTCCGCGCGGGTCCATGACGATCAGCTTGCCGCCGCGTTTGGCGAACTGCTTGAAATAGGTGGCGGCGACGGGGTGGTTTTCCGTCGGGTTGGCGCCGATGACGATGGCCACATCCGCGTTTTCGATCTCGTTGAAGGTCGCGGTCACAGCACCGGAGCCGACATTCTCCATCAGGGCCGCGACGGAGGACGCGTGGCAGAGCCGGGTGCAGTGGTCGACATTGTTATGGCCGAACCCGGTGCGGATCAGTTTCTGGAAGAGATACGCCTCTTCATTCGAGCATTTGGCCGAGCCAAAGCCCGCCACCGACTGCCCGCCGAAGAAGCCGCGCAGCCGCACGAGGCCCCCGGCGGCGGCGTCCAGCGCTTCCTCCCATGTGGCCTCGCGGAAATGGGTCCAGGGGTTGTTCGGGTCGACATTCAGGCCCTTGGAGGGCGCATCGGGCTTGCGGATCAGCGGCTTGGTCAGCCGGTGTTTATGCGCGACATAGTCAAAGCCGAACCGGCCCTTGACGCAGAGCCGGTTTTCATTGGCTGGCCCCTCGATGCCGTCGACATAGGCGATCTGGTCCTTGCCCTCCGCATCCTTCTTGATCTTGAAGCTCAGCTGGCAGCCGACCCCGCAATAGGGGCAGACGGATTGCACCTCGCGGTCATAGGCCTTGGAGTTGCCGACCTGCGCGTCATCCACGATCGAGGCGGGCATCAGCGCGCCGGTTGGGCAGGCCTGCACACACTCGCCACAGGCCACGCAGGTGCTGGCGCCCATCGGATCGTTGAAATCGAAGACGATCTCGGCATCGTGCCCCCGGCCCGCCATGCCGATCACATCGTTGACCTGCACTTCGCGGCAGGCGCGGACGCAGAGATTGCAATGGATGCAGGCATCCAGATTGACCTTCATCGCCACGTGGCTGTCATCGAGCAGGGGCACGCGGTCTTTCTCGATCTTCGGGAACCGGCTGGCCGCGACGCCCTGTTTGTCCGCCATGTCCCAGAGATGGCTGGACGTGTCGTGAGCGGCATCACGCTCGGGCTGGTCGGCCAGCAGCATTTCGACAACCATCTTGCGCGCCTTGACCGAGCGGTCGTTCTGCGAGTGGACAACCATGCCCTCGGAGGGTTTGCGGATACAGGAGGCCACCAGCGTCCGCTCGCCCTCGACCTCGACCATACAGGCGCGGCAATTGCCGTCAGGGCGATAGCCGGGCGCATCCTTGTGGCAGAGATGGGGGATGGTGGTGCCGCGGCGCTTGGCAATCTGCCACAGCGTTTCGTCCGCGCCGGCGTCGACCTCGACCCCGTCGAGCGTGAAGCGCACGGTTTGCTTGGTGGCGTCCTCGGTCATGATTCCATCCCTTGCTGCTAGCGCGGTTGTTTCTGGTATACCAAAAACACGATAGGTTTCTTTCCAGCACGCTACCAGCGAAATCGACCGCGGCGCCCCAGATTTGCGACAGCCCAAACAGCGCTTGCGCCAGACTGCAAACCAGCCTGGCGCCAAAAGGAAATCCGTGTTTCAGATCAGAAATTCCGGCGCTCGATACCGGGGCCGTCGCGGCCTGTTCGAATCAGCTCTCCAACCCGCCGACCCGCTCGGCCCAGCCCCGCCGCCGGCTGAGAAGGATGCGCACGGCCCCGACCAGCGAGAACAGCATGAACAGCCCGTTGACCAGCGCACTGGCCAAGCTGAACGCCCCCAGCATCGAGAACAGAATGCAGGCCGCCGCCGAGCCATTGAGGCAGGTATAGAGCAGGCGGTTGCCGTCGATTACGCCGATCTGTACGCCCATATACGCCACCACATAGAGCATCACCCCAACCAGCCCGATGCCGTCATAAACATTCGGAAGCGAAACAAACTCGGTCACTGCACCCACTCCGTCCGTTGCTCTGGAGCGCCGTCTTGGCGGTCCTCCCTGCCGATGGGAGGACCATGCCGGAGGCGGATAGAAGCGGGCTGTGACGAAAATTACGCAGGCTGCGAAAGTTTCGTGACGGCGATCAGGCGGGCGCCGTGGCCTGCATTTCGGGTCTGGCAGAGTAGGCCTCGAACCATGCGGTCAGACGCGGCCGTCCCTCGCGCCAGCCGAGATCGGGATAGCGGAAATCGAGATAGCCGAGCGCTGCTCCGACCCCGATATGTGCGATAGTCACCGTCTCGCCCAGCGTCCCGCAGGCGCTCTCCAACTCACCCAACCCGCGATGCACCTTGCTGAGCTGCGCCTGTACCCAGGGTTGGTAGCGCAGCTCCTCCGGCCGGACCCGGGCCTCGTAGACTCCAAGAACCGCGGCATCCATGAGGCCATCGGCCAGCGCCTCGATGGTCAGCGCCGCGAATTCCCCGTCACCGCTGGGGTAAAGCCCCGAAGCGGCCTTGGTGTCCAGGAACCGGCAGATGACCCGGCTGTCATAGAGCGCGGTGCCATCCTCGAGCAGCAGGCAGGGGATCTTGCCCAGCGGATTGGCGCCGCAAACCCCCTCATTGGGCGCGACGGGCGTGCCGGCACCGTCGACCCGCTCGACCTCGGCGCTCTGCCCGGTGAGATGCAACACCATCTCGACCTTGCGGACAAAGGGCGAGGCGGCGGCGTGGAATAGCTTCATCGGTCTTTCCTCTCCTCGGATGTTGCCGCCGGCCCGGGCCCCGCATCGGGGTCGGGCGTGCGCCCGAAGAGCCGTCCCAGCACCATGGAGGTGCGCGGCGTATAGCTGTAGGGCGTGACCGGGGCTGCCGTCTCGCGCCGGGTCATACGATAGAGGGCGAAGAGGATCAGCGCCAGATGCGCCGCGGCGATGAAGATAAACATCGCGCCAGGGCCGAAGGCGGCGATCAGCTCCGCCACCGCCACCGGGCTGACCACCGCGCCCAGCGAGAAGAAGAAGACCAGCGAGGCGTTCAGCTCCAGCGCCATCTCGGGCGTCGCCCGGTCATTGGCCAGCGCGGCCGAGACAGAGTAGATCGGATAGGAGGTGATCCCGAACAGCGCCGCCGCGACGTAGAGAGTAATCGGGTCGTTGCCAACTTGAGCGGTCCAGAGGCAGGCCGCAATCGCCGCCGCCGAGATGCCCATCAGCACGGTGCGCCGGTTGACCTTGTCGGCCAGCCAGCCAAGCGGGTATTGCACCGCCACCCCGCCGATCACGGCCATCGCGAGAAACAGCGCGATCTGGCCTTGACCCAGGCCATTCTCCAGCGCGAAGAGCGGCCCGACCATCCGGAAGGCCGAACCGGTCATGCCCGCCACCACGATCCCGATCACCGCCAGCGGCGAGAGCAGATAGGCGGCAATCGGCCTCAATCGCGGCGCGCCCGGGATCTCGGGCGCCACCCGGCGGCTCAGCGCCAGCGGCAGAAGGCAGAGGCAGCAGAACACGGCGACAATGTTGTAGGCGGCGTAGGAGGCCGGATCGAGCACCGCGATCATCCCCTGCGCCACGATCTGCCCACCCATATCGACCACGCGAAACGCGCCATAGACCCGGCCCCGGTTGTGGTTCTGGGTCTTGGCCTGCAGCCAGCTCTCGATCACCGTATAGGCCGAGGCGATCGAGATCCCCGTCAGCACCCGCAAAAAAGCCCAGGCGGTCGGGTCGTCGAACACCGGGTGCAGCAGCGCGCCCATCGCCCCGACCGACGCCGCGGCGGCGAAGCTGCGCGAATGCCCGACCGAGCCGACGAAACGCGGCGCCAGCCAGCAGCCGATGAAAAACCCGACGAAATGCGCCGAGCCGAGGATCCCGATCTCCTGCGCGGTGAACCCCCGTGCGGTGGCGGCCAAGGCATCGAGCGGGCCGAGCGAGCCCGACCCCATCTGCACGAGGAAGATGGACAGGAAAAGAGCGGCGAAGGAAATGAGGGCGCGCATGGGGTTCCAGCTGTTTGAGGGCAGGATGGCAGACCCGCGAGGGATTGCTGCCTCAGCCTCGACGCCCAATGTCGAAAATGCGCCTTCCGCGCCAGTTCATGCCAATTGGATCAATGCTGTCAGCCAGTCCGAGACTGCGCGGATCCGGGGGAGGTCCGCAAGATCGGGATGCGCCATCAGCCAGACCTCGCGGGTCAGAACCGCGGGCCTGCCGAGCCGTCGCAGCCCCTCGGCCTCCGCGATCCGCTCTGGCAACAGGGACCGGCCCTGCCCGGCCAGAACAGCGGCGAGCAATGTCTCGCCATCGCTGACCCGAAACGCCGGGGCGCGGCCAGTCTGCTCGCGTATCCAGCGGGTTTGCGGGAGGTCGCGCAGTCGGTCTTCATAGCCGATCCAGGGCACCCCCTCGTCCCGTCCATAGACGGCATAGGCGAGGTTGCCGATGCGGCGCGCCTTTGCCCGCAGCTCACCAGTCGGGCGGGCCAGCCTGAGCGCGAGATCCGCCTCCCGTCCCATGAGGCTCAACGCGGCCGGCTCGGCGATCAACTCGATCTCCAGCGCCGGATGCTTCCGCAGCAGATCAGGGACAGCCGGTGCCAGTAGGCGGTTCGCCAGCAGCGGCACGGCGGTCAGGCGCACGGTGCCGGCGACCCTGCGATGCGCGTCGCGGTCGCGCAAGGATGCGGCCGCGACGGCCCGCTCCATCGCCTCGGCAGCCGCAATCCA
>JBCBIS010000069.1:0-19113 GCA_038524325.1 Pseudomonadota bacterium
CTCTCGCGCACCACATAGAGGGGCAGCCGGGCGACCCCCATCCCGCCCTCGGCAATCTCGGCAATGGCGCGGGGCGCGTTGGCGCGCAGCGGCCCCTGCACCTCGACGGTCACCTCCTCGCGCCCCCGCTGGAACCGCCACAGCCTTGCGTCCGAGACGTTCTGGTCGATCAGGCAGGCGTGGCTGGCAAGGGCCTGCGGGATCAGCGGCCGCCCCACGCGCTCGAGATAGCCGGGCGCCGCAGCGATCACGAGGGGCATGTCAGAGAGACGCCGCGCCACCAGGGTCGAATCGCGCAGCGTCCCGATCCGCACCGCCAGATCAAAGCCCTCCTCCACCACCGCCACGCGGGCATCGGTCAGCCGTAGATCGATCTCGACCGCCGGATGGGCGGCAAGGAAGGATGTCAGCGCCCTCGCCAGCTCGATCGACCCGAAGGAGGTCGGCGCGGTGATCCGGATCGGCCCGGCGATCGCGCCCTGCCGCTCGCGCACCAAGTCGTCCAACTCGTCCACCTGCTCCAGGATCGCCCGGCAGCGGTGGAGATAGGCGCTGCCCGCATCGGTCAGCGTGACGCTGCGGGTGGTGCGATTGAACAGCTGAGTGCTCAGATCCGCCTCCAGCGCCTGCACATATTTGCTGGCCAGCTTGGTCGAGATGCCGAGCCGTTTGGCCGCCGCGGTATAGGTGCCCTCGCCCGCCACGGCGGCAAAGGTGCGCATTGTGAGAAGCTTATCCATAGCGCCTTTTGTGATCGATTGGGCGACAATCATTGTACGATACAGAGCATTATCGCTCAAGATGCCTGTTGTTACCTTGGGGCCATCAAAGGCGCCCCACTCCCGGCGCGCGCCACCCAAGGAAAGCGATCCGCCATGAGCACTGCCATCCGCATCCACCGCCACGCCCTCTCCGGCCACGCCCACCGTGTCCAGCTTTTCGCGAGCCTTGCCGGCATCGCGCATGAGTTGATCGATGTCGATCTGCTGACCGGCGAGCACAAGAAAGCGCCGTTTCTCGCCCTCAACTCCGCCGCCAAGGTACCGGTGATCGAGGATGGCGCGACCGTCATCTCCGACTCCAACGCTATCCTGGTCTATCTCGCCCGCAAATTCGCGCCGGACTGGCTGCCCAGCGATGCGGTGCAAGAGGCCGAGGTGCAGAAATACCTCTCCTTCGCCGCGGGCGAGATCGCCAATGGCCCCGCCGCCGCCCGGCTGATCACCGTCTTCGGTGCCGGTCTGGACGCCGATCGCGCGCAGGAGATCAGCACGAGGGCGCTCACCTGGCTCGAAGGCGAACTCGCCGGGCGCCGCTGGCTGGTGGGAGAGACGCCGACGATCGCCGATGTCGCCGTCTACAGCTACACCGCCCATGCACCGGAGGGGAATGTCTCGCTCGACCCCTATCCCAATATCCGCCGCTGGCTCGGCGATGTCGCGGGGCTGCCCGGCTTTGTCGGCATGCAGGAAACCAAGACCGGCCTCGCCACCTGATCGCCTCGGCGCGCCCGGAGCACATAGCTGGGCGCGCCGGCCAACCAAAACCGCTGCAGGAGGACAGACCCATGGCTCAAGATCACCTGACCGACGCCTCGCCGTTCCATATTGGCGAACAGAATGTGCAAGCCCGGCTGGGGATGCGCGATATCGAGGATTGGGCCCGCAAAATCGTGCGCGATCACATGCCGGAGCAACATCGCACCTTCTATACCAGCCTCCCCTTCCTGGTCGCTGCGGCGCGGGACGCAGCCGGGCGCCCCTGGGCGACCCTGCTCTCAGCACCGGAAGGGTTCATTACCTCGCCCGATCCTGGGCATCTGCGGATCGATGCGACCCCGGCGCCGGGGGATGCGTTGGAAGGCGCGCTTGCCGAGGGGGCCGATCTCGGGCTCTTGGGGATCGAGCTGGCCACGCGGCGCCGCAACCGCGTCAATGGCCGGGTCTCGGCCAGCGGCGCGGCTGGTCTCACCTTTGCCGTCGATCAATCCTTCGGCAATTGCCCGCAATATATCCGCGAGCGCAATTGGGTCTGGGTCGAGGACGACACGCCGAAGACCGCGACGCGGGGCGCAGCGTTGACAGCATCGCAGCAGGGCTGGATCGCGCGCGCCGACACCTTCTTCATCGCGACCGGATATCGCGGCGAGGGCGAGAGCCCAACCTTCGGCATGGACGCCTCGCATCGGGGCGGAGAGCGCGGCTTTGTCGAGGTGCTCGATGACCGCCGCATCCGGTTCCCCGACTATGCCGGCAACAAGCATTTCAACACGATCGGCAATCTGTCGCTGGACCCGCGGGCCGGATACCTCTTTATCGACTTCAGCTCGGGCGCGCTGTTGCAAATCACCGGCACCGTCGAGATCAATTGGGACTCGGACGACCTGGCCCGGTTCCCCGGCGCCCGGCGACTGGTGACCCTGAGCGTCGAAGACGTGGTCGAGAGCCGCAACGCCGTGGCCCTGCGGTGGGACGAGGAGGCCGAGACGGCACGCGAGCTGCGCGTGCGCGAGAAGATCGTCGAGAGCGCGGACGTGACCTCCCTCGTATTTGAGTCCCGGGATGGCGGCCCGCTGCCGGCCTTCGAGGCCGGGCAGCACCTGCCGATCGCCCTGAAAATCCCCGGCGTCGACACAGTTGTTTCGCGGAGCTATTCGCTCTCGGGCGCGCCGTCCGCGGACAGCTATCGCATCACGGTGAAGCGTGAGCCGCAGGGCCTCGCCTCACGCTTTTTGCATGACCAGATCGACCCGGGGGATATCGTGATCAGCCGCAATCCGGGGGGAGACTTCACCACCCCCCATGGCAGCGCTCCGGTGGCTTTGATCAGCGCGGGCGTCGGGATCACTCCGATGGTCAGCATGCTGAGCGATCTGGTTGCAGCGGGCACGGATCGGAGGGTGGTCTTCGCCCATGGCGCCCGGGACGGGGCTCACCACCCGCTGGCGGCGGAGGTGCGGGATCTGGCGGCACGGGCCCCCGCGGTGCAAACCCACATCGCCTATAGCCGCCCGGCGTCGGAGGATCGGGTTGGCCGCGATTACGATCGCGCGGGCCGGATCGATGGCGCTGCCGTGCTCGAGCTGGTCGGGACAAAAGAGGCCGACTTCATGATCTGCGGACCGGTGGCGTTCCTGGCCGCGATCCAAGAGGATCTGGAACGGCTGGGCGTCTCGCCCAACCGGATCCATGTTGAGAGCTTCGGCCCCGCCGAGGGCTGAGGCGGAGGGGGACGACGGGCCGACCCGGCCCGTTGACCCCGGCGCAAACGCGCGTCGATGCAGCCGCCCTTCTGCTGCATTTCTGGGTCCCGCCCGGGGCGGCAGGCAAGTGGCTCACCGGGCACCTGATCCTGCCACCCTACCCTGGCTCTTCGGAAGCTGCCGGGCTGCCGGATTGTTCCGGCAACCCCGCCCGCCATCCTGGGCGCATCCGACGGCGGTGCTCCGCCCCTTGTCGACTGTCGCTGGGGCTGGATCGAGACGCGGACCGAAAGGTTGAGCATGACCCCCTCCATTCTGTCATCGGCAGGCCAAGCCGCGTTGCATCAACGCCATCTGCACCCATCACAGCGGACCCGTTCCCTGATGCGCCAAGCGGCATTCTCTTTCGTAATCCGGGAGCTGCCGTCGCCGGCACGGACTGACCGGCGCGACCGCAGCAGGGCTGGCCGGTGAAGGTCACCCCCACGCCGACCAGTCGTCGAGCGCCATCCACCCGCCCGCCGAGTGCAAGACAGCCGCCGTCTTCGATCTCCGCGCCGCCCATGCCCACCGCAAGGGCAGTTCCCTGGATTGCTATATGACGCCCCACAGGGGGCCGGGGCTGAGATGCCCGCACAGGGCGTAGGCTGCCCATGCGCACATATAAGGAGCTGTGTCGGGCAGATGTCGCGCGACCCTTCGGCGGTCGGGTCCAAGAAAGGCGCCGGCTCTCCTGGCCATGGCGGTCACGAGCCATCCGGGTTTCGACGACCCGCCGCTCTCCGACGAAATCATGGATGGCGACCGCGGCAATGACGGCGAGATCTGGCACAGTCGCGGGCGTTTTTGGCGCCGAGCCCGCGGTGCGGGCCCGATGCGCTGGCCGTCAAGAATATCTCCGACAGTTCGGCTCCCGCATTGCCGGTCACATTGCCGGGCGGGCTGCGACTGTCTGGAGGAGCGCGTCTCCCACAGGGATATCCCGGGCACAACCCAGTCGTTGGAGCGGTTCTCCGATCCCTCCAGCGCCTATCGAGGCGAGACCGGCGGTTCCTGGAAGATCGGCATCGTCCAGCAACGGCATGAAGCGGAGATCCTGTTCGGCGACAACAGGACTCCGCGCGACATTGATCTCGACCTCGGCGGTCGGCCACATCCTGCTGGACCCGAAGCATTTCGTCGACCTGCTGGCCGAAGAGTGTCCGGACACGCATTGTGTCTCAGCCCTCAGACGCAACCTTTTCCAGTCGAACTTGGTCCTCGCGGCGGTCACGAATGTCTTTCACATCTTTGACGGAATCGAGCTATCGGAGAACTGATGTGCCGGTTTAACATTTCTCTGACCGACGGCGTAAGACATGAGGCGAATAACCGTATAACTTCTCGTCGCTATGCGCTTCACGACACGCAGCGCAGAAACCTTTGAGGCCTGATGTGAAGACGCTTGCGATCCGACTTCTCAGCTTTGGGATCCCTCTGGGACTCGCCTTGCTGGCATTTGTCATGTTCACGAGCTCGCGCGAGCCCCCGCAACAGGCGGCGCTGGCCGAGACGGCCCGGACCGTGCGAATCCAGACGGTGGAGCCCCGATCCTTCGTGCCCATGGTCACCGGCTATGGGAATGTCGAACCAGTACGCACCTGGAACGCGGTTGCCCAAGTTCCCGGGCGGATCGAATTCGTGCATCCCAACCTGCGCGTCGGAGCCGTCTTCCCAGCGGGCGCCGAGATTATCCGGGTGGCGAAGGAGGATTACGAGCTCGCCGTCGGAGAGGCCGAAGCCAATCGCGACGCGGCGACCGCGGAGCTGAAGGAGCTCGAGATCCGGGCCGCCAACACCGCCCGCTCGTTGGAGATCGAGCGCCGCTCGCTCGAGATCAAGCAGGAGGACCTCACCCGCCAGGAGGATCTGCTCAGGCGCGGGGTCGCCAGCCAGTCCACGCTGGACACCGTGCAGCGCGACTTCCTCCAACAGCAGGTCAAGGTGCAGGAGCTTGAGAACTCGATGAACCTCTATCCGGCGGAGATCGAGACCCAGAAAACCCAGATCGCGGTCGCCGAGGCGCGACTCGCGACCGCGAAGCTCGATCTCGACCGGACCAATATCACGATGCCCTTCCGCGGCCGGATCGCCAGCAAGGAGGTCGAGGCGACCCAGTTCGTCTCCGCCGGGACCACATTGGCCTCGGCAGGCGATATCGGTGCGGCCGAGATCGTCGCCCAGGTGCCGCAAGATCAGTTCGCCAGCTTCGTCGGCCTCGCAGTGCCGCCGGACTTCCAGATGCCGGTGCAGCGCGACCGCCCGGCAAGCGCGCGGCTTGCCAATCTTGGTTGGCAGGCCAAGGTCAAAATCCATTCCTCGCAGTTCGATGCCGAATGGCCCGCGCAGATCCAGCACACCTCGGACACGATCGATGCGACCAGCCGGTCCGTCGGGGTCATCGTTCGGGTCGACGATCCCTATGGAAACATCCTGCCGGGCGTGCGCCCGCCCCTGGTCAAGGGCATGTTTGTCCGGGTGATCCTGCAGGCGAAACAGCTTGAGGATCAACGCATCGTGCCCCGCTCGGCGGTCCGCGACGGACGGGTGTTTCTGGCCAATGCGGACAACCGGCTCGAGTCGCGGGCGGTTCAGGTCCGGGCGTTCCAGGGGTCCGAGGCCCTGATCTCCGAGGGTCTGGACTTCGGCGACCGGGTCGTCGTCAGCGACATCTCGCCCGCGATCGAGGGTATGCTGCTGGCCCCGATGGGCGAGGCCCCCCTGACCGATCAAGCCGCGGCGGCGGTGAGCGGCGAATGATCGCCTATTTCATCCGCCACCCGACCATCGCCAATCTGCTGATGATCGGGCTTTTGGCGGTCGGCGCGACGATGCTGCCGACCCTGCAGCGCGAGACCTTTCCCCGGGTCGAAGCCTCGCGCGTGCAGGTCTCGGTCGCCTATCCCGGCGCCCGGCCCGAAACGGTCGAGGAAGCGATCTGCCAGCGCATCGAGGATGCGATCGACGCCGTCGACGATGTCTATGAAATCTCGTGCGAGTCGGTGGAAGGCAGCGCGAGCGCCGTTGTCGAGATGCGCGAGGGCGGCGAGTTGGACCGCTTCACGGACGATGTGAAAACAGAAGTCGACGCGATCAACGATTTCCCCGATCTGGTGGAAGATATCATCGTCAAACAGCTCGGCCGCACCGATTTCGTGGCCTCGGTCGCCGTCTCGGGCGCGATGACCCGCCCGGATCTGAAGACCTATGCCGAGCAGGTGAAGCGCCGGATGCAGACCTTTGGCGGCATCCCGAAGATCGAGATCGACGGCTTTGCCGAGCGCCAGTTCCGGATCGAGATCCTCGATGCCACTCTGCGCCAGGTTGGCCTCAGCCTGGAAGATGTCGCCACCACGATCCAGCGCCAGAATGTCGATCTGCCGGTCGGCTCGATCCAGGCCCGGGATGGCGAGTTGCTGCTGCGCTTCGCCGACGAGCGCCGAACAATCGAGGATCTGCGCCAGCTGATCGTGGTGTCGAACGAGGAGGGCGGCCAGATCCGGCTGGGTGACATAGCCCGCATCGATGACCGTTTCGAACGCGAAGAGGTCAAGATCCTGTTCGATGGCGCGCCCGCCGCCTTCCTGTCGGTCACGAAATCCGCCAGCGACGATCTGCTGACCGTGGTGGAGCGGATCGAAGCCTTCCTCGCCGAGGAACGCCAGCGCGCGCCGCCCGGGGTGCATTTCACCCTCGTGCGCAGCCCGGCCGAGGTCGTCCAGGACCGGCTCTCGCTGCTGGTCGATAACGGGCTGGTGGGGCTGGCGCTGGTGGCGCTGACGATGTGGCTGTTCTTCGGGGCTCGCTATGCGTTCTGGATCAGCGCCGGGCTTCCGGTCGCCTTTGTCGGCGGGATCGCGGCCATGGTGATCCTGGGCTATTCGCTCAACATGCTGACCATGGTCGGCCTGCTGATCGTGGTCGGTCTGCTGATGGACGATGCAATCGTGATCTCGGAGAGCATCGCCAGCAAGCGCGAGGCCGGCGCCGCCCCGATGGAGGCTGCCGTCAGCGGGGTGCAGGAGGTCGCGCCCGGCGTGATCTCGTCCTTCTGCACGACGCTCTGCATCTTCGGTTCTCTCGCGTTTCTCGAGGGCGATATCGGGCAGGTCCTGCGGGTGGTGCCGGTGGTGATGCTGGCCGTTCTGGTCGTCTCGCTGATCGAGGCGTTCCTCATCCTGCCGAACCATCTGGGCCATGCCCTGGCCGCCGAGGGCGCTGGCCGGGGGCCGGTCCAAAAACGGGTCGAGGCCGGCGTCACCTGGATTCGGGACAATATCGCCGTGGCGTTTGCGCGGCGCTCGGTCCGGCATCGCTATCTTACCATGGGTTGCGCCGTTGGCGCGCTGATCCTGGCGGTTGCCGCGATCGCGGGCGGCGCGCTGAAGTTCAGCGCTTTTCCCGAGATCGATGGCGACACGGTCGAGGCGCGGATCCTGCTGCCCCAGGGCACCCCGCTCTGGCGCACCGAGGCGGTGGTCGCGGATGTCATCGCCGCTGTTGATCAGATCGACGAAACCCTCTCGCCCGAACAGCCGGACGGACAGGCGCTGGTCCGTCACCGGACGGTTCGCTTCAATGAAAACGAGGATGCGAACGAAACCGGCACGCATGTCGCGACCGTCAGCCTTGACCTGCTCAGCTCCGAGCAGCGCACCATCGACAATGAGAGCTTCTTTGCGCTGTGGCGGGAAAAGACCGGCGTCCAAGCCGATGTCATCTCGCTCAAATTCACCGAGCCGAGCGTAGGCCCTGCAGGCCGCGCCATCGATATCCGGCTGTTCGGGACGGATCTGGAGGAGCTCCGCGCCGCCAGCGCTGAGTTGAAGCAATGGCTGAGAAACTATGTCGGGGTCGTCGATGTGCTCGACGATCTGCGGCTGGGAAAGCCAGAGATCACGTTTCAGATAAACGAGGAAGGCCTGATCCTCGGCCTGCGCGCCCAGGATGTGGCGGACCAGTTGCGCGCGGCCTTCTTCGGCTCGACCGTGGACGAGATACAGGTGGACACGGAATCCTACGAGATCGATGCCCGCCTCGCCGGGATCGACCGGGACGATGTGGCGACCCTGGACAATTTCGTGATCGTGACGCCCTCGGGCGCCCTGGCGCCGCTTTCCTCGGTGGCGACAATCGAGCGGGATCGCGGCTTTGCCCGGATCAATAGGGTGCAAAAGCAGCGGACTGTCACCATCCAGGGCGATGTCGATACCCGCCTCGCGAATGCCAATGAGGTGGTCAATGACACGATGCAGCGCTTCGTGCCCGCACTGCTCGAACGGTATCCCGGCGTCTCGCTGGGTCTCGAGGGGCAGAACGCCGAGGCGTCGAAGACCCAAGCGTCGATGGTGTCAGGCTTTCTCTTGGGCCTGGTCGGGGTCTTTCTGGTCCTGAGTTTCCAGTTTCGGAGCTATGTCGAACCTGTCGTCGTCATGGTCCTGATCCCGTTCGCCTTCATCGGCGCGGTTGTGGGCCATATCGTCATGGGGGTCGATTTCTCGATGCCGAGCATGTTGGGCTTCGCGGCGCTGGCAGGGGTGGTCGTGAACGACTCGATCCTGCTGGTGAACCAGATCAAACATCACCACGGCCCGGGCGCCACGGTCGCCGAAGTCGCCCCGAACGCCACGCGGGCGCGGTTCCGGGCGATTCTGCTGACGTCTCTGACCACGGTCGCGGGGCTGTTGCCGCTGCTGACCGAGACCAGCCTGCAGGCGCAGGTGCTGATCCCGCTGGTGACGAGCCTGTCCTTCGGCCTGATGGCGTCGACGCTGCTTGTTCTGTTCGTGGTCCCCGCCTTCTACGCTATTCTCGACGATCTGGGCCTGACCACCCTGGCGCAGGAGCGACGCCGGCTGGCGCGCGCCGAGGCTGCGCCGCGAGAGGGCGCTGCCTCCGCCTCCTGAGACCCGTCAAGACAGAGCCATCCAGACGGGGAGATCTTTGCCCGCAACCCGTTATGCGCGGGATGTCCATCGGAATGCGCTCACATCTGGACAGCTCATGATGTTACATTGTAACGAATTCGGAATAGTGAGAATCTGGATGGCCCCTCACTGTAGCGGCCCAACAGAGCGGAGGCAGTATGAACCTGGTGCGCGAGATCGTGCAGGACCCGATCGTTGCAACCTCTGAAACAGCGCCGGAGTTGGCGGCCATCGAAGACGGCGAGCGTGCCGCCGCGATCTGGCGCCGTCAACGTCCGAGCGCGGATCAAGAGTGGCTCGACCGGCTGGACCCCTCGCAGCTGCCAGCAACGCGGGAAGTGGTCAAACTCGATGCCATCGAGGCGGCCGTCACCCGTGCGTGCGTGCGGGCTGAAACGCCGGATTGCGCCGCCCGGGCTCGTCTGGTCGAGGATGTTGTGATGCTGGCGGGCACGTTCTCGGCCCTGCTGCCCTCGCCCTATCTCCGACTGCGTCTCGATGTCGTGCAGTCCAATGCGTGCCGGAAGTTCCATATCGATGCGGTCCGGGCCCGTTTGATCTGCACCTATCGGGGGACCGGGACGCAATACGGCGTGGCGATGGATGGCGACGATCCGCAGGAGATCTTTACGGTGCCGACCGGCGCCCCCATCGTGCTGAAAGGCACGCTCTGGCCCGGCGCCAGAGAGACCGGGATGCTGCACCGCTCGCCGCCCATCGCGGGGACCGGCGAGACACGGCTGATGCTGGTGCTCGACCCGATCTTCGATCTGGAGGACGCCGATTGATGCAGGGCAATCGCGGCAGAACCAGCCTGAAATCCAAGCTGAGGCGAGAAGACCCGATGCGCGAGTTCGACCGTCTGCCGCCGGTCCTGCGGGGATGGCTCGCCCGTGCGGTTCTGCCTTGGCGTCCGCGTTCGGTGCAGGACGCATTTCAGCGCGCTTGGAGCAGGACGCGCAGCACGGAATTGGCCCTCGAAGAACTCGACCGGATCGAAATGCGCCTGATCGCCAGGGACTCGCTGCAAATCTGGGGGGCGGACCATCCCTGCGCCGCGGGCGAGGCCCGGCCATGACCCGTATCCCCGTCACCCTGCTGACCGGGTTCCTTGGCGCGGGCAAGACGACGCTGCTGAACCGGCTGATCGCCGAGCCCGGGTTCGGCGATACCGCGGTGATCGTCAATGAATTCGGTGAGGCGGGGGTCGACGGGGCGCTGGTCGCCCAGGCGGATGAGCGGGCCTTTGCCATGTCGGTCGGCTGCCTCTGCTGCACCGTGTCGGGCGATGTCCGCCTGACCCTGCTGCGGCTCTTGGAGGAGGCGGAGCGCGGTGAAGGGCCCAGCTTTGACCGCGTGGTGATCGAGACGACCGGGGTCGCCGATCCGCTGCCCCTGATCCAGACCTTCATGACCAGCGAGGAGATCCTCGGCAGATTTACCCTGAACGGCATCGTGACCCTGGTCGACACGATCAACGGCGCCGAGGCGATCGACCGTTTCCCCGAAGCGCAGCGCCAGGCGGCGGTCGCCGATCTGATCGTGATCACCAAGAGCGAACTGGCGCGTGACCCGGCCTCAAAACGCGAACTCGACGATCTGCGTCGGCGGCTTCGCGCGCAAAATCCCAATGCCCGCCTACGCGATGTGAACGATGTGGGGGCCGAGACCGTTTTCTCCCTGGCCGCGTTCGACCCGGCGGGCCGGCCGCCCGACGTGGCCGAGTGGCTGAGATTCGACCAAGGCTCTGACCACGCGCATCACCACCACCCGCATCACCACCACCCGCATCACCACGGCCACCATCATCACCATGATGTCAACGCGCATGGCGATACAGCCTCGGCCTTCTGCTTCTCGGCCAATGGGCCGGTCGATCCCTCTGCCCTGAACGATGCGATCCACGGGCTGCAGGCGCGCTTTGGCGCCGATCTGCTGCGGATGAAGGGCCTGGTCGAGTTGCAAGGACATCCGGGTGCCCCATGCGTCCTGCATGTGGTCGGCCACCTGGCGAGCCCGCTGAAGATTTTGGACGGCTGGCCCGATGGCGTCTCGGAGACGCGCATTGTCATGATAGTGAGTGGTTCCGATCGTAAAGAGGCTGCCACGATGTTAAAGAGTTCCCTGCCGGAACTGACCGCCTTCGACCCGAAGATGACCCCAATGGAAGTCGTCGCCTGATGATCTCTCGCCCTGCGCGAACACTGTGCCGATTGCTCTGCTTTGCCACGCTGATCTCGCTTGGCGGCCTGCGGACGGCCGCGGCCCATCCCCATGTCTTCGTCGAGGGCGGGGTGAGTTTCGTCCTCGACGAGGAACAGCGGCTGACCGCGCTTGAGGTCACCTGGCACTACGACCTGTTCGAGACGCTCTTTGTTCTCAGCAGCATAAAGGTCACGCCACAACCGGATGGCGGCTTGACCCCGGAGGACCGCCAGAAAATCAGCGATTTCATGACCGATTGGCCGCCCGAATACAAAGGCTCGGCCCATCTCAGCCATGTCGGCGAAGACCTGGAACTGGTCCGACCGTCGCAGATGGAGGTTGCGCTGATCGACGGCAAGCTCGTCATGCGCTTCGAGCGTGATCTCGCCGACCCGATCTCGATGCCCGGTCAGGTTGCCGAGGTCGGCTTCTACGAGTCGACCTATTACTACGCGTTCACGGTGACCGAGCCCACAGGGGTGTTGGGGTCTGGCAAGGACAGTCCTTGCTCCGCCCGGGTCATCCCCTTCGACCCGAATGCCGATCTCGAGGCGCTGCAAGTATCGCTCTTCGACCTCGGACGTGAAGACATCCCCGAGGAGCCGAATGTCGGCGCCCTCTTTGCCGACAGGATCGAGCTGGCATGCGACTAGGACTTCCCCTCATCCTTCTTGCGGTCGTCGCCGCAGCCGTGGTTATCGCGGAAGCGTGGTTCCCGTCTCTGGCGGTTTGGGCGATCGAGCAGCAGCGTGCGTTCCAGAACGAGATCGCCCGCGCCGTCTATGCCCTGCGCGCGGCCGAGCCGGGCGCGCTGGTCGCCCTGATGTCGGCGGCGGCGGCCTATGGCTTTGTGCATGCGGTCGGACCGGGGCATGGAAAATATCTGATCGGGGGTGTCGGTCTGGGCTCGCGCGTCTCTTCCGGCCGGCTGGTCGGGATCGGGATGGCCTCGAGCCTGGCGCAGGCGGCTTGGGCGATCGTTCTGGTCTATGGCGGTCTGTGGCTGCTGCGAGTATCGGCGCAGCAATTGACCGCGATCACCGAAGATATCCTGGCCCCGATCAGCTATCTGGCGATCGGCGCGATTGGGGCGCTGCTGTTATGGCGCGGCACAAGCGGCCTGTCCCGGGCGGTTCAGCAACGTGACACGCATGTCCACTCGCATTCGCACGATCATGGGCATGGGCATGGGCATGCGGAATCGTCCTGTGGCTGCCCTGCTCATCGGCTCGACCCGGCTCAGATTGCCGGTCTCACCAGCTTTCGAGAGGTGCTCGCCCTGATCCTCAGCGTTGCCGTGCGGCCCTGTACCGGCGCGGTACTGCTGCTGATCATCGCATGGCAACTGGACCTCCTGCTGGCGGGGGCGGTGGCTGTCGTTGCGATGGGTTTGGGGACAGGTGCCCTGGTCAGCTTGGTTGCAGTCTCCAGCGTGACGCTGCGCGGGTTCGCTCAGGTGACGGCGAGGAATACCGGCATCGCGACCATGACCGCCCCGTGCCTGCAACTGATCGCCGGTGGCCTTATCATCTGGCTCTGCGTTTCCTTCCTGCGCCTCCAGGGCTTCGGCGGCTTCGCCTGACGGTCCGCCCGCCCTTCACCTGAGGACGTCGCAATGGGTTGTCTGCGCCTTGGGTTTCGGTCTGAGAGACATGCGCGTGCCCGGTCGTCTTCCCGCTCAGCCGATCAACGATCGGGACGCACATAGACAGTCATCGCACCGCAGCCGAACAGATCCGGGTGGCGTGAGCGGGAATAGACCGGGTCCTCCCGCCCCGGCGCGATGTCAGACAGCCGCGCCTGCACCGGGCGGCCGCGCTCCACCGCCGAGACCGGGACAATGGTGATCTCGACCCCCTCGGGCCCCTGGCGCGCCTCGAGTTCGAGCGCAACACTCCGGGCACCGTCGATGGGGTTGAGCCGACGCCGCGCCTCCAGCAGCGTGGCCACGCGGACCGGGGCATACCGGTAGAGCGTGCTGCATCCCCGCGCGCCGCCGCCCCAACGCCCGGGATTGAAAGTGACCGAGATCGACAGTCGAGAAGGCGCAGGTCCATCGCCCGAAGGATCCGCGGCAGCCGCCCCGGGCTGGATAAAAACCGCACGCTCCAGCGAGGAGCTTTCCCAGGGGACCTGCAGACCAGCCGTCGCGGCCACCACCTCATCACGCACCTGCGCAAAGATCTCCTCGACATCGAGCCCACCCGTGCGGATCGCCCGGGCCAGAGCAGCCGTGTAGGGACTGTTCTCGCCGATCCCGTCCAGAGCGACATCGCCCGGACCCGTTGCATAGGCGATCAGATTGCTGTTCTGAGCCGTCATGCGCGCCAGCCCATCGCCAATTTCGGGGATCGCTCCCGCGCCCTTGCCATCGAAAGGGTTGTCGCGGCACGCGTCGAGAACCATCACGCTGGTGACCCCGGGCGCCTCGATCTGCTCAAGCACCCATTCTGCGGACACGGTTTCGCGCGCGATATCGGCCTCTGAGCGGATCTGGACATCAATGGGCACGAGATAGTTGAAGCCGTCGCTCCGCACCCCGTGCCCCGCGAAATAAAACAGCGCGAGCGACCCTGAGGGCGCCGCGCGCAGCTTGGTGCCAAACCGCTCAACCGCCCGGCGCATCGCGGTCTGGTCGGCTTCGGCAAGCACCGTGACGTCGAACCCCTCCGCTCGCAGCGTCCGCGCCATTAACTGCGCATCGTTCACGGGGTTGTCGAGCGCTGCAACATTGCGATAGCCGGCATTGCCGATGACAAGGGCCATCCGCTCCTCCGCAACCGAGGGCGTTGTGGCCAGCAGAGCGAGGGTCAGGCAAATCAGTGGGATGAGGCGCGACATGGGGAAACTCCTGTTGTTCAGAAGTGGGTGTCACCCGGGATCGAATTGGTTCAATGCATCCACACTTGACGGCGATCATTCATTCCGCAGCCGGAACGCCTCTGGCGGAGGCGGCGATATACGCCACCAAGGGCCGCATATTGTCTGGTGTTCCCGCCACCTCCCACTCGAGCAAGGCGATCGGCGCCACTTCCTGTTCCATCAGCCGGGCCAGAGCGGAGCGGTCCGAGACGGGCGCCTTCGCTTTGAGGCGCAGGAAACCCTCGACATGGCCCGGGAAGGCCACGCGTCTTTGCGATCAGAACGGCCGAATTCCCCGGCCCGGCCGCCGCTTCGTCTAATCCAAGTTGGTGGAGTGTTTCGTTTGGCCAGGGATTTGAGAACCGCTGCGACTAACGATGTTTCTCGGGTTTGACGAGGAACGTCACCTTCCCCCTCATCGAGATGCTAGTTGGAGGAGGCATCTGTCCCGAAGTTTTCGGTCGCACCCGCCTCGGCAATGGAGAGTGCTTCTTCGAGCATAGTCTTTGCCGCATCCAGATCGCCCTCGCCGCAGGTTGCAAAGGCTTGGTCCATCATCTCTTGCGACTTTTGGGCGGCGTCTTGCGTGGCACGGGGGATCTGCAGACGGATCCGAGCGCGCAGCATCAAGGCATCGACATCGTCGCACTGATCGATCAGGGCCTGAAAGGTCTCTTCCGTGTTCGTGCTGGCCTCGTTGCCAGCTTGTTGCTGTTGCGCCAGGGAGAGGCCCGGAAACAGGGAAAGACAAAGGGTGATGATGAGGGTGCGAAACATATCATGCTCCATGTTGAGGGTCAGTCAGAGCGTTTGTCGATCCCGATCAGGATCGAGCGCAGGCGGGCCGACATGGCATCCATTGCGATCACCGTGACCAAAACCAGCAGCGCCATATAGGCCACGTTTTCGAAGTCGTTTCCGGTTTGCAGGGCGCCCAGGAACTGCAGACCGATGCCACCTGCCCCCATTGCGCCGATGATCACCGCGCTGCGCGTGTTCGATTCCAGATAGTAGAGGGACTGCGAAATGAAGACCGGCATGATCTGCGGCAGGATGCCAAAGCGATGTTGCTGGACCTTCCCGGCGCCGGTGGACTGCACGCCTTCGCGTTGTTTGTTGTCAGCGTTCTCAACGGCTTCGGACATCAGCTTGCCCAGCGTGCCGGTATCGGTGAAGGCGATTGCGAAGATCCCCGTGAAGAGGCCGGGCCCAAAGGCCCGCAGGAAGATCAGCGACCAGATCAGGGTGTCAATCCCACGCAAAAGGTCGAACAGACGCCGCAGCGCAAAGCGAATGGCCATGACCGGTTGCACATTGCGTGCCGCCATAAAGGCCAGCGGCAAGCCAATGGCCGAGGCGATCATGGTTCCCAGCAGAGCCATGAAGATCGTCTCGAGCATCGCATAGAGGACAGTCCCATGCTGCCAGATCGCATTGTCGCGGAACTCGGTCCAGACAAGCATTGTATTCGACATCTCTGGAACCATCCGGTCGCCAGACAACATCAGGCCGATGCCACCCAAGAAACCGGTCCCCACCAGTGGGCTGTCAAAATCGAACCAGAAATATTTCCAACCGACCTCATAGCGGTGCACCTCGGCCTTTAGGGTCCCGATCTGCAGCCGCTCGAAGAGGGACGGGCGGACTTCGACCTTGTTTTTGGTCACGCGGATCCATTCGGGCAGCCCGGCTGGTTGGTCCAGCCCCGCGGCCGCAAGCGCACGGGTCAGTTCGGCCCACTCGTCCTTGGTGATCTTGCCGTTGTGATCGGGGCGCAGGTCAGACGGCAGTTCCGGGAACCAGCCGCCGGTGGCCAGCCTTTCGTTTACGACCGCGCGATCGACCCAGGGGCGGCGGGGATAGCCCTCGACGATAGGTGTCTTGCCGTCGACCCGAAAGGTGAAGGTCTCATCCCTACCAGGCCAATCCATCGTGACCTTGTCGTCAAAGAAGGTGATCGTGCCGCCATTGTCGAAGCTGATGACACGCCCGCCATCGGGGCCTTGGGTGAACCAGTCGGGCGGGGTCTCGTAGACCTCGCGGTGTCCCCCCTCGAACGCGATCTTGATCTTGTCCGGCGACTTCCAGCGCATGGTCACGTGGTCTTTATGCGCATAGGTGTCCAGCACGAACAGAGCCGCCCGGTCGGGCTTCCACTTCTGCACGACGCTGCCAATGTCGAATTGGAACCAAGACAGGACCAGATAGGCGAAGATGACGGCGGTGACGCCGAGGAACCAAAGCCGGTTACGGCCTGCCGCCCGGTCGACATCGGCCTGGAGCGTGGGCAGCCCCTGGTGTTCAGCTACCGCCGTCACGATCGAGTTCCCACCAATTTCGAGCGGATCCAGTCAGAGAGATAGTCCAGCGCGATGATCGTCACCACCAGTAGCAGGAAGATCGCGGTCACCCGTGCGCCATCGCGCCACTGGATCATGGTCGAAAGCGCCTGACCGATGCCGCCCGCGCCGAAGAAACCAAGGATGGTCGAGGCGCGCACATTGATCTCGAGCCGCAGGATCGCGTAGCTGAAGAACAGGGGCATGACCTGCGGAAAGACGCCAAAGCGGATACGGCTGATCCAGCTTCCGCCCGTGGATTCGAGCCCCTCGAGCGGTTTGCTGTCGATGTTCTCGATCGCCTCCGAGAACAACTTCCCAAGCGCGCCGACGGTGTGGATCCAGATGGCAATCACGGCCGGCAGCAGACTTTTGCCCATCAGATAGAGGAAAATCAGCGCGATTACGATTTCTGGGAAGGACCGGAACAGATCCAGCATCCGGCGCGTGACCATGACCACGGTGTTGTTGCGCATGATGTTGCGCGAGGCAAAACAGGCCATGATGATGGCGCCGACAAAGCCGAGAAATGTCGACAACAGCGCCATGTTCAATGTGAGGATCAGGTCAGGAACAAACTCCCCAACGCGCCCCAGCCAGCGCACGAACCCCAGGTCGTAGGCCATGCTGACCATGTCGATCGGGAAGTCGAAAATCTTGGATATGCCCTGGCTGAACGGGGTCGCATTGGCCGAGTTGGCCATATCGATCCCGACAAGCGCAATTGCCGCCGCGACGAGGATGCCCAGAACCGTATAGGCCGTTTTGCGGCGTTGAAGCCGCTTCAGCTCGGTCTCAAGCTGGGTCAGATGTTCCGGAAGGATGGCGACCATCTCGCTCTCTCGGCAATGAGGTGGGGCGCCCAGATCGCCGGACGCCCCGTGTCAGAAATCAGTTGGTCTTCGCAGCTTCGATCTTGGCCTTCCGGGCCTTCACGATGACTTCGTAGAACGAGTGGTCAACCGGGACCCATGCCTTGACGATGCCGTTGGCGATGTTCTCGTTGCACTCAGGGTCGTTTTCCAGAATCCACTGCTTCATGCCGAGCATGGTGTCTTTGGCTTCCTGCGGCAGAGCCTTGCGGACCACGATCGGGCCGTTCGGGATCAGGTTCGACGACCAGATCTGACGGATGTCATCCATGTTCAGGATGCCTTTGTCGACCATCTTGCGCAGGTTGCCCGAGGTGTAGCCTTCTTCCCATGCGCCAACGCCCGAAACCCAGGTCACGGCTGCATCGACGTCACCGTTGAGCACAGCCAGAACGCCGTTCTCGTGGCCGCCCTGGAAGCCGGTTTCGCTGAAATATGCGTCCAGATCACCGATTTTGTCGACCAGCTCGATCGACGGGATCAGGTAGCCCGAGGTCGAGTTCGGGTCAGCGAAGCCCAGCGATTTGCCCTGCATGTCTTCGAGCGATTCGATGCCGCTATCGGCCAGGGTGACCATGACCGAGTAGTAGCCGGTGTCGCCCGTGGGCTGCATCCGGGTCATGATGGGCTCACCGATCTCGGAGTCTTGCAGGTACAGGCCAGCATAGCCCGACGCACCGAACCAAGTGTAATCCAGGTTGCCGCCAGCGAAGCTTTCCATCGTGCCGGCATAGTCCTTGAACGTGAACATCTTGGCCGGAACGTTGAAGGCTGCTTCGACATAGTCGACCAGGCATTCGTTGCGGGCGATGATGTCCTGGGCAGCTTCGTCCCCCAGGAAGCCAATGCGGAATTCAGGCTGAACCGACGACAGATCGAAGGTCGGGCCTTTGTAATCGGCTGCGAAGGCGGTCGAAGCGACGGCGGCAACGGCAAAGGCGGCCGCGGCGCGTGCGATAAGGTTGGTCATTTGGGTCTCTCCTGGCAGTCTCTAAGATGCGCTCTTGGCGCTTGGTCAGTGCACGCCGACTGCGGCGGTCACATTCTGGGGCTCGGCCGAGGCGGTCTCGTCACCGAGGGAGGTCGAGGTGATGGTGCCTTCGAAAGCTTCCTCAGCTTCGGCACCATAGATCTCGCGCGCCATGGAATTGGTCAGCGCTTGAGGGACGTCGTCGAAGACCTTCTCGCCGCCGCGCATGCCGATCACGCGGTCGCAATAGGTGCGGGCCGTGTCCAGGGTATGCAGATTGCAGACGATCGTGATCCGCTCTTCGCGGTTGATTTTGTGCAAGGCCTCCATGACCAAACGCGCGTTCAGCGGATCCAGCGAGGCAATCGGCTCATCCGCCAGAATAAAGCTTGGCTGCTGCATCATGGCTCGGCAGATCGCGACGCGTTGCTGCTGACCGCCCGACAGGGTCTCTGCCCGTTGCAGCGCGGCTTCGGCAACGCCAAACCGATCAAGCAGGCGCAGCGCCTCGTGCCGCTCGGCCTGGGTAAAGAACATCAGCGACGATCGCAGGATCGATTGCTGGTTCAACCGGCCCAGGATGACGTTCGTGATCACATCCAGACGGGGCACCAGATTGAACTGCTGGAAGATCATCGCACAACTGCGCTGCCAGTCCATTTTGGCGCGGCCCTTCAGGATGTCCTCGCCCTGAAGG
>JBCBIS010000070.1:0-19090 GCA_038524325.1 Pseudomonadota bacterium
GTTGCGGGTCGCCTTGCTGACGCTGTTCGATATCGTGATCGGCTTTGGCTATCGCCCCCTTTGGGCGATGGGCTGGTCGGCGGTGATTGTTTACGCTGGCTTTGTTGTCTTTAGCGATGCGCATCGGGACCGGGCGATGGTGCCGAACAATCCGTTCCTGCTGAAATCCTCGTGGAAGCCGGACAGTAAGGCAGATCCCTATACGGCGTTTCTGGGGGCTGTGCCCGATTATCAGCCCTTCGACCCGCTGGCCTATTCGATCGACACCTTCGTGCCTCTGGTGAACCTGCATCAGGAGCCGCATTGGATCCCGCAGGTCGAGGGGAAGTCGGCCTGGTCGCTGACCCGGCTTTATCTGTGGATCCACATCGCGTCGGGCTGGATCATCACGGCGTTGTTTGCCGCCTCGCTGACCGGGTTGGTCAAGAAGGAGGAGTGAGCGGGGGGTGACGGGCCCCCGCTCGGGCTCCGCGCGGTCGCGGGTCTGGTTCAGTCGTCCGAGACGATGCGCAGGTTGGGGCGGCGCTGGGGGGTTGGCGGCTCTTCGCCATTGCCCTCGCTGCCGTCCTGCTTGCCGCCCTCGATCGCGGTCAGCTTGGCCGGGCCGCGGAAGGGGGTGGGTTTCTCGGCAAAGCCCGCGGGTTGCAGGGCGGCGCTGCGCGGGGTTCGGGCGGGCTGCGGCACCCGCTCGTCGCCGCTGGTGCCGGTGACCGGGCGGATGGTCATTTCCTTGATGTCGAAATGCAGGCTCTCGAGGCTCGAGAGGTCGTTCTTCGCCGAAGGCTCGACACGGTGCAGGGCGCCGATGATCCGGTCGGTCTTGCCGAAATCGCTTTTCAACGGCAGCAGCAGGATCTCCCACACCGCGTCGGGATTGGCCGCTTCGCTGAGCCGGGCATAGCCGATGCCGGGCTCCGCCAGGGTTTCTTCGACCAGGGCGGTCATGCTCTCGCGCGCCTTGCCGCGCATGATGGCACGCACCGACATGCCGCGCAGCTCCATCGCAAAGGCGTCGACCAGCGCAGTGCCGGCGAGGCGGAAGCGGATATTGGCCTCGCCCAGATGCTCGAGGATGAAGAGGTGGCGCGCGTCGCATCCCATATCGCGCGGATCGATCTCGGCGCGATAGGGAAGCTTACGGCCATTCCGCAGCCGATCCCAATAGTCGAACAGCGCCCGGGTCTCTGAATGCAGCATGTCTTTGGTTCGGTTCAGTCGCGCAGTCGCGAAGTCGATACAGATGTTGCCATCCCTGGAGTCCTCGGTCATCTCATTTCTCCGTCACTATCATGTTCGGGCACCAGGTGCCATCCGTCGCGGGGACGAAAGCGGTGTTGCAAATCTGGTGCCAACCGGCCCGGCGCGGCGGTTGACCCCTGCTGGGGGATGCGCGATGAGGGGCGAAAGACGGGCCGGCAGAGGGGTATGATGTCCGACAAGTCCAGGTATGAGCGGCGCGGGCTTCTCCTCGTGCTGTCTTCGCCCTCCGGGGCAGGGAAGTCGACATTGAGCCAGCGGCTGCTCGACAAGGACCCGCGCTTCACCCTCTCGGTATCGGTAACGACGCGCCCGCCGCGGCCCGGTGAAATTGAGGGAAAACACTACTACTTTACTGATAAATCAAGCTTTTCAGAAATGGTTAGGGATAACCAACTGCTCGAGCATGCGCAGGTTTTCGACCATTTCTACGGCACGCCGCGCAAGCCGGTCGAGGCGGCAATCGATGCTGGAAAGGACGTTCTGTTCGATGTGGATTGGCAGGGGGCGCAGCAGATCGGCGCTTCGGACCTGGTGCAGGCGGTGGTGAAAATCTTCATCCTGCCGCCCTCGATTGCCGAGATCGAACGCCGCCTGATCTCGCGCGCAACCGATGAAAAAAAAATAATCGAACGCCGGATGGCGCAGTCCAAGGACGAGATCTCGCATTGGGCCGAATACGATTATGTCCTAATAAACGACGACTTGGAGATGTGTTTCTCTCAAATCGAAACAATCGTCGCGGCGGAGCGATTGCGCTGGACCCGTCAAAAATGGGTTTTTGGCATGGTCAACGGGCTCTACCGCGAGTTTGAGGAGCGACGGGGATGAGCCTCTACCGGTTGGGCGACAAGGCGCCCGAGATTGCAGACGAGACCTATATCGCCCCCGGGGCGCGGCTGATCGGCGATGTCCGCCTCGCCGCGCGGGCGACGGTTTGGTTCAATGCCGTGCTGCGCGGGGACAACGAACCGATCGTGATCGGGCCAGGCTCGAACGTGCAGGATTGCTGTGTCTTCCACGTCGATCCCGGGTTTCCGCTGACCCTGGGCGAGGATGTCACGGTCGGTCACGCGGCGGTGCTGCATGGCTGCACGGTCGGCGATGGCTCGCTGATCGGAATGGGAGCGATGGTGCTGAACGGGGCCCGGATCGGCAGAGGCTGCCTGATCGGGGCCAAGGCGCTGGTGACCGAGGGCAAGGAAATCCCAGATCACTCGATGGTCCTTGGCGCTCCCGGCAAAATTGTGCGCAGCTTGGACGAGGAGGCCGTCGCCCGCCTGCGCCTGACGGCGGCGAGCTATCAGGCGAAGCTCGGAGCCTATCGCGCGGGGCTGGAGGAGGTCTAGGCGTCGCCGCGTCAGGCCCGGGCGGCCGCCTCGGGCGTTAGGGTGATCTGAGCTGCCTGGCGCTGGATCGAGAGCACAGCTCCCGCATCCGCCACCGCATCGCGCAGCAAGACAAACTCGACATGCTTTGGCTCGAAGGTGCTGGCGGCGGGGTTCGACACCAGGTCCAACAGGCCGGCATTGGAGTCGATCTTGTCCCCCCTGGCTGCGACTGAAGGCATCATCCCTCCCTCGGGCACGATCAGCCGCATTTCTCCGCGCAGGCCGATCAGAGCGCGGGCGACCATCAGCAGCAGACCGCCGATGCGCGCCTGATCCGTCTCGATCGTCCCATTGGTTTGGCTTGTGACGGTCAGGCCAATGCGGCCCGGCACTTCCTGACACCGCATCAAGTCAGTGAACCGCGCGATATCCATGGGCCCTCCCGAGCCGGTCCCGAAAACCAGGCGGTAGAATTTCAGCATCTGCGATGTCCGCTCTGCAGTGCGCGCGACCATATCGACATCCTCGGCCGAGCTGTCCGCCGCCATCTCCTTCATCAGGTCTGCCGTGTTAGAAATCGCGCCGATCGGGCTGGCCAGGTCATGGCAAAGCCGCGTGGCGATAAGGCGGGATGGGTCCGTGGTTGAATGGGTCATCGCGGGTATTCTGTCCCTCGGCTAGCTGTTTCCGGGGCGTTCGCCCTGGCCACAAGGTCAAGCGGGCCCTAGAACCCGGATATGAATGCGCTTCTCGAACCCGGCGCCATCGTGCGAAATGCAGACCAGCCGGATTGGGGTCTGGGGCAAGTGCAGTCTGTGTCGGGCGAGCGTATCACTGTGAATTTCGAGCATATTGGCAAGGTCGTTGTTTTGGGGACTGCAGTCACGCTCGAAATTCTTTACAGAGATGAAGATTGACGCGCGAACGTAAATGATTTCTTAACGGCGCTCTATCCAAGCCTGTCTGCGGGGTCCGCTCCGTGCGTCGGGTTTGCTCAGTAAGATGGGCACCGTGAGAGGTGAAATCGGGGCGCGTTTGGGAGGAAACATCACGATGCGGATCGATGCGGGCCGCTTCACGGTCCGACTGGCAGCCTCCGACGTAGATATCCGCGCGGCCCAGCGCCTGCGGTATCGCATCTTTGTCGAGGAAATGGGCGCCGAGCCGTCGGAGGAGGATCGGGCCGAACGGCGCGAGACCGACCGGTTCGACCCGTATTTCGAGCATCTGCTGCTGATCGACAACGAGTGCGACCGCCCCGAGATCGAGGCCGGTGTCGTCGGCGCTTATCGCCTGATGCGGGATCATGCTGCCCGAGAGGGGATCGGCTTCTACGGCGCCTCGGAATACGATCTGTCACCGCTTGCGGTGTCGGGGCGGCGTACCGTCGAACTCGGCCGGTCTTGCGTCGATGCGCAATATCGGGGCGGGGCCGGGATGCATCTGCTCTGGACCGGTCTGGGCGAGTATGTGACGGGCCACGAAATCGAGATCATGTTCGGAGTCGCGAGTTTCCATGGCAAGGAGACGGCGCCGATCGCACAGGCGCTCAGCTATCTCCATCACAACCATCTGGCGCCCGAGGATTTGCGGGTCCGGGCGGTGGCCGAGCAATTCACCGCAATGGATATTCTGGCGGCCGACCAGATCGACCGCACCGAAGCGATGCGGCAACTCCCGGCTCTCATCAAAGCCTATATCCGGCTGGGCGGGTTCGTCGGTGACGGCGCCTTTATCGACCACGACTTCAACACGGTCGATGTGTGCCTGTTGATGGATACAACGCGGATGGTCGCGCGCTATCGCACCTTCTACTCCCGTAAACGCGGGGCGATCGAGCGGATCCTCGGATGACCTGGCGCCTTGGTGATTGCGGGGCAGGCTGGGCGGTAAAAGGCAAGCATTGTTTGTGGCTTGCCGGGGGCGCCCGTCATCTGAACGCAAGGCGCGGCGCATGACCTGGAACGATGCCGAGCCTGCGGTGCTGCCGCCTCCGCCCCTGGGAAACCGGCTGATCGGGACGCTGCGGCTTGCCTTGGCCGTGACGGTGACCACGATCTGCTTCGTGCCCTTTCTGCTCGGGCGCTTCGGGCGCCGGATCTTTGGCAAGCGCCTGGGTCTGGATGTTGTGGCCGACCGGGTCTGGGCCCGCTCCTGCGTCTGGCTTCTGGGGCTGCGGCTGGAGGTGCGGGGGCGCCCTGTGCGTTCGGGCGCGCTGGTGGCCAACCATTCTTCCTGGTCGGATATCGTGGTGCTTCGGGCGGTGCACTGGATCTATTTCGTCTCGAAGGCGGATGTGGCGGATTGGCCGGGGGTGGGCCTGCTGGCACGCGTCGCGGGCACGGTCTTTATCGAACGGCGCCGGGTCGAGGCGAAGCGTCAGGAGGAAGTTCTGCGTCAGCGGATCGCGGCGGATCAGCTGTTGTGCTTCTTCCCAGAAGGTACGTCCACCGACGGGTTGCGGGTGTTGCCGTTCAAATCCTCGCTGTTCTCGGTCTTCTACGCGTCGGATGCGGACCCGGATCTGTGGGTGCAGCCGGTCTCGATCCGTTATCTGCCGCGGCCTGGCTCGGGTTTGCCTGAGAGCTTTTTCGGCTGGTGGGGGACGATGCCCTTCGGCGCCCATGTGCGCAGCCTGATGGATTGGAACTATGGCGGGACGGCGGTGGTGATTTTCCACGAACCGGTCCATCCAGCGGCGTTCCCGGACCGTAAAGCGCTCTCGGACCATTGCCAGGCGAGGGTTGCGTCGGGACATGCGGAGGCCGTGGGCGACTAGCAGTCCGGGTCTGGCCGGGAGGGACCAGCGTGCCGCCCCTGCGGGGCGCCGCCGCTGCCCACCCACCCAGCCATCCCCTGATCTGGGCGCTTCGATCTAGGTCGTCTCGGCGGCGCGCTGCCCCGGGGTGGCGTCGGCGTGATCGGGAAAATCGAACGGCGCGCGGTTGGCATAGCGCCCGGCAAACCCGTGTGGTCCCCAATGGGTCAGGTCAGCTTCGGTATCCAGCCAGATATCGCCGCCGCAATCTTCAACCCAGCGCAGGCAGAAGGATTGATCCTCGGCATAGAGGAAACTGCCGTCCCGGTTCCGGCGATGGCTGAAGAAGTCATGATAGCGGGCGGCGCGGCGGTCGATCAGGCCTTCATGGCGGGCGAGGCGAGGCGCGCTGCCATTTTCGATCATTTGCTCGAACACCTCCCGCGCGACCAGCATCATGCCGGTGCCCGTCGATGGCACGGTCATGAAGCCGTTGCGTCGCCGGGGGCTCCAGGGCCGACCGTTGAAGCCGCCGCGCTGCAGGGTGAAAGTCCAACTCGCGGCCACCAGGTCTCGGGTCGCGCGGCGCTGATTGGCCGGGCGTTTGGCGTCCTCCTCGATCAGGCGCCGGAGACGCTGCCAGGGGATGAATTTCTGTGGATAGGTGGCGGCCGTGAACGGGGCCTCGAAGGCGATCATGCGCTGGAGCGTTTTCACCGGATAGGCCAGGTCGCTGTCGAGCATCAGGACATGGCTGAAGCGCGCATCCGACAGGAAACAGGCGGCCAACTGGTTTCGTGAGAAGACGATGTCCGAGAACTCGTAGGTCTGATAGGTGAACGCGATCCCGGTGCGCTGCAGATATTGGGTCAGCCCGATCAGCGATTTCACCGCCGGGGTGGCGACCTGTCCGCCGGTCGGCATGGTGATCATCAGGTTCATTTCGCCCATACCCGCACTCCAAGCTGGCTGAATGGGACAGAGCGTGGCATGGCATGGTTAGCGAGAAGTTGCGCCCGGGCGAGGCGCGCGAGACGAGAGCCGAGAGATGACCGACAATCAGGACCCGATGGCGCGGCTGAAACTGGCGAGTCGGGTGCCCGAGATCAGCCTGGATGTCTCGCCCGACGCGGCGATTCGCACCACCGAGGGGCTGACCGCCTGGATGCGCGAGAACCGGGTCGAAGAAGTGGAATGCGTCTGCTCGGATTTCGCCGGGATCGGCCGGGGCAAGGTGATGCCGGCGGGGAAGTTTCTGTCCTTCACGCCGACCTTTCTGCCGACCTCGCTGTTTTTTTTAACGATCACCGGGGGCTATCCGGATATCGCGAATTTCACCGAGTATGACACCGATGCCGACCTGATGCTCCGCCCCGATCTGGGGACGACGCGGGCGGTGCCCTGGGCGAATGACCGCTCGGTTCAGGTGATCCATGATGTCTGCGACCGCGATGGCAACCTGATTGCCTTCGCTCCCCGCTCGGTGCTGCGGCGGGTCTTGGAGCTCTATGCCGAGAAAGGCTGGCGCGCGGTGGTGGCGCCAGAGTTGGAATTCTATCTGACAAAGCCGAACACCGACCCGGATTACCCGCTGGAGCCGCCGATCGGCCGCTCGGGCCGTGCCGCGAAGAAGGCGCAGGCCTACTCGATTGCGGCGGTGGATGAGTATGACGTGGTGATCGAGCATATCTATGATTATGCCGATGCGCTGGGATTGGAGATCGACACGATCATTCAGGAATCGGGCGCGGCGCAGCTCGAGATCAATCTCAAGCACGGCGACCCGATGGACCTGGCCGATCAGGTATTCCTGTTCAAGCGCCTGATCCGCGAGGCGGCGATGCGCTGCGGGGTCTATGCGACCTTCATGGCCAAACCGATGGAGCATCAGCCGGGCTCGGCCATGCATGTGCATCAATCGGTGGTCGATACCCGCAGCGGCGCCAATATCTTTTCAGATGGTGCCGGGCGGGCCACGGACGCGTTCCGGCACTTTGTCGGGGGGCAGCAAGCTTATTTCGGGGCGGCCTGCTGTCTGGCGGCGCCCTATGTAAACTCGTATCGCAGGCTGGTCCCGGATATGACAGCGCCGATCAATCTCGACTGGGGGCATGACAACCGGACCACGGGGTTGCGGGCGCCGATTGCCGCGGCAGCAGCGCGCAGGATCGAGAACCGGGTGATCGGGGCGGATGCCAATCCATATCTGGCAATCGCCGCGACCCTGGCCTGCGGGTATCTCGGCATGGTCGAGCAGATTGCACCCCGGCAGGAAGTGACGACCGACAGCTATGACCGGCCTCGGGAGTTGCCCTATAGCCTGCTCGATGCTGTCGAACAGCTGCGGGCTTGCGATCCTTTGCGAGAGGTTCTGGGAACGGGGTTCTCGGCGCTCTACACAGCGGTGAAGGAGCATGAATACGAGGAGTTCATGCGGGTGATCAGCCCTTGGGAGCGTGAACACTTGCTGCTGAACGTGTGACGACCGGCGGGATGGGCTCCAAACATCGCTGCGCTCGTTTGCCCGCCCACCCTGCCGTTCCTGGCAAGGGCCTTGCTGTGGATGGCACAGCGACTGACAGGAAGGGCCCGGGTGGGTGGGCAGTCGTGTCCCCGCAAGGGGGCACGCTGGAACCCCGCCCGGCGCGAGGTCAGAGCCCGCTTTGCAAAGCGATTTCGGGACGCTAGGTTTTCGGCATGGCCGCACCTTCGCAACACAAGCTTACGGTTGAGATCCACCGAACCGGTGGGCCGGTTCGGTATGAGATCCCGCTGCGCGACAACCAGACGGTTCTCGACGCGGTGACGGAGGTTCAGCGGCGTTTTGCGCCCGATCTTGCCTATCGTTTTGCCTGCAGGGTCGGGGTTTGCGGCTCATGTGCCATGAGTGTCAACGGCATCCCGCGCTGGACCTGCCGTACCCATGTCGCGAAGGTTGTGGTGGATGGCGCCATCTCTGTCGCGCCCCTGCGCAACCTGCCGGTGATCAAGGATCTGGTCTGTGACATGGCGTCCTTTTTCGAGAAATGGACGGATGCGGAGCATGGCGCCGGCGCGGTCTTCGACGGAAAGGCGACGCGCCACGATCCTCTGCCTGCGATCGATCCGGAGAGCCCGCGCCGCAAAGCGGTGGATGCAGGGATCGAGTGCATCAATTGCGCCGTCTGTTACGCGGCCTGCGATGTTGTCGCCTGGGATCAGGGCTATTTGGGCCCCGCCGCGCTGAATCGGGCCTGGACCCTGGCGAATGACGACCGGGCGGCAAATGCCGATGCGGTCAAGGCCAAGGCGCAGGGGGTGGGGGGCTGCGGCTCTTGCCACAGCCACGGCGCCTGTGTTGCCGCCTGCCCGGTTGGATTGAACCCGACCCAATCGATCGCGGGGCTGAAGCGGCGATCTCTGTTCGAGCTTTTGCGCGGGAGCGGGTCGTGAGCGAGCGGCTTCTTTTCGCCGTGCAGCGGGTGACCGCGCTGATTTTGGCCCCGCTGGTGCTGATCCATCTCGGTCTGATCCTCTGGGCTGTCGAGGGCGGCCTGACGGCGGCGGAGATCTTGAGCCGCACGCAGGGGGCGCTCGGCTGGGCCATGTTCTACGGGGTGTTTGTTCTGGCGGCCTCCGCCCATGGTGCGATCGGGCTGCGCAACATCCTCGTCGAATGGGCGGCGCTCGGTCGTCCCTTGGCCGGCAGGATTTCGATGGCCATGGCGGCTGTTCTCCTCGTGCTCGGTCTCCGCGGGGTCTGGGCGGTTATCGCGTGAGGGGGAGTTTATGAGCCAGGGACGCAAGACAATCGGCTATTGGGCCGCGATCGGCCACCGCCTCTCCGGCCTGGCACTGGTGCTTTTTCTGCCGCTGCATTTTCTGGTGCTGGGCACGGCCATGGGTGGCGCGGAGAGCATGGACCCCTGGCTCGCGCTGGCCGATTTGCCTCTGGTCAAGATCGCAGAATGGGGTCTGGTGGTGCTCCTGACACTCCATCTGCTGTTCGGGTTGCGGGTGCTGATCCTGGAGTTCCTGCCCTGGAGCGGGCTCCGCCATGGCTGGGTCTGGGGCGGGGTCGCGGCCTCGCTGGCGGTCGGTGCGGTGTTCATCGGGCAGGTGGTCTGATGGAGCGGCTTGTCACTGACATCCTGATCCTGGGCGCGGGCGGTGCGGGGCTGATGGCAGCACTCCACGCCAAGCAGGCCAATCCGGACCTGGATGTGACCATCGCGGTCAAGGGCTTGCTCGGCAAATGTGGTTGCACGCGGATGGTGCAGGGCGGGTACAATGTCGCCCTCAACCCCGCCGACAGTATCGAGCGGCATTTCATGGACACCATCGCGGGCGGCAAGTGGCTGCCGCGGCAGGATCTGGCCTGGAAGCTGGTCAATGGGGCCGTCGATACGATCCGCGAGTTGGAGAATGAGATCGGCTGTTTTTTCGACCGCAACCGCGATGGCACGCTGCACCAGAAGGCCTTTGCCGGGCAAAGCTTTGACCGCACGGCGCATAAGGGCGATCTGACCGGGATCGAGATCATCAATCGGCTGATGGAGCAGGTGCTCCGCTCTGGCGCGCGCCGGTTGGAGGAGCATCGGGCGATCGAGCTGATCCCCGCCGCCGATGGCTCTGGTATCTCGGGCGTGCTGCTGATCGATATGCGGACCGGAGGGTATCGGCTGGTCCGGGCCAAGGCGGTCCTGCTGGCCACCGGCGCGGGGCCGACCATGTATCGCTATCACACCCCCTCCGGCGACAAGAGCTGTGACGGGCTGGCCATGGCGCTGCGCCGGGGCCTGGCCTTGCGCGATATGGAGATGGTGCAGTTCCATCCCACCGGCCTCTTGGGCGGTCCCGACACCCGGATGACCGGCACGGTGCTGGAGGAAGGTCTGCGCGGGGCAGGGGGCCACCTGCGCAACGGGGCCGAGGAGCGATTTATGCTGGCCTATGATCCAGCGGGGGAGCGGGCGACCCGCGATGTGGTCAGCCGCGGGATCTATGCCGAGATGCGCGCCGGGCGCACCACACCCATGGGTGGCGTCTATATTGACATGCGCCATGTCGAGAACACGGCGGGCCGCTTCCCCGGCATGGTCAAACGCTGCGCCGATTGCGGGTTCGACTTGGATGGTGGGTTGGTCGAGGTGGTCCCAACGGCCCATTACATGATGGGCGGCATCGAGTTCGAGCCGGATTGTACCACAGCGCTGCCGGGCCTCTTCGTTGCCGGAGAGGACGCGGGCGGGGTCCACGGTGCCAATCGCCTGGGCGGCAACGGGGTCGCCAACTCGACGGTCTTCGGCGGTGTGGCGGGCAGCGAGATGGCCCATGCTGTCCTGACCCGCAGCCATGCCAACCCCGATGAGGCGGCGATCGAGGCGGGCATTGCCCGGGCCGAGCGCCCCTTTGCCCTGCAGCCGGGCGATCTGCATGGTCTGCGCGACCGGCTCAGCGATCTGATGTGGGAGGAGGTGGGGATCCTGCGCGACCAGCCCGGCCTGACCCGCGCGCTTACCGGCCTTTCCGACCTGAGGGCTGAGCTGGCCGAGACCGGCCTCGCCGACACCGACCGGGCCTTTAACCTCACCTGGCATGATTGGCAGAACCTCGAAAGCCTGATCGACATCTCCGAGGTCATCAGCCGCGCGGCCCTCTCCCGTGAAGACAGCCGCGGCGCCCATTTCCGCGAAGATTTCCCCGAGACCGGAGACCTCACCCAAACCGCCTTCACCAGCATTCACCTAAGCGGCCCTGGTTTGACCACCCGGCAGATCCCTGTCACCTTCGATATCGTCCAACCCGGCGACAGCCTGATCGACGGTCAGATCGGCGCGCCAACGGCGGCGGAGTAAACGATGATCCAGACCACTGCTATCGAGGAAGCCGCCTATACCGTCATGTCCAAGGCGGCCATCGATATCCCGGAGGATTATCTGACCGGGATCAAGGGGATGATCGATCTCGAAACCGGCGATCTCTCGGCCTTTGTGCTGAAGGCGATGGTCGACAATTACGAAGCCGCGACCGAGGATCGCCGGCCGATGTGTGCCGATACTGGGTTGCCGCGCTACTACGTCAAGGTCGGCGACAAGGCCCGGGTCGACGGGTTTACGGGGATCGAGCGGGCGCTGCGCTCGGCGACCGCTCGCGCGACCCATGACGTGCCGCTGCGCCCGAACCGGGTGCATCCTCTGTGGCGGACGGACAACAACAACAATGTCGGCCTGAATGCGCCGGAGGTCGAGTGGTCCTTCGAGCCGGAAGTCGACTGGATCGATATCACCACAGTGCATAAGGGCGGGCTCTTCGGCACGGACTACCGGATGCTGTTCCCCGGTGACGGAGTGGACGGGATCAAACGCTTCCTGCTGGATACGCTGATCGCCTTTGGCAAGCGCGGCCTCGCCTGCCAGCCCGCGATCATCGGGGTGGGGCTCGGCGGGTCCAAGGACACCTGCGTGCAGCTCGGCAAACAGGCCGCCTGCCTGCGCGTTGTCGGCGATCGCAACCCGGACCCAAAGGTGGCCGAGCTGGAGCTGGAGCTGAAAGACGTCGCCAACGGGATCGGCATGGGGGCGATGGGCTTTGTCGGCTCCTCGATGTGCGTCGACATGCATATCGAATGCGGCCACACCCATACCGGAGGCATGCCGGTCAGCGTCCACACCTTCTGCCTGTCATCCCGCCGCGCGACCGCGAGGATCCACGCCGATGGCGCGATCACCTATCGCACTGATCCGCAGTGGTTCACCCCCTATATGCGGCGGGAGACAGTGGGGTGGGCGCCAAGTTCCGCCGAGGCCGCTGAGGTGACCTCGTGAGACGCCGCTCAGCACCCCGCGCTATCCCGGGCTTGACCCGGGATCTCGACCAACCCTCTCAAGCCGCTCAATCGAGGTCCCGGGTCAAGCCCGGGACCGCGCCTTTTGAGACGTTTATAAAGGAAAGAGCGTGACGGCCATCACCCAGCACCGTCTCCGCCTACCCGCAACACCTGAGGATATCGCGAAGCTGAGTCCGGGCGAGATCGTTTTTCTGGATGGGATCGTCTACACGGCCCGCGAAGGGGTCTATGAGCGGGTCTTGGGCCAGGGCGGGGCTTTGCCAGTTGAGAACCTCTCGTCTATCTCGAACGTGAACTTCCACTGCTCGCCGGCGGCGGCACCCGAGGGGGACAGTTTTCGCATCGGCGGGGTGACGGCGACGGCGTCATTCCGGTTCTCGAAATGGATGGCGGAGTGGCTGGATCTCACCGGGACCAAGATCGTCATCGGCAAGGGCGGCATGCCGCGCGAGGATTACGAGACGATCCTGGCGCCGCGGGGGGCGGTCTATCTGACAACCGTGGGCTATGGCACCGGCGCGCTGCTCGGCCGTGGTGTGAAAGCCGTCGAGGCTGTCCATTGGCTTGATGATCTGGGCATCGCCCAGGCGATGTGGATGTTCCGGGTGGAGAATTTCGGGCCCTTCATCGTCGACAGCGATCTGACGGGTGCGAGCCTGTTCGCGCAGCAGGGCGAGATCGTGAACCAGAAAATCGCCAGCCTCTATGACGGGCTGAAGCCGCCGGCGCTGCATCGCTATGGCGAGACCGATGATCGCAAGAAAGAGGTGATGTAGCGCCTCTGGGCCAGGCTCCTCGCGAAAGGAATGCGGGCCCGCCCGCATACGCGTTGTTGGCGCTTGCCTTGCAAGCGCGTCCGCTCCTAGGGAGCGGGGCTTGGGGCGGGCCTGACGCGACGACAGGGCCAGAGTCTGTGGTGGCGAGGGCGGCGGGTCAGAACGGCATCGGGTGCGCTTTGTGGGCGCTCTGGATCTCGTTCAGCACGTCGTCGGACAGGGTGAGCGTGCCTGCCGGGATGAGGGTGTTGAGCTGGTCGAGGCTTACCGCTCCGAAGATCGACGAGGCGGTGGCGGGGCGCGTCAGGGTCCAGGCCAGGGCCATCTGGCAGGGATCGAGCCCGTTGCGTCGGGCGATGTCGAGATAGGCCTGGACCGCGGGTTCGAGCCTGGGCGTGATCCGGCCGCCGAGATCGCCATTGATGCTGCGGCGCGAGCCTTGGGGGGTCGCATCGCCCTGGTATTTGCCCGAGAGGATGCCCGCGGCCAGTGGCGAGAATGGCAGCAGGCTGACCCCCTCGTGATGGCAAAGCTCGGCGAGGTCGAGATCGAAGATCCGGCAGAGCAGCGAGTATTCGTTCTGGATCGAGACCACGCGGGGCAGGCCCTCGGCCTCAGCGATCTGGAGGAATTGGGCCGTACCCCAAGCGCTTTCGTTCGACAGGCCGAGATGGCGGATCTTGCCCTCGGCGATCAGGGCGGCGGCGGTCTCGAGCACCTCGCGGATATGGCTGCGGATCGCCGCGCGGCCCTCGCCCGCCGGGTCATAAGCCCAGTATTTGCGGAAATGGTAGGAGCCGCGATTGGGCCAATGGAGCTGGTAGAGGTCGATATGGTCGGTTTGCAGTCGGCGGAGCGAGCCTTCCAACGCCCGGCGCATCGCGTCCTGGGTGATCGGCTCGCCCCCGCGCGATCCGACCGCCCCGGCGCCCGAGACCTTGCTGGCCAGGATCACGTCGTCACGCCGCCGGGTGCGGGCGAACCAGGTGCCGATGATCTCCTCGGTCCGGCCCTGGGTTTCGGCACGGATCGGGTTGACCGGGTAGAGCTCGGCCGTGTCGATGAAATTGATCCCGGCCTCGAGCGCCCGGTCGATCTGGGCATGGCCCTCGGCCTGGGTGTTCTGGCTGCCCCAGGTCATCGATCCGAGGCAAAGGGCGGAGACCATCAGATCGCTCTGTCCGAGGCGGCGGTATTCCATGGGGCTGTCCTATCCGGGTGAGAGACCGTCGAACAGATCCATGTCCGCGGTGTAGAGATCGGCGAGTGTCTGGCGCGTCTCGGGCGAGATGCTCTCGGGCGCGCCGCCGGGATTTTGGTTGCGCCAGCGGGTCTGGGTCAAGCCCCGGCCGATCGTGGCGATCAGATAGTCCGAGAGCGGGTCCCAATCGCCAAGGCGAAACAGACGCGCGGTGGCCGGTTGGCCGTCGGGCCCCGTGAGGTAGCTGCTCTGCGGGCGAAAGACGAAATCCAGCTCCGCGGGCCGGGCCAGGCGTTGGGGCAACCAGGCCTCTACGAACCGGTCGAATTGGGCGAAATCAGGCTCGGCATAATCGGGGCGCGGCGCGATCCACCCCTCCTCGGTGCCGCCGCTCCGGACATAGCGCCAGGCTGAGTAGGTGCGGTCCACCGGATGGCGCAGCACCGCGAAGCTGGGCAGACGTTCGAACCAGGCGGCGTCGTAGCCGGCCATCTCGGCCACCGAAAAATGTCCCAGAGATCGGCCATAGAGCGCCTGGGAAATCGTGCTGCCCGCCGCTTTCGGCACATGCACGAAAATCACGCCCACGCGGCGATAGGCGGCGAAATTCCGCGCCAGCAACAGGCGTTGCGTGCGTGCCTCGCCCATGACGCTGCGCATGCCTTGCAAGAGCGCATGTTTGACTTGTCCGCGCTTCATCGATCCTCCCGTGCCTTACTCTGTATTCATCCGGCCGCCCTGATATAAGAAGAGCATGACAGGCGGATGGATATGAGGGAAGCAGCGGCGCGGGTCAAAACGGCGCTGTGGTCGCTGGAGCAGCGGCTGCCGGAGAGCACGCGGCTGGCGCTGATGTGCCGGCGGCGCCGTGCGCGCTGGGCGCAGGCGGGAGTGATCTTTGTCCATGTCCCGAAAGCGGCTGGGACCTCGGTCAGCAGTCTGCTTTACGGCCGATCGCTGGGGCATCTGCCGGCTGTGGCGATTGCCCGCCATGCGCCGGATCTGTGGGCGGAGCTGCCGAGTTTCGCGCTGGTGCGCACGCCTGTCGGGCGGGCATACTCGGCTTGGCAATTTGCGCGCCAGGGCGGAACCGGGGCAGCGGGCATCGGGCCGCAGGTGCAGGCGGCCGTGGCGAAGGCGCCCAGCTTCGAGGCATTTGTGGTGGAAGTCTTGGCGCAGATGGACCTTTCCCGGGCCGACCCGGTGTTCCGTCCGCAGGCTGGATACGTCCTGGATCATGCGGGAGCCGTCCTTCCGCGGGCGCTCTTCCGGCTCGACGCGATGCCGAAGGCAGAGGCCTGGCTGTCGGAACAGCTTGGCCGCCCCGTCAGCGTCCCGCGGCTCAATCGGACAACGGCGCCGGAGCACGACCTCAGCCCTGCCCTCCGCCGGCAGATCGAGGACCTTTATGCCCAAGACTGCGCGCTTTACGAAAGCCAGGGGGTGGGTGGATGAGTTTGGCGGGCGGCCTCGCGGTTCTGCTGAGCTTCATCACCGTTTGGCTTATGGCCGGGGGGGATCGCCGTCGTCTGGGGTTCTTCGCGCTGCTGGCGGCCATGCATCTCGCCGCCTCGGGCGCGTTCTGGCTGATCTCGCTCAGCGGGCCGGCGGATGCGGTGGCCTATTACCGCCGGGCCGAGATCTCCGGAGCCTTTGGGATCGGCACGCAGTTCATTCTGTTCCTGACCCATAACATCCGGTCCTTGACGGGTGCGAGTTTCCTCGACTGCTTCCTGTTCTTTCAGATCCCAGGCCTGATCGGTATTCTGCTGCTCTACAAGACCGCAGCAGCCCTGACCGAGGAGCAGTTCGGCACGCGGGTGATGCTGCTCAGCCTCGCCCTGTTCCTTCCTGGCCTGCAGTTCTGGACGGCGGCGATCGGCAAGGATGCGCTGGCGGTTTGTGCCTATGGGTTGATCTCCTGCGGGCTGGCGCGGCAGCGGTTCGACTGGCTTCTCCTCGGCGCTGGCGTGTTGCTTTATTTCCTTGTCCGGCCCCATGTCGGCTTTGTCGTGCTGCTGGCAATGGGCATCGCTTTCCTGCCGATCTTCGGGGCGAGCAAGCCCGCGGCCAAGCTGATCGGGGCCGGTTCAGCCCTGATGGTGGTCCTGCTGTTGCCCTTTGTGATCGGGTTTATCGGCCTCGATTCGGCGGGGGTCGAAGACCTCAACGCCTATATCGAACAACGGCAGGGTGTAAATCAGGCGGGGTCGACCTCGCTGGATCTGGCCGGGCAATCGCCGCCGATGCGGGTGGTGACCTTCCTCTACCGCCCGTTCTTCTTCGATGCGCCCGGGTTGTTGGGGCTGGTCGTGTCGGTCGAAAACCTCGCCCTGCTGATCCTGACCTTGCTGCTGATCGGGAACCTGCCGATCCTGCTGCGTCTGCTGCGCCTATCCGAGGTTCTGCGCTTTCACGCGGTCTTTGCCGTGATCATGGTGCTGATCTTGTCGCAGACGCTGGCCAATCTCGGCCTCGCCATTCGGCAGAAGATGATGATCGTGCCTGCGCTGATCCTGCTGATGGTGGCAGTCGTGGCGGTCCTGAACCGCCGGCGGGCGGATCGGTTGGAGGCGCTCGCGCAGCGCTCGGCGCCCCGGGTGCCGGCGGAGTAGTGGGCGCTTCCCCAAGCCCGACCTCTCGGCTATCACCGGCGGTGCACGGATCAGGGAGCGCCACCATGACATTTTCCGCAAATCTGGGGTTTCTCTGGACAGATCTCAGCCTTCCGGACGCCATTCGCGCGGCAAAGCGGGCGGGGTTCGACGCCGTCGAATGCCATTTCCCCTATGATCAGGACCCGATAGCGGTGGCCGAGGCGCTGGCCGAGACCGGTCTGTCGATGCTCGGGTTGAACACGGTCAGGGGAGACATCGCCGCTGGCGATTTCGGTCTCTCTGCCCTGCCGGGGCGAGAGGCGGAGGCCCGTGCGGCCATCGTGCAGGCCGTCGGCTATGCCCGCCAGATCGGTGCGGGCGCTGTGCATGTGATGGCGGGGCGGGCCGAGGGGGACGCGGCGCGCGCCACATATCGCGACAACCTTGCCCATGCCGCCGATCTTGCAGGGGCCGAGGGGATCGATGTGCTGATCGAGCCGATCAACACGCGCGATGTTGCGGGCTATCACCTCAACCTGGTCGAGGATGGTGCGGCGCTGATCGCCGATCTCGGCCGCCCCAATCTGCGCCTGATGCTCGACTGCTATCACACGCAGATCATGCAGGGCGACCTGACCCGGCGGATCGAAGCGCATCTGCCGGTGATCGGTCATATTCAGATCGCGGGCGTCCCGGATCGTGGAGAGCCCGACGGGGGCGAGATCGCCTATGACCGCCTGCTGCCCGCCCTGCGCGCGATGGGATATTGCGGGCATTTTGGCGCCGAGTATCGGCCCGCTGGAGAGGTCGAGGAGGGTCTCGGCTGGCTGCCGGTGTTGCAAAAGGCCTGCGCAGCACACAAGGAGTAACGCGGCGGGTCGCACAAAAAAGGGGCGCGCCACCGGCCCGCCCCTTGGGTCAGACAGAGCAAAACGGATCTGACTGAACCAGTCAGATCCCAGTATTTTGCTCAAAACTCTGAGTCTGGACCAAAATTCTTTTTCAACCTGATTCAGGTTGAAACGATTTTGGTCTAGCCGGGTGGATCAGCCGTAGACCGACTGTTTCCCGAAATGCGTGCAGAGCATGTAATAGACCACAGCGCGGTATTTGTTCCGCTCGGACTTGCCATAGGTCTCGATCACCTTGTGGATCGCGTCCATCAGATCGGGGCTGTCGGCCATGCCCAGTTTCTTCATCAGATAGTTGCGCTTGACGGTTTCCAGCTCGTCCGGGTCCGAGCCCGCGACGGTCGAGGCATCGGCATTGTAGATCGCCGGGCCGCAGCCCTTGGTCACCTTCTCCAACAGGTCCATGTCGGGGGTGATCCCGCATTTGGTCTTCAGATCTTCGGCATACTTGGCGATCAACTCGTCCCGCTTGCCCATGTGACTCTCCTCGTTTTGCGCCGGCCTGCCGCCGGTCATTGCCCTTGTCCAAGGGCCACTTCATCTCAGCGCCCGGCAATCCGGACGCGGCTCTCCCCCACTTGGGCGCCTAAAGGAGTGAAAACGAACCGCTTTTGCAAGCATTTGTTGAGCAACGGAGGCCGAAATCGGCGGAACGCTCAACGGGCCATGAACGCCATGAAGGCGTTGCGGGCCTCCTCGGATTGCAACCGCTCGGCAAAGATTTCGGACTCGCGGCGGCTGGCGGCGTGGATCTCGGCGCTGTCGCCTTTCAGCAGGGCCTTGGTCTGGCGCAGCGCCTGCTGCGGCTTCTCGGCCAGACGCTGCGCGGTGTCGAGGACCTTGGCCTCCAGTTCCTCAGGCGCGACCACCGCGTTGATGATGCCCGCCTGACAGGCGCGCTCGGCATCGAAGCGTTCGGCCAGGGCCAGCAATTCAAAGGCGCGGACGCCGCCCATGATCCGGGGCGCGAGCAGCGAGGAGGCGTTCTCCGCCACCAGCCCCAGATTGACGAAAGGGGTCGAGAACTGTGCGCCCGGCGTCGCGAACACCATGTCGCAATGAAACAGCAAGGTGGTGCCAATCCCCACGGCCAGCCCGTCCACACCTGCGAGGAACGGCTTGCCGATATCGGGCTGCAGCCTCAGATACCGTGCGACGCCCGACTTGCCGAGGTCGGCTCCGGCAGCGAACTGCATGAAATCCAAGACATCATTGCCCGCGGTGAACACTCCGGGCTGGCCCAGCAGGACATGGACCGAGATGCTGTCATCCGCCTCGCCGGCCTCCAGCGCTTCGGCCAGCGCGTGGTACATCGCGTCGGTGATGGCGTTCTTTTTCTCGGCCCGGTTAAAGCGGATTGTCTGAACCGCACCGTCGCGGGTTACCTGGATATGCTCGGTCATGCTCTGTCCCTGTCGATGATGTCGATG
>JBCBIS010000071.1:0-18829 GCA_038524325.1 Pseudomonadota bacterium
CGCTTATGGGGCCCAAGCGCCTGCGGGGGTGGCCAGCGGTCTCTATATCCCCTCGCTCTATGTCGAGTTTCCGAAGACCCCCTGGGCTGGGTTCGGGCTGAGGATGGACGCTTCGGTCTCGGTGATGCCGCCCTGGAATGCGGGCCGCGGCCAAGTCGTGGCACAATGCGACCTGGTGGCAACGGTGACCGTGTCGAGCATCGTCGATCCCAGCCGCCCCCGCCCCTTCAAATTCGGAGCAAACGCCCAACGCGGCTTCTGGCGGCGGTGAGAGGGGCGGGCGGGCGATCAGACAGGTGGTAAGACAGGCGATGCAGCCCGCTGTTCGATGAGTGCTCCCCTGACTCCCGTTGGCCCATGGTGGGCATTGTGGGGGCGTCGCGCCCTCGCTGGATGGATCCGGCGGCTTGGGGGAGTGACTGGCTGCAGGGGGATGGATGTTGCCATGGCCGCTCTTGGGCGTCGCCGGTGCTGGGGAGGCCTGGGGACTGCAACAGTTCATCTAGAGCGGGTTCCCTTCCATGGGGCGGCGCTGCTTCGCGTCACGGGGGCAGTCATGCGGCTGAGACAGCGCTGTGAGCAACTCCTCTGAGACCATGCTTGGCGCCAACCGGGGGCGTGTCGCGGGTGACGCGCCCGGCCAGACCACGCGCAAGCCGGGAGATTCCTGTTGCGCCCCGGCCTCGCTTGACGCTAGGCGCGGGGGCCAGCGACACGAGACAGGATGGAGAGCGGAACATGTTCGATCTGAGCGGCAAGCGGGCTTTGGTCACCGGGGCGTCTGGCGGGATCGGGGCGGATATTGCGCGGGCTCTGCACGCTCAGGGCGCGGCGGTGGCGTTGAGCGGCACCCGGGTCGACCCGCTCGAGGCGCTTGCGGCGGAACTGGGCGACCGCGCCCATGTCACGCCTTGCAATCTGAGCGATCTCGACGCGGTGGACGGGTTGTCGAAACAGGCGACCGAGGCGATGGGCGGGCTGGACATCCTCGTCAACAATGCCGGCATCACCCGGGACAATATCTTCATGCGGATGAGCGCCGAGGAATGGGAGCAGGTGCTGACCGTCAACCTCTCGGCCGCCTTCCGGCTGTCCAAGGCGGTGCTGCGCGGCATGATGAAGGCGCGCTGGGGGCGGATCATCTCGATCACCTCGGTGGTGGGGACGATGGGCAATCCGGGGCAGGGAAACTATGCCGCCTCGAAGGCCGGGCTGACCGGCATGACCAAAAGCCTCGCGGCCGAGATCGCCTCTCGCAATGTCACTGTCAATTGCGTCGCGCCCGGCTTTATCGAGACCGCGATGACCGACAAGCTGACCGACGATCAAAAAGAGAAGATCTTCGCCCAGATCCCGGCGGGCCGGATGGGCACGCCCGGGGAATGCGCCGCGGCGGTGGCCTATCTGGCGTCCGAGGAGGCCGCCTATGTCACCGGTCAGACCCTGCATGTGAATGGCGGGATGGCGATGATCTGAGCGGATCGCTCGCCGCAGGAAAGGGCGATGCGCTCCACCGTCGATAGGCACTAAATCACAGTTTGCCTTTTGCCGGACTTGTTGCTAGGGCAAGCGCGATGAGATGAGGCCCTATGGTGCAGGGGCGTCCCCGAGACGCTGCGGCACCGGAACCGGCCGACACGACTGGGTCAGGCGCCCGGCAAGACAGAGCCGCGAGGCCAGAAAGAACTGAGGAGAGACCATGAGCGACATCACCACACGCGTTAAGAAGATCGTCGTCGAGCATCTGGGCGTTGAAGAAGAGAAGGTGGTGGAAGGCGCGAGCTTCATTGATGATCTGGGCGCGGACAGCCTCGATACCGTCGAACTGGTGATGGCATTCGAAGAAGAATTCGGCATCGAGATTCCCGATGACGCCGCCGAGTCGATCCAGACCTTTGGCGATGCGATCAAGTTCATCACCGACAAAGCTGCCTGAACGCGTTTCGGGAGGGTCCCTCGATGGGGCTGTGGCGCGGCCACCGGCGAAACCGGGGCCGCGTTTTGCGTCTCGGGGCTTGGCAGCGCGCCGCGCGCTTCCCAATTCATCGGCTGCAGCCGCCCCACAGGGTTTGCTGCGGGCCGATGATTGCCCTAAACAGTCATCAAACTGAGATATGAGGTTTGCATGAGACGCGTTGTGGTGACGGGTCTGGGAATGGTGTCGCCGCTGGCCTGCGGGGTCGAGGCGACATGGTCGCGCCTGCTGGCCGGGGCCTCGGGCGCGGGCGTGATTAAGCATTTCGACGCCGGTCACCTTCCCTGCCAGATCGCTTGCGAGATCCCGCTGGGCGACGGGTCGGATGGCACGTTCAACGCGGATGACTGGGTCCCGGCAAAGGACCGGCGGAAGTTCGACCGCTTTATCACTTACGCCCTCGTCGCCGCCGCGCAGGCTGTCGAGGACAGCGGCTGGACCCCCGAGACGACCGAGGATCAGGAGCGCACCGGCGTGCTGATCGGCTCGGGCGTGGGCGGGCTGGAGTCGATCGCCGACACCGCGATCACATTGAAAGAGAAAGGGCACCGCCGGGTGTCGCCGTTCTTCATTCCGGGCGCGCTGATCAATCTCTGCTCGGGCCAGGTGTCGATCAAATACGGCTTCAAAGGGCCAAACCACGCGGTGGTGACGGCGTGCTCGACCGGCGCCCATGCGGTGGGCGACGCGGCCCGGCTGATCATGCTGGGCGATGCCGATGTGATGCTGGCCGGCGGGTCGGAGAGCCCGATCTGCGAGCTCTCGGTGGCCGGGTTCGCAGCCTGCAAAGCGCTCTCGACCAACTACAACGATGCGCCGGAGACGGCGAGCCGCCCCTATGACAAGGGCCGCGACGGGTTCGTGATGGGCGAAGGGGCCGGGGCCCTGATGCTGGAGGAATACGAGCATGCCAAGGCCCGCGGCGCCACCATCTATGCCGAGGTGCTGGGCTATGGCCTGTCGGGCGACGCCTATCACATTACGGCGCCGGCGAGCGACGGGGATGGCGGGTTCCGCTCGATGAAGGCCGCGCTGCGAAATGCGGGGCTCGAGGCCTCCGCCATCGATTATGTCAACGCCCATGGCACCTCGACCCCGCTGGGCGACGAGATCGAACTGGGGGCGGTGACCCGTCTGCTGGGCAATCACGCGGCCAATGTCACCATGTCCTCGACCAAATCCGCCACGGGGCATCTGCTGGGCGCGGCCGGCGCGATCGAGGCGATCTTCTCGGTCCTGTCGATCCGGGACAATGTGGCCCCACCCACTTTGAACCTGCACGATCCCTCGGTCGACACCTCGATCGATCTCAGCCCATTGACCAAGACCGAACGCGAGATCAATGTGGCGCTGTCCAACAGTTTCGGGTTCGGCGGCACCAATGCCAGCGTGATCTTCGGCCGGGTCTGACCGGCCAAACTCCGGAGAACGGGCATGCGCCACATCGCCTCCAATGTCCTGACGCTGATGATCGTGGCGGGGTTTGTGCTGGCCGGGATCATCGTCTTCGGCAAACAGCAATTCGCCACGGCGGGCCCGCTCGAGGAAGACCTGGTGGTGGCGCTGCCTCGGGGCGCCAATCTCAAACAGACCTCCGAGTTGCTGGCCGGCAGCGGGGCGATTGCCAACGAGCTGATCTTTCGCCTCGGCGCTCGGTATTCGAGGCGCGAGCGGGATATTAAGTTCGGCGAATACCGGATCCCGGCGGGCGCCTCGATGGCCCAGATCCTCGACCTGATCGTCTCGGGCCGGACCGAGCAGTACAGGGTCACCGTGCCAGAGGGCCTGACCAGCCATGAGGTGGTTGCGCTGCTCGGCACGCAGGAGATTCTGGAGGGCGATCCTCCGGCCGTGCCGCCCGAGGGGGCGGTGGCGCCCGACACCCATTTCGTCTCGCGCGGGCAGTCACGTCAGGATGTGCTGCAGACGATGCTCGACGCGCAGCAGCGTATACTGACCGAAGCCTGGGAGCGGCGTCAGCCGGACCTGCCGCTGGAAAGCCCCGAGGAGATGCTGATCCTCGCCTCGATCGTGCAATCCGAAGCCGGCGGCGGAGAGCTGCGCGAGGTCGCCTCGGTCTTCGTCAACCGGCTGCGCCAGGGCATCAAGCTGGAGGCCGATGCGACGGTGCGGTATGGCATCACTCTGGGCAAGGAAAAGCTTGGCCGGGGGCTGCGCCGCTCGGAGCTGGACCGCGAGACGCCCTATAATACCTACAAGATTCCGGCCCTGCCGCCGACGCCGATTTCGAATCCCGGCCGTGCGGCGATCGAGGCTGTAGCCGATCCCGCCGAGACCGATTACCTATTTTTCGTGGCGGACGGCACCGGGGGCCATGCGTTCTCGCGCACCTTCGAAGAGCATCTGGAAAACGTAAAGCGTTGGCGTGAAATAGAAAAATCGCGTCAAACGTCGGAGTGACGCCGCCAAAACGATAAAATTTTCCGAAAAATCGATTCAACCATAAAGCTTATCATTGACACACGGGACGCTCTCAGGTAGAGATATTACACGCTCAGAGAAGTGTGGATGACAGGCGGCCAAACGGGGGTCGCCTTTTGCATTTCTGGGGCTCTGTTCGGCACAGACCGGGCGGGCCCCAGCGCATGATCGGTGCGTACAAAAAGCAAAACCAAATGAGAGGCGATAACGTGGAACCGACCAAGCGAAATGCTGGTCGCGGGGGTGACGCGTGCCGTGATGTCAAGCACATGAAAGCTGTGCTGAAATCGGCGCGTGGCCTTTTTGCGACCCTGTCGAAGCAATTGGAAGCCGAAATGGATCGGCTGCAATTCGGGGGTGATGGCGAGATGGATGCCGAGGCCGCGAAGCGGCTGGAGATTGTCCAGACCACCATCGTGAAAGCCCAAAAAGCCCTGCAGACGGTGCTGGATATCGAGGTCAAGCTGATGGGCGGTCATGGCCCCAAGCTGCCCGATCCTCCGGCCATCAACCTGGATGATGCGCGTGCAGAAATCGAACGCCGCCTGGCTCGCCTCGCTGCCTGAGGCGGAGCGTCGGGCCTTCCTCGACAGCCTGTCGGAGAATGCCCTGGCGGCCATGCCCTGGCTGTGGGAGCTGTGGGCCAACCCTGCGCATCAGCTGGCCCCCCAGGGGGGCTGGCAGGTCTGGGTCATAATGGGGGGGCGCGGCGCGGGCAAGACCCGCGCCGGTGCCGAGTGGGTGAGAACCCGAATTGAGGGATCGACCCCGCTCGCCAGGGGGGCTGCGCGCCGCGTAGCCCTCCTCGGCGAGACAATTGATCAGGTCCGCGATGTGATGGTCGAAGGTGAAAGCGGGCTGCTGGCCTGCTGCCCCGAAGACCGGCGGCCCGAGTTTCGCCGGAGTTTGAACAAGCTGGTCTGGCCCAATGGCGCCGAGGCGGCGATCTATTCCGCAGCCAATCCGGAAGCCTTGCGCGGGCCGCAATTTGACTGTGCCTGGTCGGACGAACTGGCCAAATGGCGGCTTTGTCGCGAGGCCTGGGACATGCTGCAATTCTGTCTGCGACTGGGGGACGACCCGAGGCAGATCGTGACGACGACCCCGAGGGACAACCCGGTTCTGGACGAGATCCTCGCCCATCCGGGCACGGTGGTCACCAAGGGCGGGACCGAGGCCAATCTGGCCAATCTGGCGCCGAATTTTCTGGAGGTTCTGCGCTCGCGCTATGAGGGGACCTCGCTGGGCCGGCAGGAGCTGGATGGCGAGATCGTGCGCGAGACCAAGGGGGCGCTCTGGTCCCGCGAGATGATCGAAACCGGCCGGGTCGGCGAGTCGCCGGCGCTGGACCGGATCGTGGTGGCGGTGGACCCGCAGGTCTCGGCCGGGAAGGGCTCGGACGAATGCGGGATCCTGGTCGTCGGGCTGACCAGCGGCGCCCGGGCCGGAGAGAGCCGGGCCTGGGTTCTGGCGGACCGGACCTGTCAACCGCGGAGTGTGAGCGATTGGGCTCTGGAAGCGGCCAGCGCCTATGAGGAGTTCCAAGCCGACCGGCTGGTGGCCGAGGTCAATCAGGGCGGCAATATGGTGGAAAGCGTGATCCGCCAGATCGACCCGAACATCGCGTTTCGCGCCGTCAGGGCGACCGAGGGCAAGCGGCTGCGGGCCGAGCCGGTGGCCGCGCTCTATGAGCAGGGCCGGGTTCACCATGTCGGCAGCTTTGCGAAGCTCGAGGACCAGATGGTGCAGTTCACCGGCCGCGATAAGGCGGCGAAGAGCCCGGACCGGCTGGACGCCCTGGTCTGGGCGGTGACCGATCTGATCGTCAGCGAGGCGCCGGCCTGGCGCCCCGGGGTTCGTCAGCTTTAACGGAATGCGCGTGCCGCGCATGCAGGGCGCATCAGCCCCTCCCTAACCCTCCCCGGTCCGGGGAGGGGACGCCTGTGGCGGGCGGGAGGGATCCAGTCCCGAATGGAGGAGCCAATGGCATTGAAATTGTTTTCCAAGGCGGCGGCTCCGGCGGAGGCGAAGGCCTCGGCTGCGGGGCCGGTGATGGCCTTTCACGGGACCGGGCGGGCGGTGTGGAGCCCGCGGGACCAGGTCTCGCTGACCCGATCGGGCTATGAGTGCAATGTGATTGCCTTCCGTTCGGTCAGGATGGTGGCCGAGGCGGCGGGGGCGATCCCCCTGGTCTTGAGCGAAGGCGGCGCGCGGATGGAGACGCATCCGGTGCTGCGGCTGCTGGCGCGGCCCAATCCGGGGCAGGATGGGCGCGGGTTTCTGGAGCAGGTCTATGGGTTTCTGCAGCTTGCCGGGAATGCCTATATCGAGGCGGCCGCGGCGGATGTGATGGGGATGCCGCGCGAGTTGCATGCGCTGCGGCCCGATCGGATCTGTGTGGTGCCGGGGGAGGATGGCTGGCCCGCGGCCTACGAGTACCGGGTTGGCAATGCCAAGCATCGCTGGGAGATGGAGGAGGGCTGTCGGCCGATCCTGCATCTGAAGGCGTTCCACCCTCTGGACGATCATTATGGGATGAGCCCGCTGGCGGCGGCGGCGGCGTCGCTGGATGTGCACAACGCGGCGGCGCGCTGGACCAAGGCGTTGTTGGACAATGCGGCGCGGCCCTCGGGCGCGATCGTGTTCGGGGCCAAGGATGGCTCGGCGATGTCGGAGGAGCAGTATCAGCGGCTGGCGCGTGAGATCGAGGACAACCATCAGGGTGCGCGAAATGCGGGCCGGCCGATGTTGTTGGAGGGCGGATTGGACTGGAGGCCGATGGGGTATTCGCCCTCGGATATGGAGTTCCTCGAGACCAAGAATTCGGCGGCGCGGGAGATCTGCATGGCCTTTGGCGTGCCGCCGATGTTGCTGGGGATCCCGGGCGACAACACCTATGCGAATTATGCCGAGGCGAACCGGGCGTTTTATCGCCAGACGGTCCTGCCGCTGGTGAAGAAGACGGTGAATGCCTTGGCCGGCTGGATTGGCGAGGCGGCGGGGCAGGAACTGCGGCTGGAGCCTGATCTCGACGCGATCCCCGCCCTGAGTGCGGAGCGCGAGGCGCTTTGGAGCCGGGTCTCGGACGCCGATTTTCTGACCGATGACGAGAAGCGGGCGCTGCTCGGTTTCGGACCCTTGGGTGGGTGATTTCTGGCGACCCCGCCGGCGGCCAGGCGCCGTGGCGGCGTCGCTCCCACCCACCAACCCCGCTCCGCCGCCCCGGCGCCTGACCGCCGGCGGGGAGCATTTGTTCCGAGGGGAGATCTATGAAGCAGATGTTGCAGGGTCCGGGCTTTGGGCTCGAGACGAAATTCGTGGCCGTGGGCGATCTGGCCGAGGTGGCCGATGGGCGGATCCATGGCTATGCGAGCCTGTTTGGCGCGCCTGATCAGAATGGTGATGTGGTGATGCCAGGGGCGTTTGCCGCCTCGCTGGCGGCCCTGGCGGCGGCCGGGCGGAAGGTGAAGTTCCTCTGGCAGCACGACCCGGCCTGTCCGATCGGGGTCTGGTCGGAGGTTCTGGAGGATGGCCGGGGCCTGTTGGTCACTGGCGAGATCCTGGCCCAGGTCAGCCATGGCACCGATGCCTTGGCGCTGTTGGAGGCGGGGGCCATTGACGGGCTCTCGATCGGCTATCGCACCGTGAAGGCCGAGCCCAACCCGGAGACGGGCGGGCGGAATTTGCATGAGATCGATTTGTGGGAGGTATCGCTGGTCACGTTCCCGATGCTTCCCGCTGCCCGCGCCATGCTGGGGGCTGTTCAGCCTTCGGATGTCATGGAGCTGGCCCTGGCCGAGGCGATGAGCGTCTGAGGCCCCCCACCGGCCCGGCCATGGGCCAGCCGACCCCCCAAGAGTAGCAGGAGACGGGAATGATGTTGTCGACCCAATCCGCCGTCAGCCCGGAGGCCAAGGCGGCGGCTCAGGAATTTCTGAGCGGTTTCAAATCTTTCAAGGATGATGTGAGCAAACGCATGAACGATATGAGCACCCGGATCGAGCGTCTGGATCAGAAATCGGCCCGCCGGCCGATGCTGGAGACGGCGGCGAATGAGCGCCAGCCGCATCAGAAAGCCATGGCCGCCTATATCCGCAAGGGCGACGAGGACCCGATGAAGTCGCTGGGTCTGGAGCAGAAGGGCCTGACCTCGGTCGCAGATGGCGGTTTTCTGATTGCGCCGCAGACCGCCGATATGGTCGAGCATGTGCTGCGCTCGGGCGCCTCGCTGCGCGGCCTCGCCAAGGTCGTGAACGTGGAAAGCTCGGCCTATGACGCGCTGGTGGACCATGGCGATATGGGCTTTGACTGGGTGACCGAGGGTGCGAGCTCGGCCGAGACCCCGGCGCCATTGATCGACCGGATCACCATTCCACTGCATGAACTCAGCGCCTCGCCGGCGGCCTCGCAGCGGATCCTGGACGATGCGGCCTTCGATATCGAGACCTGGCTGGCCGAGCGGATTGCCGACCGGTTCCTCCGCGCCGAATCCGATGCCTTCGTCAATGGCGACGGCGTCAACAAGCCCACGGGCTTCCTGACCAAGCCGCGGGTGGCCGAGGCTGACTGGGAATGGGGCAGCATCGGCTATATCGCCACCGGCGAGGCGGGCGGCTTCGATCTGAACGATCCGGCCGATGCGCTGGTCGAGCTGATCTATGCGCTGGGCGCTGAGTATCGCGCCAACGCAGCCTTCGTGATGAACTCGAAGACCGCTGGCGAAGTGCGCAAGATGAAGGACAGCCAAGGCCGGTTCCTCTGGATCGAGGGGCTAAGCGTCGAGCAACCGGCGCGGCTGATGGGCTATCCGGTGCAGATCGTCGAGGACATGCCGGATATCTCGGCCGGCGCCAATGCCATCGCCTTTGGCGATTTCGGCCATGGCTATACGATCGCGGAACGCCCGGACATCCGCCTGCTGCGCGATCCGTTCTCGGCCCGTCCGAACGTGATGTTCTTTGCGACCAAGCGGGTCGGCGGGGATGTCACCGATTACGCGGCGATCAAGACCCTGAAGTTCGGCGTCAGCTAATTCATCGACGCGATTTGGCACGGGTCCGAGGCCCGTGCGCATAACGAAGCCGGCTCGCCCCCGATTGGGCGGGCCGTTTTTGGTCCGGCCCCAAGGAGGGCCGCGGGAGGGATCAAGATGAACTTGAAGCAGGTCACATTGCCTGGAAGCGATCCGGTCTCTCTGGCCGAGGTGAAGGCACATCTCCGGCTCGGCCATGGCTTTGCCGATGAGAGCGCCGAGGACGGTCTGCTCCAGCTCTATCTGTCCAACGCGACACAGGCGGTCGAACGCAAGCTTGGCCAGGCGTTGATCCGCCGCGAATACGTGCTCCGGATCGGCAGCTGGGACCGGCATGGCCAATTGACGCTGCCGATCGGCCCGGTGGACGCGATCGACAGCCTGGAATTCGTGGTGGCGGGCGAGACGGTCTCTGGCCCCATTCCGGGTGTCGTCGTCAGCCCCGGCTGCAACCGGCAGGTCGTCTCTGCGCGGGGCGGCCTGCCGTTGCCTCCGGTCCCTGGGGGCGGCCAAGGGGTGCTGTACTTCTCCGCAGGCTATGGCCCGACGCCTCAGGATGTTCCCGGAGAACTGCGCCAGGCCGTGCTGATCCTGGCGGCGCATCTCTATACCCATCGCGGTGCGGAGATGGAGGAGAGCAGCGGGATGGGCGGGGTCGATGCCCTGCTCGCGCCGCATCGGGCCGTGCGGATCTGACAAGCGTTGTAACGGAGCAAGCGTATGAATGCGCCTAGACTGACCCATGAATTCGTCCTGGAGGAGCCGATCCGCGCGCCCGATGGTGGCGGCGGATTCGACACGGTATGGACCCCGCTCGGCACGCTTTGGGGCGCGCTCGATCCGCGCTCGGGGGCCGAAAGGATGTCAGGGGGCCGCGAGGCCTCGGCAATCACCCACAGGATCACGGTGCGCAATGCCCCGCCGGGCTCGCCGCAGCGTCCGCAGCCTGCTCAGCGGCTGCGCCGGGGCGATCGGGTCTTCGCGATCCGCGGTGTGACGGAGGAAGATGGCCAGGCGGTGTATCTGCGCCTGTTCTGCGAGGAAGGACCGTTCCAGTGACCTATGCCTTGGCCTGGCCGCTTCAGGAAGCGGTTTTTGGTTTACTCAGCGGGGATGCCGGGCTGACCGAGTTGGTCTCGGGGATATACGACGCGGCGCCGCAGCAGGTCTCGGTTGCCGCCGAGGACGGGCTCTATGTGACGCTGGGCGACGAGGTGGCCGAAGATTGGGCCACAGCCAGCGATGCCGGTGCGCTGCATACCGTTCTGATCTCGGTCCACGCGCCGCGCCGAGGCTTCGCCGAGGCGAAGCGGGCGGCCGGTGTGATCTCGGATCTGATGCTCGGATCGGCGCTGGCGCCCGCCCGGGGGCGGGTGATCCAGACCCGCTTCGTCGATGCGCGGACGGCGCGCGCCGAGAATGACGCGCTCCGCCGGATCGACCTGCGGTTCCGGGTGACGGCCGAGGACAGCTGACCAAATTGCATGCGCCTTGCGGCGCATACGACATTCCCTCACCCGCCTGCTGGCGCAGCCGGGCGAGGAGCGGGCGCCTGTTACGGGTGGTCCGCCTCCATTCCAACCTCAGAGGAGAGCGGTCATGGCGGCCCAGAAAGGCAAGGACCTTCTGCTTAAACTGGACGAGACCGGGACGGGCAGTTTCGTGACCGTGGCGGGGCTGCGTGCCTCGCGCCTGTCCTTCAACGCGGATAGTGTGGATGTGACGACGGCCGAGAGCCCGGGCGCCTGGCGCGAATTGCTGGCGGGGGCCGGGCTGCGTTCGGCCTCGATCTCCGGGTCGGGGATCTTCAAGGATGCGGCGTCGGATGCGGCGCTGCGGCGGGTGTTCTTTGATCAGGGCCTGCCGGCGTTCGAGATCGTCATACCGGATTTCGGCACGGTCAGCGGGCCGTTTCAGGTGACCAGCCTCGAATATGCCGGCAACCACGATGGCGAGGCGACGTTTGAGGTGGCCATGGTCTCGGCCGGTGCGCTCAGCTTCGCCGAGGCAGCGTGATGGTGAACCCTGCCCGTGGCGAGGTTGCCCTGGTGCTCGATGGCAAGACCCATGCGATGCGTCTGACCCTGGGCGCCCTGGCCGAGCTGGAGGCGAAGCTGGAGAGCGAGAGTCTGGTCGCCCTGGCCGAGAAATTCGAACAGGGCCGGGTGTCCAGCACCGAGTTGATCGCGCTGCTCGCAGCGGGATTGAAGGGAGCTGGCAGCGGGCTGGGCGCGGCCGATGTCGCCTCTGGCGAAATCGAAGGCGGTGCAATCGGCGCAATGCGCGCCGGGCTGGCGCTGATCGCCGCGGCGTTTCGCGCCGAATGAGTGGGCAGGGGCTCGACTGGCCTGCCCTGATGCGACTGGGCCTGGGCGTTCTGGGCCTGGCACCGGATCACTTCTGGGCGATGACCCCTGTCGAGTTGCGCCGGGCCCTGGAAGGGGCAGGGCATCTGCCGGTCGGCTCCACACCTATGGGGCGCAGCGGGCTCGAAGCCCTGATGGCCGCCTATCCCGACCAAAAGGAGTAAGCGATGCGGACCGATGGAGCCTCGGGGTTCAGCCCCGATCTGGGCACGGCCCTCGATACGATGCAGGATCTGGCCGCCGGGTTTCGGGCCGAGCTCGAAGCCGCCACCGGCCAGATGCGTGAGATGGATGGCGAGACGCAGCGGCTGGCCCGCTCGCTCGGCTCCTCGCTGCGTTCGGCGCTGGACAAGGCGGTTTTTGGGGGCGGCAAGCTCTCGGATGTGTTCAAGGGGCTGGCGCGGGACGTCGCAGGGAAAGCCTTCGACGCCGCCCTGAAGCCGGTGCAAAACGCGATCGGCGGCGGGCTCGCCTCGCTGACCGGGTCGCTGACAAGCTCGTTGACCGGTGCCCTGGGCTTTGCCAAGGGCGGCGCGTTTTCCTCGGGCAACGTGCGGGCCTTCGCCTCGGGCGGGATCGTTTCCGGGCCAACGCTGTTTCCGATGCGCAATGGCACCGGACTGATGGGCGAAGCGGGGCCCGAGGCGATCATGCCCCTGCGCCGCGGGCCGGATGGACGGCTGGGCGTCGCCGCAGCCGGTGGCGGCGCGGGCGGTCAGGTCATCGTGAACATTTCGACCCCGGATGTCGCCGGGTTCCAACGCTCGCGCGGGCAGGTCGCCGCGCAACTGGCCCGCGCCGTGCAGCGCGGCTCGGCCCGGCTCTGAGAGGTGGAGAGATGAGTTTTCACGATATCCGCTTTCCTGGGGCGATCTCGTTCGGATCCTCCGGCGGGGTCGAGCGGCGGACCGAGATCGTCACGCTCGCCAATGGTTTCGAGGAGCGCAATGCGCCCTGGGCGCAGGCACGCCGCCGCTGGGAAGCGGGGCTGGGTGTGCGTACGCTCGACGAGCTCGACCAGGTGATCCAATTCTTCGAGGCACGGCAGGGCCGGCTCTATGGGTTCCGCTGGAAAGACTGGCTCGATTGCCGCTCGGGTGCACCGTCCAGTACCGTCAGCCCTGAGGATCAGAGGCTTGCCACCGGGGATGGTGTGACTGCAAGTTTCCAACTGATCAAACGCTATGTCAGCGGCGCTCACGAGGTGGTCCGCGAGATCACCAAGCCTGTCGCCGGCACTGTCCGCATTGCCGTCGATGGCAGCGAAATCGCGGAAGGGGTTGGCTTCACGGTCGACCATGCGACGGGGCTTGTCTCCCTCTTCACGGCCCCACTTCAGGGCGCTCAGATCACCGCCGGGTTCGAGTTCGATGTGCCGGCCCGGTTCGACAGCGATGTGATCGAGGTCAATCTCGCGGCATTCGAGGCTGGCGAGATCCCCTCGGTCCCCATCATCGAGATCCGTGTCTGATGCGCAAATTGCCGGAAGGGCTGGCCCAGGGGCTGGCGAGCGGCGCGACCACGCTGGCGCGATGCTGGCGGCTCGCCCGCACCGATGGGGTCGTGATGGGCTTCACCGATCATGACCGCGGCTTGTCATTCGAAGGGGTGGAGTTCGCTGCGGGCGCGGGTTTCGAGGCGGGTGCGGTCGAACGCTCGACCGGCCTCAGCGCCGACAGCCATTCGGTGACCGGCGCTCTGCAATCGGCGGCCATTACCGAGGCGGACATCTCGCGCGGTCTCTATGACAGCGCCGAGGTGACGCTATGGCTGGTGGATTGGCGGGATGTCGCGAACCGCGTCCGGCTTTCGACCGGACGGATCGGCGAGATCCGGCGCAGCGAGACGGCATTCGAGGTCGAGATTGTCGGGCTGGCCGAGGCGCTGAACCAGAAGGCCGGCCGGGTTTATCACCCGCGCTGCGATCTCCGCCTGGGAGAGCCGCGCTGTGGGGTGGATATCACCGACCCGGCTTTTGTCGGCGCCGGGGCCGTTACCGCAGTGACGGGCAGCCAGAGGATCCTGGCCAGCGGTCTGGACGGGTTCGACAATGGCTGGTTCACCGAGGGGGCCTTGCGCTGGACCGGCGGTGCAAATGCCGGGACCCAAGGGCATGTAAAGCTGCATCGTCCCGCGTTCGAAGGCGCAGCGCTTGAGCTGTGGCTGGCGCCGGGGGCAGAAATCGCGCCGGGGGATCCGTTCGAGGTGATCGCCGGTTGCGACAAGCGCGCCGCGACCTGCCGCGAGAAATTCAGCAATTTTCTCAATTTTCGAGGCTTTCCCCATATGCCGGGCGACGACTTCGCCGCTGGTTATCCGTCTGGCGGTGGCCATGACGGCGGCTCGCTGCTCTCTGGCGGCTGATCCGAACGCCGTCCGGCGCCTGCGCGCAGGGCGTGCGATGTCTGAAACGAGGTTCTCATGAGCGATGGAGACGAGATCGTCGCGATGGCGCGGGGGTGGATTGGCACCCCCTATTGCCATCAGGCGAGCTGCCGGGGCGCGGGGGCCGATTGTCTCGGCCTGATCCGCGGTCTATGGCGCGAGCGCTATGGTGCAGAGCCTGAGCAGCCGCCCGCCTATACGCCCGATTGGGGAGAGGCCCGCGGCGACGAACTGCTGCTTGCCGCGGCGCTCCGGCATCTCGAGCCCGTGACCTGCCCGCGCCCCGGCGATGTTCTGGTCTTTCGCATGCTGGCCCGCGGGCCAGCGAAGCATCTGGCGCTGATGTCCGAGGATGCCCCGGCGAAGGGGCGGCGCATGATCCATGCCTATTCCGGCCACTCGGTTTGCGAGACTTCGCTGACCGAGGCCTGGATGCGGCGTCTGGCCGGGGTGTTCCGTTTCCCCGTGCTGCCGAGCTGAGGAAGGGATCTCATGGCGACTTTGCTTTTATCGGCGGCCGGTTCGGCCGTTGGCGGGTCGATTGGCGGCTCTTTCCTGGGGGTCAGCGCTGCGGCGCTGGGCCAGGCGGCGGGGGCGACCATCGGCGGCGTGATCGACCAGAAGATCCTCGGCACCGGGTCGCAGCCGGTCGAGGTCGGCCGGGCCCGCAGCCTGCGCCTGCAAGCCTCGACCGAGGGGGCGCCGATCGCGCAGCTCTATGGCCGCATGCGGTTGTCGGGCCAGGTGATCTGGGCGACCCGCTATCTCGAGAATGTGCGCACCACCACCCAGGGCGGCAAGGCCACCGGCGGGCAGCGGGTGCGGGAGTTTTCCTACTCGATCAGCTTTGCCGTCGGCCTCTGCGAGGGGCCGATCGATCGGATCGGGCGGATCTGGGCCGACGGGCAGTTGCTCGACACGCAAGACCTGACAATGCGGATCTATTCCGGCACCGAGGATCAGGACCCCGATCCCAAGATCATGGCGGTCGAGGGTGCCGATCAGGTGCCCGCCTATCGCGGCCTCGCCTATGTCGTCTTCGAGGATCTGCCGGTCGACGCGTTCGGGAACCGCATCCCGCAGCTCAATTTCGAGGTCTACCGCTCCGCCCCGCTGCATGACGCGGATGATAACCCGGAACGCGGAGAGCGGTTGTCGAAACTGATCCGCGGGGTTGCGATGTCTCCCGGCTCGGGCGAGTTCTCGCTCGACCCGGAGCCGGTGCAATATGTCTTCCCGCAGGGCGGCAACCAGTTCGCCAATGTGAACAACGCGTCGGGGCGAGCGGATCTTCTGCAATCGCTGGACGAACTCCAGGCCGAGTTGCCCGCCTGCGAGAGCGTCTCCCTGATCATCTCCTGGTTCGGCAACGACCTGCGCTGTGGCAACTGCTTGGTCGAGCCGCGGATCGAGGAGGCTGGCCGCGCCTCGCGGCCCGAACCGTGGCGGGTCTCGGGCCTGACCACCTCGACCGCGAAAACCGTGGCGCTGGACGATGCCGGTCGGCCGCTGTTCGGCGGGACCCCCTCAGACGGGTCCGTCATCCGCGCAATCCAGGCGCTGCAGGCGCGCGGCCAGAAGGTGCTGCTCTACCCCTTCCTGCTGATGGACATCCAGGAGGACAACACGCTGACCGATCCCTATACCGGCACCGTCGGTCAGCCGGTCATTCCCTGGCGGGGGCGGATCACCGGTGCGATGGCGCCTGGCCAGCCCGGCACATCGGACCAGACGGCGGCGGCAGCCTCCGAGGTCGCGTCTTTCTTCGGCACCGCCTCGGCGAGCGATTTTTCGGTTGGCCCCGATGGCGTGACCTATACCGGGCCCGAGGAGTTCGGCTGGCGCCGGTTCATCCTGCATATCGCGGCGCTGGGGGCGGCGGCGGGCGGGGTCGACTCGATCTGCATCGGCTCGGAGATGCGCGGCCTGACCACGCTGCGTTCGGACCGCACGACCTATCCGGCGGTCGAGCAGATGGTCGCCCTGGCGGCGGAGGTTCGGGCGCTTCTCCCTGATGCAAAGATCGGATATGCCGCTGATTGGTCGGAGTATTTCGGCCACCAGCCAGCCGATGGCTCGGGCGATGTGCTGTTCCATCTCGACCCGCTCTGGTCCGATGCGAATATCGATTTCGTGGGGATCGACGACTACACGCCGCTGAGCGATTGGCGGCACACGGGCGACCATCTCGATCTGCAATCGGGCGTGCCGTCGATCTACTCGCTGCCCTATCTTTCGGAGAATGTCGAAGGCGGCGAGTATTTCGATTTCTTCTATGCCTCCAGCGCCGACCGGGTCGCCCAGGCGCGGCAACCGATCACCGATGGCGCCCATGGCGAGCCTTGGATCTATCGCGCCAAGGATGTCCGCAACTGGTGGAGCAATCCCCATCACAACCGGATCGGCGGGGTGCGGCAACCCGCTCCCACCGGCTGGCAGCCCGAGAGCAAGCCGGTCTGGCTGACCGAGACGGGCTGCCCGGCCATCGATCTGGGCGCCAACACGCCGAACCTTTTCTATGACCCGAAAAGCTCGGAAAGTGCGCTGCCCTTCGGCTCGGTCGGGGCCCGTGATGACGAGATGCAGCGCCGTTTTTTGCAGGCAAAGCTGGCCTATTGGCAGGATCCGGCGAGGAACCCGGTCTCCACGGTCTATGGCGGCGAGATGATCCCGGACGAGCGGGTCTTCGTCTGGACCTGGGACGCCCGGCCCTTCCCTGATTTTCCGGTGCGCGAGAGCGTCTGGTCGGACGGGCCACAGCACCGCCTGGGCCATTGGCTGACGGGGCGGGTCTCGTCCGGCGCTCTGTCCGAGGTGGTGGCCGATATCTGCCGCCGCCGCGGGTTCGACCGGTTCGATGTCAGCCAGCTCTTCGGAACGGTGGATGGCTATGCCATCGAGGACACGGCCAGCACGCGCGAGGCGTTGCAGCCCTTGATGCTGGCCCATGGCTTTGACGCCTTCGAGGGCGAGGACGGGATCGTCTTCCGGATGCGCGCGCTCAGCCCTTCGGCCGATCTCGACGCCGATCGGCTGGTGGCCAGCGACGATCCAGTCGAAGGTCCGGCCCGGCGCGAGCGGGGATCGGCCGGGGCCACCGCTGATCTGGTCCGGCTGTCCTATGTCCAGTCCGAAGGTGATTACCGGCTGGCGACGGCCGAGGCGCAGCGGGCGGATGCCTCGCTGGCCCGTGTGGCCGAAAGCACGCTCCCCCTGGCCCTGCCGGGCGCGCAGGCGCAGGCGTTGACCAATCGCTGGCTGGCGGAGAGTCTGTCCGGCGAGGAACGGATCAGCTTTGCGCTGCCGCCCTCGAACCTGGATCTGGAACCGGGCGATATCGTCACTCTGGGCGATGGCGCCCGCTATCGGATCGACAGCATCACCGATGGCGTGTCGCGCGAGATCGAAGCGGTTCGGGTGGATGAGGCGATCTACCTCCCCATCGAGGCGGCCGAGGATATCCGCGAGCCGCAACTCAGCCGCCCGCCGGGCCCGATCGAGGCCGAATTTCTCGACCTGCCGGTGCCCGGCCTTGGCGCGCGTTTCGCCGTTCGGGCCGATCCCTGGCCGGGCGAGGCGGCGATCTGGTCGGCGCCGGGCATGGAGGGCTTTGTTCTGGTGGGACGGGCGCGCAGGCCCGCGCAGATCGGCGCGCTGCTGTCGCCCCTCGCCCCTGGCGATGCAAGGTTGATCCAGCGGGTCAGCATCGACATCGGCCTCGCCGGCGGCGCGTTGAGCTCGGCCGACGAGCTTGCATTTCTCAACGGCGCCAACCTCATGGCGCTGGCCCGGCCGGATGGGGAATGGGAGCTGGCGCAGTTCCGCACTGTCGAGTTGACTGCCCCCGGCATCTATCGGGTCGGCGCGTTCCTGCGCGGCTTGCGGGGGACCGAAGGCCTCGCGCCGGTGACCCTTCCCGAGGGGACGCGGTTCGTCATGATCGACAGCGCCCCGGCCGAGATTTCGCTGACACCGGCCGAGCGGGGCCTGCCCCGGCGCTACCGGGTCGGTCCGGCGCAGTACGGGTTCTCGCATCCCAGCTTTACCGAGAGCGTCGAGACCTATCAGGGGGTGGCCTTGCGGCCCTTTGCACCCTCGCATCTGCGGGTTTCGGGTCGGCTGGGCGCGGATATCGCGATCAGTTGGATCCGCCAGACCCGGATCGAGGGCGATGTCTGGGAGGGGATCGATGTGGCCCTGGGCGAGGAGATCGAAAGCTATCGCCTGCAGGTCCTCCAGCAAGGCAACGTCCTGCGCGAGATCATCCTCGCCGATCCGTCCTTCACCTATACCGCCGAGATGCAGGCGGCAGATGGCACGCAGCCGGGCGCGGAGATTGCCGTTGCCCAGCTTTCCCGCACCTTTGGCTTCGGCCTCGACAGGAGGATACCCCTCGATGCCTGACACTCCGAACCTTCGCCTCGCGCTGCTCGATGCGGCGCAAGCTCAGAAACATGTCACCGTGAACGAGGCGATCGCCAGCCTCGACTGTCTGGTCTTCGGCGCCGTGAATACCGCGGGCGCGACCGTGCCTCCGGCTGTTGTCGACGGCGAAGCGCATATCGTGGGCACGGGCGCCACGGGGGCCTGGCAGGGTCAAGACCTGAAGATCGCCTTTGCGATCAATGG
>JBCBIS010000072.1:0-18781 GCA_038524325.1 Pseudomonadota bacterium
CCGATCCGTCGCAAAGACCGCGGAACGTCAGCGTGAAGTCGGCCTCCGCCTCTGCCATGATGTCGAACAGGGTCAGGATCAGATCGCTATCGCCCTCCTCCACCCCAACGAGGCCGAGCTTTGCCCGCATCTCGCTGAGCCATGCCGCTTGGAACAGATCCGGGAACCCGTCCACCGCCGCCTGCGCCGCGGCAAGCTTCGCCTCATCCTCGCCGATAAGCACCGGCAGCAACGCTTGCGCAAGACAGGCCAGATTCCACTGCGCGATCCTCGGCTGATTGGCATAAGCGTAACGCCCGCCCTGATCGATCGAGGAGAAGACCCGGCCCGGGTGGTAGGCGTCCATGAAAGCGCAGGGGCCGTAATCGATCGTCTCGCCGCTGACTGTCATATTGTCGGTGTTCATCACCCCGTGAATGAAGCCGAGCGACATCCAGCGGGCGATCAGCGCAGCTTGCCGGGCGATCACCCCTTGGAGGAGCGCCAGCGTCGGGTCCTCGGCCGCCACCGCCTCGGGATAATGGCGTGCGATGACATGCTCGGTGAGAAGCTGCAACGCCTCGGCATCCTCGCGCGCGGCGAAGAACTGGAACGTACCCACGCGGATATGGCTGGCCGCGACCCGGGTCAGGACAGCGCCAGGTTCCGGTCGCTCTCGATAGACGATATCTCCCGTCGTCACCGCCGCCAGCGCGCGGGTGGTCGGCACGCCGAGCGCCGCCATCGCCTCGGACACGATATACTCCCGCAGAACAGGCCCGAGCGGCGCGCGGCCATCGCCCCGCCGCGAGTAGGGGGTCTGGCCCGAGCCCTTCAGCTGCAGGTCGAACCGGGCGCCGTCTGGGGCCACAAGCTCCCCCAGGAGGATTGCCCTGCCATCGCCGAGCTGCGGGCTCCAGCCGCCAAACTGATGCCCGGCATAGACCTGGGCGAGCGGGTCCGCCCCTTCGGGCACACCATTGCCGGCGAGGGCGGCGACCATCTCGCCGGACTCCAACGCCGCCGGGTCAAGGCCGAGCCGGTTGGCGAGCCCGTGGTTCACCTTGATCAGCCGGGGGGAAGGCACCGGCTCGGGCGTCAGCTTGGTATAGAACCGCCCAGGCAGCCTGGCATAGCTGTTGTCGAAGGGGATCGCTGTCATTGGGAAGCCGCCTCCCGCCCAGCCGGGCGGGCATGAAAGATGAAGCCGAGGAAATTCATCAAAAGCTGCGCTGCCAGGATCTGCGTGCTTTCGGTCGGGTCATAGGCGGGCGCCACTTCGACCAGATCGATGCCGACCACCGCGTTGCGTTTGGCGAGGCCCTGCAGAATCTCCAGCACATCGTAATAGTAAAAGCCGCCATGGCTGGGCGTCCCGGTCCCGGCGGCGATCGAGGGGCAGAAGGCGTCGATATCGATGGTCACGTAAACCCGCGCCCCCGCCGGGATCCGGTCGAGCACAGCGTCCGTCCCCAGCTTACGCACCTGCCGGACCGACAGGATGTCCGAGCCGCGCGCCCGCGCATCGTCATAGCCATCCTTGGCCGTCGAAGAGACATTGCGGATGCCCAATTGCGTCATGCCGGAGACATAGGGCTTCTCGATCGCGCGGCGCATCGGATTGCCATGGCCCGCGGTCACCCCATGGCGCTCGTCCACGAAATCCAGATGGGCGTCGATCTGGACAATGTGGATCGGGCCATGGGCGGCACATTCCTCCGAAAACGCCTCGATGCAGGGGATGTTGATCGAGTGATCCCCGCCGATCACCACCGGCAGGGCGCCAGCCTTCAGGATCTGCTGTACGCCGTGGCGGATATTGGCATGGCTCGCCTCGGTCTTGGTGTGGATGATATCGGCGTCCCCCAGATCGACCAGCCGGACCGAGGCATCGAGATAGGTCGCGTCATCCTCGTGGTCATAGGCGCCGGCATGGCCGAAACTGAACAGCGTCGAGGCCTCGCGCACCGCGCGGGGGCCGAACCGGGCGCCGGGCCGCCATTGCGTGCCGCAATCGAAGGGCGCGCCGAGGATGGCCGCATCCGCCTCGATCGCTTCCCAATCGGGAACATAGGGGGATTTCGCAAAGGTGGGAATGCCCACGAAGGGAAGGTTCAGCCGCCCGCTGTCATACCCGTGCTTGGTCATGTCGACTCCCCCGCTTTTCCCAACACCCCAATGACGAACTGAGGCGAAGCGCCGTTCTGTCGGGGCCACGCGGCCCCGTCAATCCGTCAGCCTGCCTCGTCAAAATACACGAAGCTGATCTTGTTCCCATCGAGATCGCGGATATAGGCACCGAAAAACCCAGGCCCGTATTGAGGACGGTCGCCCGGGTTGCCTTCATTCGCTCCTCCCATCGAGAGCGCCATGGCGTGGGCCTCCCGCACCTCCCGCACGTTACCGCAAAGAAGCCCGGTCATGGTGCCGTTACCAGGCGTCGCGGCCGCCTGATCATAGGGTGTCGCGACCCAAATCCGCCCGCCGCCGCGCAGCTGATAGCAAAAGGCATGCGGCGGGTACTCCGCAACCAGCTTGGCGCCGATGATTGGCAAAACCGCATCGTAGAAGCCGCGCGCCCTGCCAACGTCATTCGAGCCGAGCATCACATAGTTCAGAGCCATTCAGCCCACCTTTGATCTGAAACCCACCTGCAATGCGTGTTCTACACCGCGATCACGCGCTCCACTGCGACCGAAGTAACCGCTTCTTGGCCACGAATGTGCGGAGCACGGCACCGCGCCTCTCCACAACCATATGCTAAAGCTTGGGTGTTGCGGGCCATATTGGTGATGGTGGGCGGTGAGAGGCTCGAACTCCCGACATCCTCGGTGTAAACGAGGCGCTCTACCAACTGAGCTAACCGCCCGATGCGCGGTGCATACCTGCTGTGAGGGGGCGGCGTCAATTGTTCGCCCTGGGATTGCAAACGCCCGCTCGGTCGTGCGACCGCCAAAGTAGAGTGGCGGGACAGCAGGCATGCCGGACGGCCATTAGGCATCCCGGCATCCACAACCATCAGTGCGCCAGCGAAGTCTCCGCACCCTTCGGATCGTCCGATGGCGTGACGTCATAGGCGGTGTCCCAGTCCCACTCGATCGGCTCCGGCACTTGGACAAGCGCATGCCCGAGCACCTCGGAGACTGTTTCGACAGGCACGATTTCCAGCCCCTCTTTCACGTTGTCGGGGATCTCGGGCAAGTCTTTGACGTTTTCCTTCGGGATCAGCACCTTCTTGATGCCGCCACGCAGGGCGGCCAGCAGCTTCTCCTTCAGCCCGCCAATGGGGAGAACATTGCCGCGCAGGGTCACCTCACCGGTCATCGCCACTTCGCGATTGACCGGGATCTCGGTCAGGACCGAAACGATGGAGGTCACCATGGCGATGCCTGCACTCGGCCCGTCCTTGGGCGTTGCACCCTCGGGAACATGGACGTGGATGTCCATCTTCTCGAATTTCGGCGGCTCGACCCCGAATTCCGGCGCCTTCGAGCGGACGAAACTGGCCGCCGCGTCGATGGACTCCTTCATCACATCGCCCAGCGTGCCGGTGGTCTTCATCCGGCCCTTGCCCGGCAGGCGCAGCGCCTCGATGTGAAGAAGATCGCCGCCCACGGAGGTATAGGCGAGACCTGTGGTCACGCCGACATGGTCCTTCTCCTCGGCCAGCCCGTGCTTGTGGCGTTTGACCCCGAGGAATTCCTCGAGATTGTCGGGCGTCACCTCGACCTCTTTGGTGTCGCCTTTGACGATCTTGGTCAGCGCCTTGCGGCACAGCTTCGCCAATTCACGCTCCAGGTTCCGGACACCGGCTTCGCGAGTATAGGTCCGCACCACGGCCAGCAGTCCCTCATCAGTCAGGGACAGTTCCCCCTTGCGCAGCCCATGCTCCTTGGTCTGCTTGGGCAGCAGGTGGCGGCGGGCGATCTCGACCTTTTCATCCTCGGTATAGCCGGCAAGCGGGATGATCTCCATCCGGTCCAGCAGAGGCTGAGGCATGTTGTAGGTATTCGCCGTGGTCAGGAACATCACGTTGGAGAGGTCGTACTCCACCTCCAGATAATGGTCGGCGAAGGTCGAGTTCTGCTCCGGATCCAGCACCTCCAGCATCGCCGAGGCAGGATCGCCGCGGAAATCCTGGCCCATCTTATCGATTTCATCCAGCAAGATCAGCGGGTTGGTGGTCTTGGCCTTCTTCATCGCCTGGATAATCTTGCCCGGCATCGAGCCTATATAGGTCCGACGGTGGCCACGGATCTCTGCCTCGTCGCGCACGCCGCCCAGCGAGATTCGGATGAACTCACGCCCGGTGGCCTTGGCGACCGATTTGCCGAGGCTGGTCTTGCCCACGCCCGGCGGGCCGACCAGACACATGATCGGGCCTTTCAGCTTGGCAGAGCGTTTCTGGACCGCGAGATACTCGACAATCCGCTCCTTGACCTTCTCCAGCCCGTAATGGTCGGCGTCGAGGATTTCCTGCGCCCGGCCCAGATCCTTTTTCACCCGGGATTTCACGCCCCAGGGGATCGAGAGCATCCAGTCAAGATAGTTGCGCACAACCGTGGCCTCGGCCGACATCGGTGACATCTGCTTTAGCTTTTTCAGCTCTGCTTCGGCCTTCTCCTTGGCTTCCTTGGAGAATTTGGTCGCCTCGATCTTCTCATCATATTCGGAAAGCTCGTCACGACCGTCATCGCCTTCGCCCAGTTCACGCTGGATCGCCTTCATCTGTTCGTTCAGGTAGTATTCCCGCTGGGTCTTCTCCATCTGGTTCTTGACGCGGGATTTGATCTTTTTCTCGACCTGCAGAACCGAAATCTCGCCCTGGATCATCTGCAGGATCTTTTCCAACCGCGCGGCGACGCCCGGTTCCTCCAGCAGTTTCTGCCGTTCGGAGAGCTTCACGCCCAGATGGCCCGCGATGGTGTCGGCCAGCTTTGCCGGATCCTCGATATCGCCGATATTGGCCAGCGCTTCCTCGGGGACGTTCTTGTTCAGCTTGACATAGCGCTCGAACTGCTCGGTCAGCGAGCGGGTCAGGGCCGAGACGGTGGCTGGATCGGCCTCGACATCGGGGATCTCCTGCGCTTCCGCCTCGAAGAACTCCGGATTGTCGCGGAACCCGGTGATCTCGGCACGCGAGCGCCCCTCGACCAGCACTTTCACCGTGTTGTCGGGCAGTTTCAGCAGTTGCAGAACGTTTGCCAGCGCACCGATGCGATAGATGTCGTCATGCTCGGGGTTATCGACCCCGGCGTCTTTCTGGGTTGCCAGCAGGATCTGCCGGTCTTCGCGCATCACTTGCTCCAGCGCCTTCACTGACTTCTCGCGGCCGACAAAAAGCGGCACGACCATGTGGGGGAAGACCACGATGTCGCGGAGCGGGAGGACAGGATAGGTGGTGGGCTCGGAACTCGATTTTGTCATGAAACGGCCTCTTGCAATGCGCTGACGCGCATTTTCGTTCTGATTGGCTGACAAAGCTGGGCGCTCTGGCCCGGTATTTCAAGGTAAGCCCGCCACGATCTTACGAGGCGGTCGCACCTGCCTTGTCTGCGTAGATATAGAGCGGTTTCGCCTCACCACCGATCACTTCGTCATTCACGACGACCTCGGCGACCCCTTCGAGGCCCGGTAATTCGAACATGGTGTCGAGCAGAACGGTTTCGAGGATCGAGCGCAGGCCGCGAGCACCGGTCTTCCGCTCGATCGCCTTCTTGGCGACCTGGCGCAGTGCGTCATCGGTGAAGGAGAGGCTGACGCTCTCCATGTCGAAGAGGCGCTGGTATTGCTTGATCAGCGCGTTTTTCGGCTCGGTCAGGATGGTGATCAGCGCGTCTTCATCCAGGTCACGCAGCGTTGCAACCACCGGCAGACGGCCGACGAATTCCGGGATCAGGCCGAATTGCAACAGATCCTCAGGCTCCAGTTCGGAGAGAATATCCCCGATCCGGCGGTCATCGTCCGATTTTACGTCGGCTCCGAAGCCGATGGCCGAGCCCTTGCCGCGGCGTGCGATGATCTTGTCGAGACCAGCGAAGGCACCACCGCAGATAAAGAGGATATTGGTCGTGTCGACCTGCAGAAACTCCTGCTGCGGATGCTTGCGCCCGCCCTGTGGCGGTACGGAGGCCACCGTGCCCTCCATGATCTTCAGCAGGGCCTGCTGCACGCCCTCGCCCGACACATCGCGGGTGATCGACGGATTGTCCGACTTGCGCGAGATCTTGTCGACCTCGTCGATGTAGACGATGCCCCGCTGCGCCCGTTCGACATTGTAATCTGCGGCTTGCAGCAATTTGAGGATGATGTTCTCGACATCCTCGCCGACATACCCGGCCTCGGTCAGCGTCGTCGCATCGGCCATCGTGAAGGGCACGTCCAAGATGCGCGCCAAGGTCTGCGCCAGCAGCGTCTTACCGCAACCGGTGGGGCCGATCAGCAAAATGTTGGACTTGGCCAATTCGACATCGGTCGATTTAGAGGCATGCCCCAGCCGCTTGTAGTGGTTATGTACGGCCACCGAGAGGACGCGTTTCGCGACCTCCTGCCCAATGACATAATCGTCGAGCACCTCGCAGATATCCTTCGGCGTGGGCACGCCATCGGCGGATTTGACCAGATTGTTCTTGGTCTCCTCGCGGATGATGTCCATGCACAACTCGACACATTCGTCGCAGATGAACACGGTTGGACCGGCGATCAGCTTGCGCACCTCGTGCTGGCTCTTCCCGCAAAACGAGCAGTAGAGGGTGTTTTTGCTGTCCATGCCGCTGTTTTTGGTCATCTATCTCTCCGGGCGCATTCAGAGCACCCACGGTTGCATCGAGCTATTAACAAGTCGGAAAAACCGAATCTCGCTCCACGACAGTTTATCGGCAGCGACCGGCCCTGTCATCAACCGGTCACAGGCGCGCAGGGGGTGAGCCGGGCTCACCCTTCGGCTTCGTCGTCCGGCACCGCGCGGTTTTCCACGATCTCGTCGATCAGGCCCCAATCCTTGGCCTCTTGCGCAACCATGAAATTGTCCCGCTCCAACGCGCCTTCGACCGTGTCATAGTCCTGGCCGGTATGGTGGACATAGATCTCGTTGAGGCGCTTTTTCAGCTCGAGGATTTCTTTGGCATGGATCGCGATATCGGTCGCCTGGCCGCGGAAGCCGCCCGACGGCTGGTGCACCATGATCCGGCTGTTGGGCAAGGTATAGCGCATCCCCGCCTCGCCCGCTGCCAGCAGAAGCGAGCCCATCGACGCCGCCTGCCCGATACACACGGTCGAAACCTTGGGCCGGATATATTGCATCGTGTCATAGATCGAGAGCCCCGAGGTCACCACGCCACCCGGCGAGTTGATATACATCGAGATTTCTTTCTTGGGGTTCTCGGCCTCGAGGAAAAGGAGCTGCGCCACGATGATCGTCGCCATCTCGTCCTGCACCGGGCCAGCCACGAACACGATCCGCTCCTTCAGAAGGCGCGAGAAGATGTCGTAGCGGATCGATCCGCGCGAGGTTGTCTCTTCCACCGTCGGGATGATGAAATTGGTGAATGTGTCGAGCGGGTCTCTCATCGCGAAATCCTTATCTGCCGCCTGTTGCCGCCGTGCCGCGGCGGTTCGGATGCTCCGAAGATGCGGCTCTTACTTGGGTTTAGTCACTGCCCCCACCCGCTTCAAGGGCGCCCCGAACAGCTTCTGCGCGGTGCGTCCGGCTTTCACGAACCGGGGCTTGACTGGACGAAAAGTCCCGCACCTGCGCCCCGGGTCTGATCTCGGCCTGCAAAGAGCGGCCTAAACCCTGATTGAGCGCAAAACCCTAATCAGAGATTAACCCCGCCCGGCCCTGCGGCCCTCAGGCTTCCTCCTCCAGCGCATCCATCTCGGCCTGCAGATCGTCTTTCGACACCTGCACGTCCGTGACATCTGCAGAGGCCAGGATCACATCGACGACCTTTTCCTCGAAAAGCGGCGCGCGAATGCGTTCAAGCGCCGGCGGGTTCTGCTTGACGAAGTCGAAGAACTCGCGCTCGCGTCCCGGGAAGTTTCGCGCTTCGGCCATCACGGCCTGGCCCAGCTCCTGCTCGTTGATCTCAACGCCCTGGCGCTGCCCAACCTCGGCCAGCAGGAGGCCCAGACGCACCCGGCGCTCGGCCAGTTTTGTGTGGCTCTCATCGGGTTCGATCTCGGGCTGCTCTTGTCCCTCGGCGCTCGGATTTTCTTCGTGCCAGAGTTGTTGAGCGATCTCTTTCGCCTCGGTCTGGACCAGAGTCGGCGGCAGATCGAAGCTCACGGTTTCATCGAGCGCGTCGAGCAGACGGCGCTTAAGCAAATTGCGACCGGCACCCGCGAATTCCATCGCAATCTGATCGCGCATTTTCTGCTTCAGATCGTCGAGATCCTCTGCCTCGAAGCGTTTAGCGAGCTCGTCATCGATCTCTGCCGGCTGAGGTTGGCGAACTTCCTTCACTTTGCAGGCAAAGACAGCTTCCTGTCCCGCCAGATTGGCGGCGCCATAGTTCTCCGGAAAGGTTACATTGACCGACACATCGTCACCGGCTTTCGCGCCGGTCAGTTGCTCTTCGAACCCAGGAATGAACGCGTTCGAGCCGAGCACCAGCGGATAGTCCTCCGCCGTGCCGCCTTCGAACACTTCGCCGCCGACCGAGCCTTCGAAATCGATCACGACCTGATCGCCATCGGCCGCTGCCTCGCCCTCAGGACGCGCGACATAGGAGACCGCGCTCTCGGCCAGTTTGCCGAGGCCTTCCTCGATATCCGCATCGGCGACCTCGACCGTCTTGCGCTCGAGCTTGATGGTCGAAAAGTCGATATCGGGCACCTCGGGAAGACAGTCATAGCCGAGTTCCACCGTCAGATCGTCGCCTTCGTCGAAGCTTTCATTGGTAATCTTGATGTCCGGCTGTCCCGCAGGCCGGTGGCCGGCCTGGTTCAGATGATCGCTGACCGCGCCGTCGACAGCCTCCTGCACCACCTCGCCCAGGACCGATTTGCCAAACATTTTCTTGAGCAGCGGCAAGGGCGCCTTGCCCTTGCGAAAGCCCTTCATCTGGAAGTCGGCGCGCACGGTCTCGAGTTTTTCGTTGGTCTTGGCCTCAAGATCCTGGGCGCTCACGACCAATGTATATTCCCGCCGGAGCCCTTCGGCCTTGGTTTCCGTGACCTGCATATCCTACCTCTCGCCCGCCGGTACACCCGGCACATTCTCTTAAACCAGCGCTGTCCTGGTGCGGGCGGAGGGACTTGAACCCCCACGCCTTGCGGCACGAGAACCTAAATCTCGCGTGTCTACCAGTTCCACCACGCCCGCGAGACCGGGGAGCACCGCTTCCCTGGCCGAACGGGCGCTTCTATATCAACCCACTCGGGGGTGCGATAGAGGAAAATGTGCCGGCCATCGAGCTGGCAAGGGCGAACAGACCAAGGCTGGTTTAGCGGTGTCTACGGCGAATGACGATGGCAGAAAAAGGCTGCAACAAGGCCACGCGTGCATTTGGTGGTCGAGAATCTGCATGATGCTCGTGAGTGTTCCCGCTCGATACGTCGCAGAGTGTCTGCAACCACAGACCTCAGCCAAAATCACCTGATGGATCCGCCGGGCGGGCGGGCGATACGCGGGGCGCAAGCCCCGCGGGAGGCTGTCGGCCCGGCGCGGCGCGCGCAGTTCAGCGGGGCGACGGCCTCCTGGCCGCCTTTGGCGTCCATATCGCCCGCCCGCCCCGCTCATCCGTCCTATATTTCAGAGGCTCAGATCGCGGAACACGGTCGGCAATTGTTCTGCCAGATCTTCGGCGATCAGACCTGGGCCAAATTTTAGAGCACACTCTACGTGGAGCCACGCCGCCGTCTCGGCAGCCTGCCTCGGAGGACAGCCGCGCGCCAAGAGCCCTGTGATGACCCCCGCGAGCACATCGCCCGAGCCGGCTGTCGCAAGCCAGGGCGCGGCGCGCTCGTAATGCGCAGAGTTGACCACGCAACACCCGGAGCGGTCTGCGATCACCGTGTCCGCGCCCTTGAACAGCACCGTGCACCTGGCCCGGGCCGCCGCCTCGCGCGTCGCATCGACTTTCGAATAGGCCGGGCCGCGCAATGCAGGCTCCTGCAATTTGGCAATGATATCGGGAAACAGCCTCCCGAACTCCCCCTGGTGAGGGGTCAGCACGCAGCGCTCATCGGTCAAGCGGAAAAGCGCTTCGGGCGCCTCTTCGAACGAAGTCAGCGCATCTGCATCTAGAACCACACCTAAAGTCGGCTCAGAGCCCGATCTCTCCGCGCGCGCCGACAGCGCCACAGAAACCATGTCGCGGCACCTGGCGCCCATGCCAAAGCCTGGGCCGAGGCAGAGTGCGCTTATGCGAGGATCGGCCAAAGCCTCTCGCAGATCCGATGCCCCCGCAAGCGCGCGCAGCATAACCGCATCCAGCCGCGCCGCGTTCTCGATCAATGCAGCCGGAGGGCAGCCAACACTGACAACCCCAGCGCCGACCCGGAGCGCCCCGCGCGCTGCCAACCGCGCAGCGCCACCCTTTCCAACGGCGCCGGAGAGGATGAGAGCGTGGCCATGGTTGAACTTATGTTGGCTCGGGAGGCGTTTGCTCAACCGCCCCGACGGCGGGCTCGTCCTCTGCACGACATTCTGTCCTGCGCTATGGCGTCCCGCGCGCAGCAAGCCGAGATCGGCGACGCGGAGATCCCCGCACCAGGCGGGCCCTCCGTTCAACGCAGTCATCGGCGAGAGGACATGTCCGAGCTTCGCGGAATGGAAAGTCACCGTCAGGTTCGCGGGCAGGGCTCCACCCAGATTGGCCCCGCTATCGCTGCATATCCCACTGGGCAGGTCGATCGCGACATGTCTCGGCCGATCTCCCTCAAACACACTTGGGCTGAAGGCATGCCCGGTCCGCGTCGTATCATCAGGCATCGAGCGCGAAAGACCCGTTCCGAAGAGCGCATCGACGACCAGATCATCGATGCCACTGTCCAAGCGCGCTGCGATCGACGCATCATCCCAGAGACGCACCGCTCCCAGTTCTCGCCACCGCTCGGCGTTCTGAGCCGCGTCGGGCGGCAGCTTCTGCGCATCACCATAGAGGCAGACATCAACCTCCCACCCCCGTTGGATCAGCAGCCGGGCCACGACAAATCCATCGCCGCCATTATTGCCGGGGCCGCACAGCACCAGGGCCCTGCGGGGGGCGTTCGCAAGCTCGGGACGCCACGCAATCACGGCCTCGACGACGCCTTTGCCTGCGCGTTCCATCAGTTCGAGGCCTGTGACAGCGCCGCTCTCGATGGCCGCTTGTTCAATGGCGCGCATCTGCGCGGCAGTGAGGAGGTCTGTCATAATTTTACTTCCGCGCACTGGCCAGGCTTGATCCGCCCCCAAAGCGCATAAAAGTTAGGCAACTCGCCTAAATTTCAGGCAATTTCTCCAATCACCCACTGCACCACAGTAACGAAATCAACCACTTGGAAACCCTTCCCCTTCTGGCACGGCTCCTGCATTGCTCTGGCATAATAACAACACGCCTGCCCCGAGGGAGAGAGCGACATGAAAAAAGTCGAAGCGGTGATCAAGCCGTTCAAGCTCGACGAAGTGAAGGAAAGCCTGCAGGAGATCGGTGTCCAGGGCCTCAGCGTGATCGAAGCCAAAGGGTTCGGCCGTCAGAAGGGCCATACGGAGCTGTATCGCGGTGCCGAGTATGTCGTCGATTTTCTGCCGAAGGTGAAAATCGAAGTTGTGGTGGCCGATGACATGCTCGATCAGACGCTCGAGGCTATCACCCAGGCCGCCAAGACCGGAAAGATCGGCGACGGCAAGATTTTCGTCAGCGAAGTTCAGCAGGCGATCCGCATCCGCACCGGCGAGGACGGGCCGGATGCGCTCTGAGTAATGCCAGTTCCCGCCCCGGATCCTCCCGCGACGCGCATGGAGGTCTGCAAGGGAATGGCCCAACAATCCGAAAACCCGAAGTAGAGACAGGGGAACGAAGATGACCACAGCAGCCGATCTGGTGAAGATGATCAAGGATGAGGAGATCGCCTATGTCGATATCCGCTTCACCGACCCGCGGGGAAAGATGCAGCATGTGACTGCGATCAGCGACATTGTCGACGAAGACTGGTTCGAAGAGGGCTGGATGTTCGACGGTTCCTCGATCGCCGGCTGGAAATCGATCGATCAGTCGGACATGAAGCTGATGGTGGATTGCGATAGCGCCTATATCGATCCGTTCTATGCCGAGAAGACACTGGCTGTGTTCTGCACGGTGCATGAACCGGATACCGGCGAGCTTTATGACCGTGACCCGCGTGGCACCGCCGTGAAGGCCGAAAAATATCTGGTCGAAAGCGGCATCGGCGACAAATCCTTCTGGGGTCCCGAGGCTGAGTTCTTCCTGTTCGACGATGTGCGCTTCTCGGTCGAGATGAACAAAGTCGGCTATGAGGTGGACGCGATGGACGCCTCTTGGAACACCGACACCGAATACGAGATGGGCAATATGGGCCACCGCCCGGGCGTCAAGGGCGGCTATTTCCCGGTGAACCCGACCGATGCCGGTCAGGATATCCGCTCGGAGATGCTCTCGACCATGAAGCGCATGGGCATGAATGTCGACAAGCACCACCACGAAGTGGCGTCGTGCCAGCACGAGCTGGGTCTGATCTTCGGCTCGCTGACCTATCAGGCCGACGCGCTGCAAAAGTACAAATACGTGATCCACAATGTCGCCCATGCCTATGGCAAATCGGCGACCTTCATGCCCAAGCCGATCGCCGGCGATAACGGCACGGGGATGCATGTGAACCAGTCGATCTGGAAGGATGGCAAACCGCTTTTCGCCGGCTCGGGCTATGCCGATCTGTCGGACGAGGCGCTGTTCTATATCGGCGGCGTCCTGAAGCATGCCAAAGCGCTAAACGCGTTCACCAACCCGTCGACCAACTCCTACAAGCGGCTGATCCCGGGCTTCGAAGCGCCAGTGCTGCTGGCCTATTCGGCCCGCAACCGCTCGGCGTCGGTCCGGATCCCCTGGACCGAGAGCCCGAAGGCCAAGCGCGTCGAGACCCGGTTCCCCGACCCGGCGGCCAACCCCTATCTCTGCTTCTCGGCCCTGCTGATGGCGGGCCTCGACGGGATCAAGAACAAGATCCATCCGGGCGAAGCGGCGGACAAGGATCTCTACGATCTGCCGCCCGAGGAACTGGCCGGTATCCCCACCGTCTGTGGCTCGCTGCGCGAGGCGCTGGATGCGCTGGCCGCCGATCACGAGTTCCTGCTGGCCGGTGACGTGTTCACCAAGGACCAGCTCGAGGGCTACATGGAGCTGAAATGGGAGGAGGTGTACAACTACGAGCACACTCCCCACCCGGTCGAGTTCCAGATGTACTATTCCTGCTGATCCTCCCTGCAACAGGTAGGAAGGGGCCGGTCCGCCGGCCCCTTTTTTCGTGGCACTGGCTGCCTTTGACCGATGGCGGCGGGTCCGGGCCGCTCCGATAACGCAACATCTCCAATAACGGGCGCTGGTCGGACTGTGATTTGGCGAATCCGCCCCGCAGGCGTACATTCCAGCGCAGGAGGTGCCCCATGCCACGCATGTCATCCGCCACCCGAGCCGCAGGCCTGATCGTCGTCGCGCTGATCCTGGCGGCCTGTGCCAAGGCCACGCCCTATCAGCCCGCCGCCAAGCGGTTTGGCTTTGCCGAGCAACGGATCGAGGACAATCGCTACCTCGTCTCGTTCCGCGGCAACTCCGCAACGCCGCGCAATGTGGTCGAGACTTATCTCCTCTACCGCGCCGCCGAAGTGACGCGCGAGACCGGCTTTGACTGGTTCCGCATCGCCGAACAGGAGACCGGCCCCGACCTGCAGCAGCAGAGCCTGTTCGGCAAACGCGCCAAACACCGGCATCGCCACAAGCGGCGCGGCAAGTTCCGGCGCCGCAGCTTCGTCCGATTTGGGTTTTTCCACCGGCCATTCTTCTTTGGCGGGGTCCACACCTACCGCCCGCCGCCGCCGCGGTTCCAAGCCAGCGCCAATATCCTGATGTTCCGCGGCGAGAAGCCAGAGGATGATCCGATGGCCTATGACGCCGCTGCGGTTCTCAGCAATCTCGGCCCGCGCATCCTGCGCCCGGAAAGCGAGTAAGCCGGGCGGCTTGCCTTCAAATGCTGAAGGAGGCGCGGAACGCCTTGCGGTCGGTCTCGCTGGCGATATGCCCAGCCAGCGTGTCGAGCAGATTTTCCGCCGAGACCGCCTTCGCCGCCTCGCGCTGCACCAGGACCGAGGCGATCGGTCCCAGATGCCTGGTCAGCGCCTCGGCGGCGGCGGCGCACAGCTCCGGCGGGATGGCGCCGGCATCGGTCGGATCCTGTCCCACCCGGCTCGGCGGCGTCTGACCCGCAGCGGGGCTCGATCCCGTAAGGCTCGTCCCCGCGCCTGACAGTTCGGCCTGTTCTCGCAGGCTGGTCTGCAAAGCCTCGTCGACCCGGGCCGGGCCGATATCCTCCACCAGCCGTTGCACCATGCTGTCGACATCGGTGCTCGCGGTGGCCGCCCGGCGCATCAGCACCTTGCCCATCGGGCCAAAACGGTCGACCAGCTCAGCCTCGATCCGGCGCAGACTTTCTGGCGAGATGCGGCTGATCATGGTTTGCGACATCTCGGGGGCGACGGTCGGGGGGGCCCCGGCAGGCCCCGTGACCGGACGGCGCCCCACCGCCCTGGACGCACCCGCATCGCCGGGCTGGGTCCCGCCGATCAGCGCCGCGAACTCCACGGCCAAGGCCCGGACACTTTCGAACCGCTCCTGCGGTTTCGATCTGAGGGCCTTGAAGACGATGTCGTCCAACGCCTCGGGCACCCAGCCGACAAGGGTCGAGGGGCGGATCGGCGCCTCGGTTTCGATCTTCAAGAAAAGATGCTCCATCCGCTCGGCCTCCCAAGGCCGCTTGCCGGTGACGAGCTCGTAGATCAGCACCCCGCAGGCGAAGAGATCGGCGCGGGCATCCACCGCCTCGCCATAGAACTGCTCGGGCGCCATGTAGAAGGGGGTGCCGATCATCCCGGCCTGGGTGGCCTCCATATTCTGGATCCGGGCGACGCCGAAATCGGTCAGCTTGACCGCGCCCGCCGGGGTCAGCAGCACATTGGCCGGCTTCAGGTCGCGATGGATGATGCCCGCATCATGGATCGCCGCCAGACCGGCCATGACCTGGGCCATGATATCCGCCGCCTCGGTCCAATCGAGGCGCGGGCTGCGGCGCATCCGGTCGCCCAGTGTTTCGGCCTCGATCCGCTCCATCACGATATAGGGCTGGCCGCCTTCCTGGAGATAGTCGAACACGGTGACGAGGTTCTGGTGCAACACACAGCCCGCCGCCTTCGCCTCGCGCGCAAATCGTTCCAGCCATTGGTCGCGGCCCGAATTGCCGATCAGATGGGCATGCACCGTCTTGATCGCCACGGGCCGGTCGATATCGGGATCGTGGCCCTGATAGACCACGCCCATGGCGCCCTCGCCCAAGATCCCTTCGATCCGATACTTGCCGACCGCCTGGGGATGTCCTGTCAGCACCGGCGCGGGGGCGATGATTGTATGGTCCGCCGGGCGGTCGGGACGATCAGTCATCGAGGATCTTCATAGCGCTCTCGAGCGAGCGGCGCATCCGGTTGAAGGACCGCGACAGCGAGCTGATCTCGTCCGACCCCGCCTTTTCGTATTCCGGGATGGTGAAATCGCCCAGGCTGACTTTCTCCGCCACTTCGGACATTGCCGCCACCGGGCGCAGAACGATCCGGCTGAGCAGGATATTGGTGACGATCAGGACCAGCAGGAAGGCCATGCTGAGTGCCGCCACCAGGATCAGCGTGGTCTCGCGCGCGCGGTCATCAGCCAGCGACATCGGTGCCGAGATGATCTGCGCCCCCACGGTCTCGTTCAACTGCCAGCCGAAGCCGTTATTTGGGCCATAGAGATCGACCATCGCAGGGGGCGCGATATCGGGGGTCGAGTGGCAATAGAGGCAGCCCTCGTTCTTGATGGTCAGGGGAAAGGCGACGGTGAAGAAGCGGTTGTCCTCCTCGCCATCCACCACCAGAGAGACCCGGTCGAGCGAGGGGTCGGCGCGAAACTGCTCGATCAATTCCGCCTCCCAAGGCTGGGCCAGGTCAGCCGGGTTGGTCGGATTGAGCGCGGCTTCCTTGTAGTAGTATTCCGGAAACTCCTCGCGAAACTTGGCGAAGACGGTCTGCGCGGAATAGGAGGCGACCGTCTGCGGCAGGAACAGGATCTCGCTGTCGTCCTGCAGGACCGGGCCGATATTGGTGACGGTGTAGTGGCGCACAGCCAGCGCATTGGCGCGCAGCAGGCGGATCTCCTGCTCGATCTCGGCGATGGCCGAGCGCTGGACAACCCAATAGGTCATGCCCGACGCCGCCAGAATGCCGGCCAGACAGGCCCCGACCAGAACGGCATTGAACTTCGTGCGCAGACCCATTCTCTCACCCTTTCCGCTGGCCGGTCTTGCAGGCATTTGCCCACAATTGATCGGGATTTTTCGCTGCAAATCCTTGAGGATCTGATATCAGATGCGCTGGTCAGTGCAACTTTCCCATGAAAGGGTTCATACGTGCCTCTGCGAATTCTCAGGGCGGTCTGCCTTTCCATGTTTGCGGGTCTGACGGCCTGGTCGGCCGCAGCGCAGCAGGACCGGGTGGTTGCGATGGTCGTCTCGGTCGGCCAGGGCACGGCCAGGGCAGATGCGCTGCAGGCCAATCTGCAGGTGTTGGGCGCCGAAACCCTTCGCGCCGCCGATCCGAGCAATGCCGAGCTGAGGTCGATCCTCAAGCGCTTTGCCGATGAGGCGGTGAACACCTCGGCCTCGCTGGTCTATCTCGACATGCCGGCGGTGCTGTACGACGGGCGGGCTTTCGTGCTGCCGGCGGATATCGAACTGCGGCGGCCGAGCGATCTGTTCACCCGGGCCGTGCCGCTTTCCGCCTTTGCCCGGGCGGCGGCCCAGGCGGGCGAGGGCGGCGCGGTGATGATCGCGGTCGGCCAGCCGCGCCAGGATATGCGCAACCTGCTGCCGCCGCTGGAGGCAGCGCCCGAGCCTGTCCCCGGGGCGAGCCCGATCCTGGTTGCCGCGTATGGGGCCAGCGATCCGCTGGTCCGGATCTTCGCGACGCTGGACCGCGAGGAGACGATCGAGATCGGCGATGTGCTGGACCGTCTGGCCGCGGCCGAGGGGGTGAGCCTGTCCGACCGCGCCGCCGCACCGGCCTATCTGCGTCGCCCGGCCGCGGCCGTGGCCCCGGAGGCGCCAGGCGCGCTGCTGCCCGAGGGGGCGCCCGAAGCCCAGACCGAGGAAGAGCTGGCGGTGCTGGAGCAGTCGATCTCCCGCTCGGCCAAACGCGCCCTGCAGCGCGGGTTGCGGGAGCGGGGACACTATCAAGGGCTGCTGGACGGGATCTTCGGTCCACAAACGCGCCAGGCGATCCTGGAGTTTCAGGAGGCCCAAGGCGACGCGGCAACTGGCTATCTGACCGGCCGGCAGATGTTGGATCTGCGCTGAGCTTACGGCACACGAGATGCCAAACGGCGTTCGCGCAGGCGCTCACACTCCTTTCATGGCAAATCCCATCCGGGATTTGCGCGGGCACTGGTGGCAGCGTTGGGAGACTGACCGGATCAGGCGCTGGTTGGGACCTCGTCCCAGGGATAGGGGTCTTCGCGGGGGACCATCAGCCAGTTCAATGCGTAGTAGCGCTCTATCACCACATTCTGATTGAGGGCTGGAGGGATCGGCCGACCGTTGAGGTCGGCATCTCGCACGGCCCAGTGCAGGCGGTAGATCAAGTCCGCCTCGTCCAGGATCTGCGGCATTGGGCGCTGCACCAGCGTTGAGAGAAAGCCTATGCGGGTCGCCAGTCGCAGAGGGCTGAAGGCAGGCCAAGCTCAGCAATTTGTCCCACCGACCAGAGGGGGTATGCGCCGCTCCAACCCGCCATCGGAGTTGGACGCGTATGTGTTCATCGGACATGGCTTAGGCCAGACACGCGGTTTCGCGGGGCGAGAACGACTGCTCGACCGCGTCATGCCGGATCCCGTCTTAAACGAAGTCCGTATCCGCCCCGGCGGCTTTCATCGAGACCAGCGCGAGACAGATGGTCCGCAGCCCAATCTCCTCGGCTGATCGGCGGAGCACCTTGGCCTCCGGCTCGATCGGGGGCAGGCGGTCGATCCAGGGGATCCCGGCGGCGTCGAGCCGGGCGATGGAGCGGGCCTTACGGGCGGCGGCTTCCTCGAAATCGCAGGTCATTATCTCTCCTTTCCAATCCAGCCAATCGGCAGTAAGAGACGGCTTCTCTCAACGAAGGACCGAACCGATGGGCTACAAAGTCGCCGTCGCCGGCGCCACGGGCAATGTGGGCCGCGAATTGCTGAACATTCTGGCGGAGCGGGAGTTTCCCGCCGATGAAGTCGTTGCCTTGGCCAGCCGCAAGAGCCAGGGGACCGAATGCAGCTATGGCGACGAGACGCTCAAATGCCTGGATATCGAGCAGTATGACTGGGCGGGCACGGATATCGCGCTCTTTGCCATCGGCTCTGGCCCCTCGAAGGTGCACGCGCCCAAGGCGGCGGCGGCGGGCTGTGTGGTGATCGATAACTCCTCGCTCTATCGCTATGACCCGCAGGTGCCGTTGATCGTGCCGGAGGTGAACCCGGACAAGGTCGAGGGCTATGCCCGGAAGAACATCATCGCCAATCCGAATTGCTCG
>JBCBIS010000073.1:0-18736 GCA_038524325.1 Pseudomonadota bacterium
ACATGACGAAGCTCGCGCGCGCCGCGTTCGCGGCATCCCCGACGGCGACTGAAATCGTCACGGTGCGCGCCGGTTGCAGCTCGGTCGGGGCGCCGGTGATCTCGCCCGTCGATGGGTTGATCGTCAGCCCCTCGGGCAGGCCGATCGCGGTGTAAATCGGGGTTCCAGACGGCGCCACAAAGGCCGCGGCCGTCTCGATCGGAACAATCTCCTGCCCCTGGGGAAGCGCCAGCGAGGAGAGGGCGCCGAACACAGGGTAAGGCTGGTCTGGCAGGGTCACGGTCAGACCCGAGCCATCGCTGGCAAGGCGGATTGTCATCGTCCAGGCGTCGGTCATCGTTCACTCCTCCTCTGCGGGGGGCTTGGCGTTGAAGCTGGTGGTCAGGGCACTGCTCAGTCGGTGGGTGACGCGGGTCAGCGTGTAGGCGCCATTCGACCCGTCATCGAATCCGCTCAGCTGGATCGGCAGCTCGGCCGCCAGGCGCAAATCGGCGATTGCCAGGGTGCCCGACACCTCGACGGTGTCGCGGCCCAGGGTTTTCAGCTTGCCGGCCGCCGCGCGGTTCGCGGCCTCGGCCGTTGCGAAGGTCTCGCGGATCTCGAAGATCGGCTCGCCCGACCCGGCCGTGACAGGCTGGCGCCGGCCCCCCGCGATGTCCTGCCACCAGGCTTTCACGCTGCCGTAGTCTTGCCGCTCGCCCAGGCGCCACTGCCAGCTGGTGAAGGCGCTGCGGTCCAGCGCGATCGGCGGGATCGGCTGCCCGGCGGCCGTGGCCTGGGTGCCCGGTGGCACCACCACCAGGCGATCCTCGGCGACTTTGGCGATCGCGCTCAGCTCGTGCGCCAGGCGCGTCACCAGGTTCAGATCGCTCTCGGCCGTCTGGGCGATATGCGGATAGAAATGCGGCGCCAGGATCGGCGCGATCACGGGCGTCAGCTGATGGCGGCGGGCGATGGTGGTGACGACGGTGTCCAGGGTCACCTCGGTCCAGCCTTCGGTCCTGGGTGCGCGGATGCCGCCGGTCAGATCGACAGCCTTCGCGCTGACATTCATGATCTGGTTGGGGCCGCCGCCCGACAGGCTATCGACGATGAAGCTGCCGATCCGCGTCATCCCCGTCTCGATGAAGCCCAGCGCCAGCTCCAGCTTGACGCCTCGGCGCGGCCGCTCGATCAGCCCTTGCCGATTGTCCAGGGTGAAGTCGAGGCGATCCGCTTCGAACCCCGCTTCGTCGATCACGGTCAGGGTGGTCAGGCGATCGGCGATCTGGGCGGTGATGTCCTGCCCGTCGACGGTGATCTGGTAGATCGGCCGCATCGTCTAATCCCACAGCCGGATCGCCCGGCGCACCGGGGTCTGCGGCGGCGGTGGCAGCACCAGCTCCAGCCCGGCGGGCAGGGTCGCGCCGCGATCGGCCAGGCCCGGGTTCGCTTCCAGCAGCGCCTCGGTCGTGCCCGAGCTGGTGCCATAGATCCGAAAGCAAATCTGGTCGACGACGTCGCCTTCAATCGTGCGGTAGAGGCTCACGCTTGATCCTCCCCATATCGAGACAGCGAGACGGAAAACTCGATCAGGCGCGGCGCCCCGTTCGGAAAAAAGATGGTCTCGGTCTCGCGGATCTGGGTGATCACCCAGCGCGAATAGACAAAGCCCAGACCGTCGACCAGCATCAGCGGCTCGCCCGTCTTGGCCTGGGCCCGCATCGCGCGCACCTGGCCCAGGCCGCCCCGAAAGGTCGGCAGGATGCGGCCCTGCAGATCCATGGTCTCGATCCCTTCGCCGAGGAATTGCAGCGCAGGACTGCGGCCGGCGCGATCCTGGGCGGACCAGCGATAGGTCGTGTTTTTCGTGCGGTCCTGGAACGCGGCCGTCAGCAGCTGGAAGCGGTAGGCGCCCAGGCCCATCATCACCTCGCCCGTCACAGGTGGCCCCCGTTCATCAAGGCCCCGTCGTGCAGGTCGGCGCTGGCGTCTTGCGTCCTGCGGACTTCATCGGCGACCATGCGGGCCAGCGCCGCCTCGTCCATCCCGGGCGATGGGTGCACGTTGATGGTCACGGGCCCGGATGATCCGGCCGAGGCGCGGCCGCCAAAGGCAGGCGCCACGGGCGCATCGCTGCGGGTCGACAGGCGATGGGCGGGCACGATGGTGCCGGCGGTGTTGGGGACGAAAAGCTCCTCGCCCAGCTCGTTCACCTGGTAGAGCTGCCCGGCGCTGACGGGGCCGCCGGCCGCGCGGCGGCGGATACTGTCAGAGATGCGCCCGCGGCCGCCTTGCGCCGCCGCAACGGCAGCCGCTTGCTGATCGTCACTTTCACCGAACAGATCGAACGCCCCGGTGATGGCATCGACGATCGGCTTGATCTCGGCCCAGGCCGCCCGGAAAATCCCGATCACGCCATCCCAGGCCGATTTGAAGATCCCCGACAACCCACTCCAAATCGTTGCGATGCCCTGGATCGCCAGATCCATGTCCAGCGAGAACGCGCCGACGATGAAGTCCTTCGCCCCGACGAAGACGGCCACTACGTTGTCCCACAGCTGAGAGAACCAGGCGGCGACCCCGTCCCAGTTGCGATAGATCAGGAAGGCCCCGGCGGCGATCAGCGCGATCGCGGCGCCGATCGGGTTCGCGACCAGCAGGGCGACCAGGCTTTTCGCCACCCCCATCACCGCGGTGAACCCGCCGGCCAGCAGGGGCAGCGCCTTGCCGCCCGCCCAGATCGCCGCCGCACCCAGGACCCGGATCAGCGGCCAGCCGCGCAGGAACAGGCCCACCAGACCGGACAGCGGCCACATGATCGCGACCGTCGCCGCCTTGAACGCGATCAGGCCCGCGACGCCATAGAACAGCGCGCGGGTCAGCTCGGGGTTCGCCTCGGAAAAGTCACTGAAGGCCTGGATCACGGGCGTCACCCCGGCGACCATGTCGGAAAGGATCGGCAACACCTCAGTCCCGATGACGATCGACAAGTTCGTGAGGCGGTTCGTCAACAGCGTCAGCTGGTTGCCCGTCTCGTCCGCTTTGATTTGGTATTCCGCGAGCATCGAGCCGGCGAAGGCGGTCGGGTCAGCGACTGCGTCCACCGCTTCCTTGTACTTGTCCAGGCCCCCGACCAGGATCGCCAGCTCGTCCGATACCTCGCGGCCGAACATCTGGGTCAAAACATTCAGCGGGTTCTCGGACGCCTTCACCGTTTCGAGGAAGGACAGCAGCGCGCCCTGGGCGTCGGCCTCGATCGCCTCGGACAGCGCGCCGGCGTCCAGGCCCAGGCTTTCGAGTGCCTCGTGAAAGGCATCGGTGCCGGTTTCGGCCGTCTGCAGGCGCCCGAGAAGGTTTTCGACAGCCGTCGATGCCCGCTCGGAAGGCACCTCCATCTGCAGGAACCCGGTCGCCAGGGCGGCCAGCTGTTCGGGCTGCAGTCCGAACAGGTTGGACACGCCGCCCGTCCGGTTCAGGACATCCAGGATCTGGGGCCCCGTTGTGTTGAAGCTGTTCGACAGATGGTTTGTGGCATCGGCCAGCGCCTCGGTCTCGGCCTGCGTCTGGGCGAAGATGTTGCGCAGGCCAGCCATCCGCTGCCCTGCTTGATCGGCCGCCATATTGAAGGCGATGCCCATCTGCGCAGCCGCCTCGGCAAATTTGATCAGCTGCGCGCGTTCCTCGTCATCGGGCAGCGCGCTGTCCACCAGGTTCGACTGCCCAGCGGCGGCGATGATCTGCGCGATCCCATCGGACGCAATCGGGATGTCGTCGGACAAAGAACGGACCTCGCGTCCCAGCAGGGCCAGCCCGTTCTCGCCGTCAAAATCGATGACCTTGCGGACATCGCCCATCGCGGCCTCGAACCCGATCGCGGGCTGCAGCGCCTGGCGCAGCGAGAAGGCCATGGCGCCCACGGCCAGCGCCTCGTTCCGCCAGTGTTGTTGGGCCGCCTGGTTCGAGGCGATCAGCTCGCGCCGGCTCTCGTAGTTGTTCAGGGTTCCGGCGACGTTGTCGACATTGCGGGCGAAGGTGCGCAGCGGGCCGCTGGCGCGGTCGACCAGGCGCAACACCAGGGCCACGTCGATCGCCATGTCACCCTCCCTTGTTGGTCTGCTCCACCAGGGCGCGGGCGCGCCGGGCCCAGTCTGTCAGCTCGTCCAGCTCCATCCCCGCCATCTCGCTGGGCGGCCAATGGAAGACGACGGCGCATTGCGCCATCGCGTCCTCGACTTCATCGAAAGGGGTCAGCCCCCGGGCATCTGCGCGCGCAGCGAGGGTTGCAAAAAAAGCAGCACCAGCGAGCCCAGCTGGGCGATGTCGTGCGCCGACATCTCGGCGACGGCCGTCTCGCTGACATAGGGGGTCGAGATGCGCGGGATCAGCTTGATCAGGCTGCCCACATCGCCCTGGCCCAGCAGCGTGATCTGCAGACCGCGCAGCTCGCCCGCCTTGGGCTCGCGCAGGGTGATCTCGCGGATCTCGACGCCGCCTTCGGTGATCGGCGTGGTCAGCGTGATCTTGTTCGGGTTCTCGGCTGACGGTTCTCCGCTCTGCTGTTCTTCGACCATCTCTTGCTCCTGTTCCGGGGTGTCAGACGCCAATGCCCAGCGCCGCGCGGGTCGAGGCGATCTGGTCGACGCCGTCGATCAGGCGTTTGCCTGCCTCGATGTCGATATCGACCTTGACGTTCGATCCGTGTTCGATCCGGTATGTCCGCACATTCATCGCCAGGGTCAGGTCCACATCGGACCCCGCGCCGAATTGCGCCGGCGCCTGGCGCGTGATGCGCCCGCCCAGTGTGAACGTCAGCTGGTCGGCCTCGAAGTCGGTCTCGCCCTGGGCGGCCGCGCGCAGGACAATCCGCTGCACGGTGCCCCACTTGCCCAGCAGTTCGGGCGCGTGTTCGGCGAAGACCAGCTCGGCCGTCATCGCCTCTTGCCCCATGTCGATATCGATCGGGGCATCCATGCCGCCGCCGCGGAAGCTCTGGGTGGCCAGCGCCAGCTCGGGCATCGTGCCGGTCTTCACCTTGCCGAAATAGCTGACGCCATCCAGCCACGCGTTAAAGTTGCGGATCGTCCGGGGGAACATTCTCGCCTCCTCGTCAGGTCAGGGTGCTGGTGGCCGCGACTTCGAGGGCGAGCGTTTCGTAATACGCCCCATTTCGATGCGCGCGGAAGGTCAGCCGCTCCAGCGGGGCGGGCGGCTCGATGTCGAAGTCCAGGGTCAGCTTGCCCTGCTGCAGCTGGGTCTGGCTGTTCAGCTCGGGATCGAACCAGACGCGGCCGCCCAACAGGGCGCCCAGGGCGACCAGGTTGTCGATATAGGCCTGGACACCGTCGCGGATGTCGATGATCAGCTGGCCGCTGATCGGCCGGTCCATCGCCCACAGGTGCCCTTGCTCGATCGCGTCATAGATCAGGTCTGCGGTCCGCCGCACCGACAGGAAAGACCAGTTCGGGTCGGTCGCGTTGGTGCGGTTGCCCCACAGCCGATATCCATCGCGGTGCACGATGGTGGCGACGTTCCCTTCGTTGAGGATGTTGCTTTCGGCCTGGGGGTCGGACAGCGAGAACCCGATCGGCCGGGCGGTGCCGACGATGCCGTCGATCACCTGGTTCGACGGCGACCACCAGAACCCGCGGTCGAGATCGGTGCGCGAGATCCGCCCGGCGACATAGGCCGAGGCGGGGCGCGTCACGATGGCAGCCGTCGCGCCCGTAATGTCACCGGTCAGCAGTGCCGACCCGACACCGCCGGCGACCCCGCCAGTCGCGGCCAGGTTCGCCGCCCCTGCGGCTTCCAGCGCGGTCGGGTCATAGATCCGAACAAAGGGGTCGACCACATACAGCCGGTCACTGTCAAAATCGTCGATATAGGTGACAGCCTCGGGCGTGGTGGTGTTGGGCCCATCCGCCACGACGACGGCGCGCATCCGCTCGGCGATCGGGATCATCGCCGCGACCACCGGGTTCGCTGCACCGCCGGGGCGGTTCGAGGTAAAGGCGGGCGCCGCCAGGATGCGCGGCGTCACCCGCAGCACACTCTCGGCGGCCAGGAACGCCCAGACGCCCGTCCCGGCGATTGCATCGCCGACGATGTTCGCCTGGGTCGCGGCATCGTCGACACCTTCGTCGACGCGGATGACCACGGCCAGATTGACGCCCTGTGAATAGATCGCGGCATAGGCATCGCGCAGGGTGCCGGTGGTGCCGATCGCCTCCATCTGCCGGGGCCCGAACACCAGGACAGGCGTGTTCAGGGGGAAGGCCGCGACGTCGGCCGTCGGCGCCGTGCCGATCAGCCCGATGATCGAGCTGCGCGGCGTCGCGATGGCCCGAATACCGTCGGACACCTCGATCACTTCGATCCCGTGCAGAAAGTCCATGTGTCAGCCCTCCAGGTCTGCAACAAAGGCGTCGGCGGCGGTGGCGGCGTCGGCCAGCGCGGCCTCGATCCCGGCCGCATCTTGTGCCTCAACAATACGCGCGCGCGCGGCCCGCCTGACCCCCGAAACTTTTCCGGCGGCGATGCGGAACGCGCCCGCCTGGGCGAGGATCGAGGCCGCCAAATCGTCGAGCATTTCGCCCGTCTCGGCCGCCTCGGCGTTCAGCAGATCCAGGTCGGCCTTGGTGGCGTTATCCGCCAGCACCGCCGCCGCGGCCGCTTCTTTGATGGCCCAGGCGTCCCGCTCGGCCGCGGGCACGCCTGCGACCAGGGCGCCCGACATGCGCTCGATGATCCGGCCGAGCCGCAGGATCGCGGCGGTCCGCTGATCGTCCAGGCCAGGCGCCGCCGGCGCTGTCTCGATCAGACCGCCGGTGCCGGTATCGACCCGAAAGCGATCCGTCTCGGCGACCACCGCGCGCCATTGCGCATCGGTCACCTCGATCGAGGGGCTGGGCGCCATATCCTGATCGCCGTGAAAGCTGATCGGTGCGCCCGTCGTCTGGTTGTAATGCAGGTGCAAAGTCGTCTCTCCTCAGTTGCCCAGCGCCATCCAGAAGACCGACGACACGGTGACCCCGCCCGCGTCCATCTGCTGGATCCGGTAATTGAAGCTTGCGGCCGCCCCGGCGCTGGTCACCTGGAAGTCGGAGACGCGCTGGCTGCTGTTGTCCGCGTTGATCGCCTGGCCGATCACGCCGAACGCGCCCGTGGGGAACGCGATCGGGAAAAGCTGGGTTCGCTGTTCCTCGAACCCTGGGTTCGTGATGGTGCCCCATTGCAGATAGAGGCCCCCGGGGAACACGATGTATCCCGACGCGGCCGTGACCCCGGTGACCACGCTTTCCAGGTTGCCGGTGTGGATCACGGTCTCGTCCGCGCCGCCGGTGCGGATCACGACATCGCCGATGTCGCCCTGGCCGATCCCTTCCATTCGGATCAGGCCACCCGGGGTGGTCTGCACGCGCATGACGTCGCCAAAAATCGACAGCTGACCCTGGAACGATGCCGCCGCATTTTGCAGGCGCAGGATCGCGTCATCGACGCGGGCCGTCAGGCTGCCCGACAGGGTGCCACCGCCCAGGCCCAGCTTGTCCTGCAGCAGTGTGTTCAGAGAAGCGATGGCCGCCGCGGTCGCGAATTTGTTGGCCGCGCCATCGGTCAGCGAGCTGGTCGCGGCGTAGTTCGGCACCTGGGCCAGGCCGACATCGGTCTTCGTCGTCGCGCGGGCGCGCAGGTTGACATGATCCCCGTCAATATCCGCTTTGCCCGGCAGGCCGTCATTCACCGCCTTGACTGCGGCGGCGGTGGCCACCTTGCCCGGGTCGCCATCGCTGGGGTCGCTGGTCGTGGGCAGGTTGCCGGTGTGGTAGACCGTGCGCGGCGCGCCGCCGGTCTGCACCGTCAGACCGGTCAGATCGGTGCCGCCGATCCCCTCGATCCGCGCCAGGCTGCCCTGGGGCGCCTGCATCCGCAGCTGACCCTCGAACAGCCGGAAACGGCCCGTCACGCCCGCCTGATCGTCCGACAGGAACAGGGTCGGTTCCTCGCGCGCGATGGTCAGGTTCCCGGTCAGCTGGCCGCCCAGAAGGGGCAACCGGTCATCGATAAATCCCCGCAGGGTCGAGATGGCGCTGGCCAGCGCAAACTTGTTGGCGCTGCCGTCGGTGGTGCTGCCCGTCGCCTCGAAGTTCGGAACATTGCCCAGGCCGACATCGTCCTTCGTCGTGGCCCGCGCGCGCAGCTGCGGATAGTCGCCAATTTGCAGTGCGAAGTTCTGCGACAGGTCCGCCAGGATCTCGGTGATCCGGTTGAACAGATATCGGGTCCGGTTCCCCAGCTGCTTTAGCCCGCGATTGTCGACCCCATCGGGGCCGCCGATCACCGGCTCGTTCGTCTCGATCTGGGTGATCTCGGCGTCGAAATTATCGACTTCGGGCAGGGCTGCCATCATGCCACTCCATAGTTGAAGGTTCCGTCGCGGGTGATCGTGCCGTCATGCAGGGCCACCGCTTCGGTGAAATCCAGCTGGTCCAGATGCGATCGCGCTGGGGCGACCGTGGCCAGCGCATCGCGCACCAGGGCCGCTTGTTTGTTCGTGATCGGGGTGTTCAGGAACACGCGATAGGTCGCCCAGTGCACATCCCTGCCATAGGTGATCGAGCCGTCCCGCAAATGGGCGCCGTCATGCCGTTCGGCGTCGAACCCTTCGGTGATCACGGCGTCGGCCAGGCCCAGCGTGGCCAGCGCCCGCTCGACCGATGCGCGGCTTCCTTTGATCCGGTGGATTGCCAGGCTTTCCCGGATCACCCGCCGCTTGACGCTTTCGGGCCAGTCGCGATCCCACTGATCCACCGACAGCGACCAGGCCAGCCAGGGCAGCAGCTCGACAGGGCAGCGGTCGGGCGACCAGAGATCCCTGATCGGCACGTCGATCGCGGTCGCGTTCTCGATCGCGTCGGCATAGGCCAGCTCGAACGGCGTCGAGTTGGGGGGCATCAGGGCGCTACTCATAGAGGCCCCCGTCGGTCAGGGTCACGGTCGTCACGCTGGCGGCCTCGGTCGGTGCGATCACCACGTCGGCCGCGGGCTGGATCAGGTCGACCCGGCTCACGCCTTCGATGTGCAGGGCCGCGTGGATCTCGGAGCGGCGGACGTCGCGGCCCATCCGGGCGGGCTCGGCCAGCAGGCGGTCCAGGTTCGCCGTGGCGGTGTTGAAGGCGACCTCGGCCGCGGCGCCGCGTTTGAAGAACAGGGTCGCCTCGATCGCGAAGGGGATGATCGTCGCGGCCGCCACCAGGATCGTGTCGTTCAGCTGGCGGATCTCCGGGTCGGTCAGGGCCGTCTCGACCGTTTGCAGAAGCGCCGCGTCAGGCGTGCCGTCCCCTTCGGTCGACAGCACGGTGGCCAGGACGTCGCCCGGCAGCGGGCTGGTGATCGCCGCGTCGGCCACCCGGCCATCGGCGCTTAGCGAATAGAACAAATAACGCCCGGCCGTGCCGGCGGCCGTGGCGGCCTCCAGCGCCAGCTGGACCCGACGGCGCAATGCGGTGTCATCCTCCAGGACGGCCGGCACCGGGGGCACCGCCACCGGGTCGGCCGGTGTCACCACCTGGCGGGCGATCGAAAAATTCGCCGCCAGGTGGTCGAGATCCGACCCGGCCGCGAAGGCCAGCAGCAGAGACTTTGCGGCGTCATTGACTCGCGCGCGCAGCTGCAATGCGTGGAAGGCGACCACCTCGGCCAGTTTCACGCCTGGCTCGCTTTCGACCAGGGCGTCGAATTCGGGGAAGCGGGCGGCCAGATCGTCCAGCAGCTCCTGCAGGATCGCCTCGTAATCCAGCGCCTCCAGCACCTGGGGCGCGGGCAGCTGGTCGAGATTGACGGCGTCGAAGGCGCTCATGGCAACTCCCTGGGCGCCCCGGTGCCCTGGAAGACGGCGCCGCTATCTTCGATGCGGCCGCGATAGGTGCCCTCCATCACCAGCTCGACGGCGCCTGGCTCGGCCGCCTCGATGCGGATGCGGGTCAGGAGAACGCGCGGTTCCCAGCGGTTCAGGGCTTCGGCGACGGCCTGATAGACGTCGATGAAGGTTAGGGGGTTCATCGGCGCGTCGATCAGATCGGGCAGGCGCGACCCATACTCGCGGCGCATCACCCGGCTGCCCAGCGGCGTCGACAGGATGTCGCTGATCGATTGCGATAGGTGCAGATCACCAGCCAGGCGCGCGCCCGTGTTGCGGCTTGCCCCGATCATGGTTCGCCCACCTCGGGGATCTTCGCGTCCGCCCGTTTCGGCTTGCGCTTCGTCTTCTCGACTGGGGCGACATGGGCTTCATATCGGGCTTGTTCTGCGGTCAGCTCGACGATGTCGTCCTTCGCCCGCCGGCGCCCGGCGACCCAGACGCCGTCGCTGATCACCCGATATCTGCTGGTCTCGGTCATGCGTTGGGGACCCCCGTGCTACCGCCGCCAGGGACGACGCCGCCATGCGTGTGGGTGCGCAGGCTGATCGTGTCGGCCACGACGTCGTCGCTGGCCGTGACGGTTCCGTTGACTGTGACGTCGCCGTTGATCGTGACGCCGCCCGGCGCATCCAGGCGGACGGTGGCGCCTGCTGGCAGCAGGGCTTTCAAGGCGTGATTGCCGCGATCGTATTCGATCACCGCGCCGTCGGCGTATTCGATCCGATGGATCTCGGGCGATGCGGCCGGGGCCGGAAAATCGGACTGATAGATCGCGCCGATCGCGACGGCGATATCGGTGCCCCCGTCGGTCGCCAGCGCCAGCATCTGTTCGCCGATCTCGGGCGCCCACCAGGCGACGTCGCCGCCGGCGCGCGCCGTTGCCCAGGGCATCCAGCCGGTGACCAGGTCGCCGATCTCCAGCTTGACGCGCGCCGCCGCATAGTCCGCCTCGACCACCCGGCCGATCCGCACAATCGCGGCCGCCTTGCGGCCCTGTTCTGCGGCCTCGCGCCTCATGCCGCATCCCCCTCGATGCGCGAGACTTCAAAGGGATCGAAGGCCGGCGCGTTCAGCCCGGTCGAGCAAATCACCTCCAGGAAATTCGGGTCCAGCGGGGTGTCGGTGACCAGGCGCATATGTTGCCGCCAGCTGATCCCCCACAGCCCGATCCCGCGCTCTCGCGTGCCTTTGGAATAGAGGCTTTCTGCCGACACCTGACGCGCCTGGCCGACGTGGTCGCTGCCCCAGTTGGTGGTCGGGATCAGCTGCAGCAGCCGCTGGACCAGCGCCATCGCCATCACATCGCGGGGCAGGCCCGGCGCGTCCTGGGTCAGCACGAAGGCCGCCATCACCAGCTCGTGGTCCCAGGTCGGCCCACCCTGTTCCGCACCTGGCCCGACGGTGATCAGGCTGACCCGCACCGACGGGGTGCGCGCGCCGAAATCGCGGATCTCGGCCAGGTCGAAGCGCCCGGGGTGCCAGTCGCACTCGGCCAGCTCGGGGATCGCGGCGTCGATCTTCTGGGCGACCAGGCGCGGAAACCCTGCCAGCAGCTCGGGGGGGGTGTTGCTCATTCTGCCAGGATCTCCTCGACGAAGGTGCTGATCGCCCGTTCGATCCCGGTGCGATCCTCGTCAGAGATCCCGAGGAAGGGCCGCGCGGGGATCTTCGACGCGGGCAGTGCCGCGTCCAGCTCGCCGCCGCCGAATTGCTGGACGGCCGCATAGACCAGATTGCTGCCGATCGAGACTTCCCCGGCGGCGGTGTCGATGAAACTGGCGATGCTGTCACGCAACCCGCCCGAGCTGACCAGCAGCGAGTGGCGCGGCTTCCGCGTCTTGGCATAGGCGGCCGACCAGGGCGCCCAGGGCGTGCCGTCGGGCGCGACCTTTGTGTCGAAGCGGTCGCGGGTGCTGCTTTCCACCACGGCGCCCGCGATCGCCAGCAGGTCGGGCTCGTGGATCGCCTTTCCCAGGGCGCCCAGGCGGGTCACGGCCTGCCCCAGGGCATCGTCCTGGACTGTCAGCCTGACCCCGGTCATAGGTCGCGCAGCTTGTCGCGCGAGAAGATCCGCTCGGGCCCCTCGATCACCACCGGGTTCGGGCCCTGACCCGCGGCGGGCGCGGTCGGGTCGGCGTTCGGATCTGGGGGCAGGACCAGCTCTTGCTTGCCCTCGGCGATCCGCATCAGCGCCTTGATCGCGTCGTCGCGGCGCTGGCGCATTTCTTCGGTCTGCTGCGCGGCCCGGTTCGCCATCCGATAGATCGCGATGTCGATGCACCAGGTTTTCAGGATCTCGGGGATCGCGTGCAGGGGCAGCTTGTGCACCGTGCCGATATGGGTGTCGATCTCGGCCGAGGCCTGGACCAGCGCGGCCTGGACCCGCTCGGCATCGGGCACGCCGTCGAAGTTGGCATCCGCGACGATGGCCAGCTTCTCGGCGCCGTACATTGCCACGATGTCGCCTTCGGTCGCGTAGATCACGCGCGCCTCCTCGATCTGACAAGCGGCTGGCCAGGCACCGCCTGGCGTGGGGTGACGCGGCAAGCCGCAACCCTGTCCTCCACGGCCACCGCTGGGACCGCTTCGGCGCCACAGGCCCTAGGAACCTGCGCACTCCCCATGGGATCTCGATAGGTGCGCCGGTTGGCCCGGCGTCTATTCTTGGCGCCCGCCGGCGGCTCGCAGGCTTGGGGCAGTGGCGGGCACCTTCTCGGACAGGACCTTCGGCCCATCGTCCAGCTCGTCCAGCTCGGCCTGCAGCGTGTCGGCGATCTCGGCCGGGTCCAGCTGCGCGTCCAGCGCGCGCTCGACCAGCCGGTGCACATCGCGCTCGAAGTCGGCCAGGGTCATCATCACTCGGCCGCGGGCGGCTTGAACCCGTCCTTGACCATCTCGGCGAAGATCCGGTCGCGCAGTTCGGCAAAGATGGCCCGCCGCTCGTCGGGCTTCATCCGGTCCTGGATGGCGCTGACTTTCGGCTTGCCGTCGGCGGAAAAGTCCCCGGCGCCCAGATCCGCGATCGCGGCCGCGATCCGCTCCTCGAAGGTCGGGGCGGTGTGCGACGGCGGCGCGGTGGCATCGGCGTCGGCCGGTTCGGCCCCCGCGACGTTGCCCTCGACCACCACCAGCCGGGGATCGGCCGCGATGCGGGTCCATTCCTCCTCGGTGAAGGCCTCGGCGTCCCAGACGCGCGGCTTCGCGGTATGGACGACGCCGCAGCGCCGCCAGCCATCGATTTTGGCCGTGATCGTGATCTTCGCCATGACAGTCTCCTGGGTCTCGGTTCGCTTGCAGAACGGCCCGGAACCCCCGGGCCGTTGAAGCAGCGAACCGATCAGGCCAGCCAGGGCACCACTTTGACGTCGACCATGTCATAGAGCGGGTTCGACTTGCCGCCGTCACCCAGGGCCGTCTTGATCGTGCGATAGGCCGTCGCCTTCAAAGCGGGCGGGACCACCAGCAGGTTCGGCATCACGCCCATCGGGCGCCCGCCATCTGCCTGGATCTCCTCCATCTGGGTGCAGGCCGCGAAGAAATTGTCCTCGTTCAGGGTCGCCTGGCTTTGCAGGGCGAGTTGCCAGAACCCACAGCCAACATTCCAGCGGCCATCGGCGCCGAACAGATAGCGGTTGTTCACGAAGACATCGTCGGATTGCTGTTGCGACGTCTTGGTCACGAATTCAGGCCGTTTGCGCATCTGCACGATGAAGGGGCGCAACACCTTGGTGGTGTCGAGCAAGAACCATTTCGGGCCGACGGTGGTGGCAGGCTCGAAGATGTTCGACACGCTGGTCGACGCGCCTGTTCCGTCATGGTTCGCGGCGACGGGGTGGTCGGTGTCGAAAAAGTTCTGGCCATCATAGCAGAGCGTGGCGTCGGCCGAATTCATCAGCGAGGCCGTCAGCTGGTCGGGATGCCGCGCCGCCGCCTGGCCCATATGCTGGACCATCGGGCGATAGATCCCGAGATTATCGTCGTCGATGTCTTCGCGCTTCACCCCGACCGTGCTTTCCCAGGTCTTGTTGGTGATCTGGTAGCCCTCAGCCTTCATATCCTTGATCGTGCGGGCGCCCACCCACTCGACCATGTTCGGGAAATCTTCGAGCCAGCCATAGGTATTCGAGGCGCTGGTGGACGGGACCTCGCTCGCGACATCCATCCAGAAGCTGGCCGCCGCCATTGCGGCATAGGAGGCCTCGAAATCACGGCGAAACTGCGTGAACAGCGCCGTGATGAATGCGGGGGTGGCGATAGCCATTTATCAGGCCTCCTCTTTCTTCTTTTGCTCCAGCATTTCGGCCTCGGTCATGCCGAGGGCCTTTGCCAGTTCCTGATCGGTGGCGTTCAGGGCGACGGCGCCGCCCGGTGTTTTGCCGTCCAGCGCGGCCGTCCCTTCGACCACCTTGGGCGCGGTGGCGACGAAGGCCTTGAAGGTGTCCAGCCCGCCCTCGGCGCTGCACATCGCCAGGAAGTGAGCGCGGTTGGCGGGGGCGATCTTGCCGTCCGCGATCGCCGCATCCACGGCCGCATTGATCGCGGTTTCCGTTTCGGCCTTGTCGCGCTCGGCCAGCTTTGCCTCGGCCGCCGTGGCGCGGTTCAGGGCCAGCTGGTGGGTCTCGACGGGGATGAAGGCCGCCGGGTCGGGCGTTGCCGCCGCCTTCTCCTGCACCGTGTTGATGGCCAGAACCACCTGTTCGGTGTTCGCGCCGTCCTGCAGTTTCAGGGCGTCGGTGATCTTTTTGGCATCAAGGGCCATCGGTGTCTCCTGTTCGGCGGGGGTGTCGGCGCCCTGGGCGTTGTTCAGGGCCACCATTTTCAGGTTCGGGGTGTTGGTCAGGCCGGCGCTGACGATGCGCAGGACCTCGCCCTTCGCCTTCTCGAAGTGGAAGGCGGGCGACAGAAACTTGTAGGATTGCGTGGCCAGCATCTGGCGCCCGTGATCGGTCCAGGACACCCGGCCCCAGATCGCACCATCCCGGACCTCCATCGCCTGGACCCAGCCGACGGCCGGGGCGTCTTCGCCCTTTGGCCCTTTGATGTGGGTCGCGTGGTTCAGATCGATGGGCACTTGGTCGCCGCGGGCGTTGAAGGCGCCGACGACGGCCTCGGGGTTCGGCAAAGTCCAGGTGCGGCCGTCATTGCCGGCCAGCCGGGGCCCCTTGGGGGTCAGCTGCACCCATTCGGGCACGGCCGACCCCTGGGCGCCGGCGGGCGACTGGAAGTTCAGGGCGAGGCCTGGCAGATGATCGAGGGCGAAATCCATATCCGGGAAGCTGGCAGATCGACCAGCCGCCGAAACCCCCGAAAACTTTCGGGTCCGGTCGGGATTTTCGGATCGGGGGTGAAAGGCTGTCAGAAGCCCCAGGAGCGGCGTCTGGTTGCGACCCTAGTCTGACGCCCCGCAATCCGACAAGGCCGTTTAACGGCGTTCGATGGCCGTTTAACGGGGATCTCGGCGGGAAGGCTGGGGATCGAGGCGAAGCTGGCGGGCGGTGCGGGCCCAGAACCCCGCAAATCGGGGTGAAATCGGCAGCAGCTGGGTCGGACACCCCCAGCGGGTCGCGATGCCCGGTTTACCGGATGGCTCTGCCGCCTTCGACCTTCATAGCAGATTGCAGGGGTCTGGGCAATCAGCGCCGCGGGTGCGCGGCCTGCCATGCCTCCAGCCGATCAGCGCCGCGCACCGTTTCGGTCTTGCCAGCGACGTTGTGGAGATAGTTCTGGCGCTGCGCGCGGAACAGGGTCGACACGAAGGCCTCGGCGATCCCCGCCTTGATCGAGATCACCGCCAGCCAGGGGCGCGGACCGTCCAGATCGGTGAAGGCCAGGTCGCCGTTCGGATAGCGAAGGGCCACGCCGCCATCCAGCAGCGCCTGCACCCGCGCCAGATCCCGCGGCGCCAGGCCATGCGCGCGGACCATCTTGCCCGCGACGGTGCTGGCCAGCGTCACCACCGGGCGCTCCGACCCCAGCAGCTGCTGGGTTGGCGCGTCCAGGCGGCCGACAGGGGCACGGGTTGCCGGTGCGCCTTCGTCGAACAGCCGGGTGAACCGCCAGCTGCTGACGATGTCCTGGATCGCCACGCGGGCGAGATCGGGATCGGCCCCGGCCAGCTTGTCCTCCAGAAACCGCTCGGCATTGCGCATCCTGGTCTTGCCGGGGTTGTTCGCGAAGCCGGCGTCGACCCCCTGGGCGACTTGGCGCCGCGATCCCGTCCGCCGGTTGACCACTTCGCGGGTGATCGGTGCCGTGTCAGGCGTGATGCCGCGCCGCTCGGCCTCCTCTCGACTGATCTGGCGAACATGGCATTTGCAGCCGAACCCGTTCGGGGGCATCCACTCGTCCCAGAAGGCGCTGTCGATCGGTCGCACCGTGCCTTCCTGGGCGGCGTGGTGCGGGCGGTGCCGCTCGGACGGGCCCAGCAGATAGAGCAAGTATGGCAGCGCCCGCTTTGTGCGCTGCATCCTCTGCCACTGCCCGGCCGCGCGGGCGGCGCGCATGTTCGTCTGGTAGATCGTGCGCAGGCGCCGGGGCGAGCCGAGCTGGACTTCGCGCGCCTCGCCCGTCGCGGGGTCAACCATGTCCTGCCGGCCCCACCAGCCCAGCTTGACCAGGCGCGGCCGCAGATCGCGCTGGAATTGCTCGAAGGTGCGGCCCTCGTCTATCGCCTTTTGCACCTCCTGGCGGATCGCGGTCAGGACATCCAGCTGCATCGCCTTGGCCACGGTGAAGGCGTGCGCGTGTTCCTCGGGCTCGATGTCCTGCCAGTCAAAGCTGGGGCGGTCGGTCTTGGCGCGCAGATAATCCGACACCTCGGGCGGCGGGTCGTCCTCGAACGCATAACCCGGCTTGTCGGTGAAATCGTTCATCTCAATTCAGGGACGATCCGGGGGTTTTTGTTGGGGCCGCGGCGGTCGTCAGGGTCTCGTGGCGGTCGACCAGCTCGCCCAGGGCTTCGGTCAGTCCGTCGATCACCGCGCTGACCGTCATCATGTCCAACGGCGCGGCGGCGAAGACGACGCCATCGGCCCGGTGAAAATGCAGATAGGTCATCCCACAGGGACAAGCTGCATCTTGACAGTGTGCGATGCTGACGCTGGCGGCGGTCGCAACGCCGTATCTTGCAAGTCGGTGCTGGATCGTCTCGGCCTTTGGCCTGTTCATTTCACTCTCCTACTCGAAATCACCTTCGGCGCGCGCCATCCACAGCGCGGCCGTCAATCCACCGACGATGTCAGAAAGCTCCATCTCTCCCAGAAGCTCGGGGAGACGGCGATGAAATTCTTCCAGTGTGCCGACTTCTGCCAGCAGCTTTTCGACAGGTCCCAAAAGATCGGCCATCTGGTCGCCGCTTTCCAGCAGCGCCTGGGCCTCTATGGCGTCGATCCCGGCGTAAATGTCAGTCCCGTTAACCTTGTTCAAGGCCAGCCGCTGACCCGCCAGCAGTTGTACCAGAAGCGTGTTCAATCCGTCACGATCGGGATCGGCGTCGGCGTCGGGTTCTGGCGCTGGCGGCGGCGGCGGTGGCGGTGCGGCCTGCGCGGCCTGGGGCACGCCGCCGATGATGTCAGCGGGATCGGCATCGTCGGGCGGGGCGTCAAATCCGAGTTTTGCGCGGATGTCGGGCGCGTGGAATGTGACGCCCAGGTTCGCCGCCCGCTCGACGTTGCCCATGATCTGATCCAGATCCTCGGGCTCGGTCACCGCGATCGAGATCCGGGGATAATTCTCCTGGGGCCCGAAATTCAGATCGACAAAGGGCTTCACCAGGTCGCGGTTGATCGTGGCCGACACCTGGCGCGCATCGGCCCGCATGATGTCGTGACGGACTTCGTTGTGGACGGTCGCCTGGGACTGGCTGGACCCGTCGTCGGTGGTCATCGTCTGGCCGACCACGGCCTTCGAGGTCTGTTCGTCGCAATACCGCGCCAGCTTCTCGAACACGTCGTTCCCTGGCCCGCTGTTAAGACCCTCGAAATCGATCTCCATCCCCATGGGCAGCACGGCCGCGGCGTCGGTGCCGATCGAGGCGACGGCGCGCATCAGGACGTTCACATCGCTTTCGGTGTGCTGGGGCCCATACTTGCCGACGCGGATCGGCATTCCATAGGTCTCGACGAAAGCCATCCAGTCCTTGACGGTGTAGGCCTTGCACATCCAGCCGAACGCGACCAGGCGGGCGATCCCGCCGCGCAACGCCAGCCCCGACTTGATCTTCGGTTTATGGACCAGGAATTTATAGGGGGGCAGCTCGACCCCGTTGGTCAGATCCTCCTCGTCCAGCAGGCGCAGCTCGCGCCCGGTCTCTCGGTCAAAGCGGAAAAATCGCGGGTCGCGCCAGATCAGATCCTCGGGCGTCCAGCGCTTTGCCTCGGTCTTCCAGCCGATCTCGACAGCGGCATAGCCCTTGCCGATCCCGTCCATCAGATCCTCGACCAGGTCGGCGAAGCCGTCGGTCTCGGCGATGTCCTCGCGCACCGCGTCGGCGATCTCGTCATCGCGGGCGTCTTCGCCCCCTGGCGTGACGATCGGCGCGATCCCACTGATCGCCCGCTTCCGCGTGCCGAGCACAGACCCATAATGCGCGTCCCGCTCCTCCATCTCCTCGGCGAGGATCATGTAATCGTATGGGTCGCCCTCGTTGCAGCGCAGCAGCACCGACGCCAGACCCTGGGGCGTCAGGCCCGAGGCGATGGTGTGCGCCCAGGCCTGGCGGACGGATGTCAGCCCAGGCTCGGCGTGCATTCTCAGCAGCTCGCGCTTGCGCAGCGGGCGGCCATAGGCGTCCAGCAAACGGCCCTCGTCCATCACCACATACCTTTCATCACCACATCC
>JBCBIS010000074.1:0-18579 GCA_038524325.1 Pseudomonadota bacterium
GCCGTGTCGGGCAGGCCGACATTGCGCAGCAGGCCCGGGGTCGCGGGGGTCGGCGTCCAGACCGAAGCTGTCCCCGAGGCGGGCTGGATGTCATAGGTCAGGATCGCCGCGTCCAGCATGCGGCAGGCCCAGTCGTCGCTGTCCTGCGGTGTCGAAGATGTCATGGCGTGCCCCCTGGTGATGTGCTGCCGGAGGATCATACCACCTCCGGCTGAATCTGCGAAGGCGGGGCTGGGCGAAGGCGAGGCTGGGCGAAACCCTTCCCCGCGGCGGCATACCCGAGGGTCGGAGAACCTCGGCGATTGCGCGCCGCGGGCGTCCTCCGGCGCTTGACCCGGGCCGCCCGCACCGCCACCTTGCGCGCCAGACCGGAACAACCGATCGGCCCAGCGGAGGACCCCACCATGACCTATGAGACCATCGAACTTCTGATCAACGGAGAATGGCAGTCCGGCCAGGGGGGCTCCGAAGACATTATCGATCCAGCCACCGAGGAGGTTCTGGGCCAGACCCCGCATGCCTCGGCCGAGCAACTCGACGCAGCCCTCGCCGCCGCCGATGAAGGGTTCAAGACCTGGAAGGCGATGACCCCGCTGGCCCGTCAGGCGATCATGGCCAAGGCCGCCGACGCGCTGGCCGCCGATACCGACCGGATCGCCACCAACCTGACCCGCGAGATGGGCAAGCCGCTGTTCGAGGCCAAGCTGGAGCTTGGCTTCGCCATCGACGTCCTGCGCTGGTATGGCGAGGAGGGCAAGCGCGCCTATGGCCGCTTGATCCCGCCCCGGATCCCGGGCGCGCGGCAGATGATGACCAAGGAGCCGGTCGGCCCCTGCTCGGCTTTTGTCGCCTGGAACTTCCCCGCCGTGAACGTGATGCGCAAAGTTGCCGGCGCCCTAGGCGCGGGTTGCTCGCTGATCATCAAACCCTCCGAGGAGACGCCGGCCACCGCGGTCGCCATCGGCCGGGCGCTGATGGATGCGGGCCTGCCGCCGGGCGTGCTGAACATCGTCTTCGGTGTGCCGGACACGGTTTCGCGCCATGTCCTGGCCTCGCCCGTGACCAAGAAGCTGAGCTTCACCGGCTCGATCCCCGTCGGCAAGCATTTGCAGAAACTGGCCGCCGATACGCTGAAACGCTGTACCATGGAGCTGGGTGGCCACTCGCCGGTGATCGTCTTCGACGACGCGGATGTGGACAAGGCGATCGAGGTGATCGGCACCAACAAATTCCGCAACGCCGGCCAGGTCTGCATCTCGCCGACCCGGTTCTATGTGCAGGAAAACGCCTATGCCAAGTTCGTCGACGGCTTCGCCGAGATCGCGAAAAATCTGAAGGTCGGCAATGGGCTGGAGGATGGCGTCCAGATGGGCCCCCTGGTCGCCGAGCGCCGGTTGGAGGTGATGCAGGGCTGGGTCTCGGACGCTGTCGACAAGGGCGCGACTGTGGCCGCGGGCGGCGAGCGGATCGGCAACAAGGGCTGGTTCTGGCAGCCGACGGTCCTGAAAGACGTGCCCGAAGATGCGGCGATCATGACCGAGGAACCCTTTGGCCCCGTCGCACCCGTGGTGCCGTTCAAAGCCATGGACGAGGTGGTCGAGCGCGCCAACGCCCTGCCCTTCGGCCTCGCCTCCTATGTCTTCACCAGCGACGGCGGTAAGGCGCGGCAGATGTCGGAGGCGCTGGAGGCCGGGCTGGTCGGTGTCAACCACCCGATGGTCTCGATGCCCGAAACCCCTTTTGGCGGAGTCAACGAGTCGGGTTATGGCTCCGAAGGCGGCATCGAGGGCTTGGAGGCGTTCCTGCGCACCAAATTCGTCACCGAGCTGGGGGTCTGACCCTCGAAGACCTGCGGGAGCGTCACCCCATCGCCCTGAGGGCGCCGGAGGTGCTCCCGCACATACTCGGCTGCCACCTGGATCGCTTTATCGACGCCTCCGATCCGGGCGGCATCGCGGAGTTGAGCCTCTCGGGCGGCGGTGCCTTTGCGCACCTCACCCGCCCGCAGCCGATCCGACTCCGCGCCCCCCGGCCCGAATTTCGAAGCCTCCAGATGCTCCGTCGAACGGCCGGACGGAACCCGCTGCGGGTTTCCGCTCTTCGTCCGAGACCGCAAGATCACGATCCTCGAAGGCCGAATCTTCACCGGGACATGGCCCGGCAAACCGGCGGAAGTCGCCCTGATCCGAGGCTCCCCGCCCTCCCGTCCACAGCAGCCGCTGCACACCGGGGGGTGGGTGGGGGTGGGCGGTGGCTGCTGTGGACGGGAGGGCGATTGACACATCGCCCGATCCTCTCCACCGTCCTGCCGCAGGGAGAGACCATGCACATCATCGTCATCGGAGCCGGCATCACCGGGGTCGCCACCGCCCTGCTCCTGGCCCGCGAGGGGCAGAACGTCACCCTGATCGACCGGCTGGCCCCGGGCGATCAGGGGCAGACCTCGTTCGGCAATGCGGGCATCCTGGCCAGTGCGGCCGTGGTCCCGGTCTCGGTGCCCGGGTTGCTGGCCAAGGTGCCGAAGATGTGGCTCGACCGCGACGGGCCACTCTATCTCAGGCTCGGGCATCTCATACGCTTCCTGCCCTGGCTGCGTCCCTTTCTCGCCCAGGCCACGCCCGAGGGTGTCCGGCGGATCGCCACCGGCCTCGCCCCCCTGGTCTCGGACAGTCTCGACCAGCATCTCGCCCTGGCCCGGGGCACGCCGGCCGCGCGGTTCATCGAGCAGGGCCCCTATGTCTTCCTCTACGCGTCGCGCGCGGCCTATGAGGCGGACGCCTTCGGCTGGGCGATCCGCCGAGAACAAGGGTTTCATTGGGAGGAGTGGACCCGCAGCGCGTTGCTCGACCGCGACCCCCATCTGGGCGAGGCCTTCCAGTTCGCCGCCGCCCCGGACGGCCATGGCTGGATCACCTGGCCCGCCGCCTATGTCTCCGCGCTCGCCGAGGCGTTCACCCAGGCGGGCGGCGTGCTGCGGCAGGCCGAAGTGAGCGACCTGACCCCGATCGACCCCGCAAGCGGCCGGGTCACGCTGGTAGGCGGAGAGGTGCTGGAGGCCGACCGCGTCATCCTCTGCACCGGGGTCTGGTCCGGCCGGCTCGCCGAAAAGCTGGGCCATCGCGCGATGCTGGAGGCAGAGCGAGGCTATCACATCACCTTTGCGGGCGCGACAAGGCGGCCCCCGACCCCCTATATGATGACCTCCGCGAAACTTGGGGTCACCCCGATGGAGCCCGGGTTGCGCGTGGCCGGGCTCGCCGAATTCGCCGGTCTCGATGCGCCGGCCCAAACTGCGCCTCTGGACCAGATCCGGCGGCAGGTGCGGCGGCTCTATCCCGATATCGAATGGGAGGGCGAGAGCGAATGGATGGGACAGCGCCCCTCGACGCCGGACAGCCTGCCGCTGATGGGGCGGAGCCCGAAGGCGCCGGGCATCCTGTTCGCTTTCGGGGGCCAGCATCTCGGCCTGACCATGGGGCCAAAGCTGGCCCGCCTGGTGGCCGCCGAGGCGCTCGACCGGGGGTCGAATCTCGACATTGCCCCTTATGCGGTCGACCGCTTCGACTGAGGCGGCAGAAGCGAATTGAACCAGCGCCTCACCCCTGCAAATGCAGGCATCCGCGGCCTCGATGACCTCTCTTCATGCGCGGACCAGGGCGGCAGGCGATAGGCCATCAGCACGGCGGTGTCGTAATAGGGCATGGCGAACCTCTCTCTCAGTGACCCATGCGAGCGTGCCACCTCCCTCCTGCCATCGCGCTGTCAGCAGGGGGGCGCTACATGTCGGGAGGAACCGCCGGAGGAGACCCCAATGCGCCGCGCCACACGCCTGTTCGAGATCATCCAGATCCTGCGCGCCGCCCGCACCCCGATCACGGCCGAGGCGCTGGCCACCACGCTGGAAGTCTCGGCGCGGACGATCTATCGCGACATTGCCGCCCTTCAGGCGATGCGCACGCCGATCGAGGGGGAGGCGGGGCTCGGCTATGTGATGCGCCGCGGCTATGACCTGCCGCCGCTGAACTTCGATGCGGAGGAGATCGAGGCACTGCATGTCGGCCTGCTGATGCTGGCGCGCACCGGCGACAGTGCTCTGCGACGGGCAGCGGTCCGGGTCTGCGCCAAGATCGACGCGCTGAAGGAGGATGGTCCCGCCCTGCATGTCGCTCCATGGGGCGCGCCCGAGGATGACCCGGCGAAAGGCTGCGTCGCCATGGCCGATCTGCGCAGCGCCATCCGCGACGAGCGCAAACTCTGCCTGCTCTACCGCGATGGCGCGGGCCGCGAGACCTGCCGGCACGTGCGCCCGATCGCCCTGATCTATCATATCGACTGCGTCCTCCTCGCCGCCTGGTGCGAATTGCGCGCGGCGTTCCGGCATTTTCGAACCGACCGGATGACCCGCTGCGACCTTCTGGAGACCGGGTTCTCCGGCGAGGCGCAACTGCTGCGCAGGCTTTGGGCCGAGGAGAACGGGATCGACCGATCCGCCTGGCTCTGAGCCCGGCTGTTTGTCTCGTTCCGCCTTCCCGTTGCCCGAACCCACCGGAAACCGGGTTTCGCGACGTTCCAAGGAGCAAATCGGTGCGTCCGGGCGGTCATCACGGCGTTCTCCGCCCCACTCCCCCGCTTGCCGTTTGTCGCGTCGACAACAACGACGCTGCGATCGTTCTCGCGCGAGAGCGCAGCGCCCGGAGACCAATGGAGTTCCCATGATCCACATGCCCTGGACCCCCACCGACCTCGCTGAACATGGCGCGGCCTTGGCGCTCACCCTAACAGCCAGCGTCGCCGTCTGGCGTCTGCATGCCGGTCAGCGATGGCAAAGCGCGGCCTTCATCAGCGCCGAGATCCGCCGCTTCGAAGCGCTGCGCGAGGTGCGCAATGCGATGGCAATGCTGGACCATCCCGGGCGCGAGATCGATTTCGGCGGCGATATTGCCGGACAGCGATGGGGCCGCATCGACCGCTCGACTCTGATCGCGGCGCTGGGGCCCCATCGGGCGGCGGGTCCGGGCGCCTTCCCTTGCTGGCGCGTGCGGGACACGTTCTCGGTTTTCTTTGCCGAGATCGGCCGGTTCGAGGCGCTGATCCGTGCAAGGCTCTGCTCGACCCGCGATCTGAAACCGTTTCTGGGGAACAGGATTGCGGTGATCGCCGGCCTGAGCGCCTGTGTCGACGCCTCGACCCGCGATGCGTTGTGGCATTTCCTGCACCGGGGCGGCTATCATGACGTGATCGCGCTGATGCAGCGTTTTGGCCATGACGTGGTCGTGCCAAAAGCCTCGAGCGGGGGGCAGCCGGGCCAGCCGCCGCATCTGGTTCCCCGCGAAAGCCTCGTCGCGGCGCGGCTGTTACCGCGGCGGGACGGCGAGGGGTGATCCTGCGCCATGTCTGAGGAGGGTTCGCGGGAATGCTGGCTGCCTCCGTTCCGAGACTTGCCGCCAACGCGGTTCTCCTCACGGGCTTTGCCGCGCTGGCCTGGTGGCATCTCGGCCTGTTCCCGGCGGGAATGCACGAGGATGATGCGTTCTTCTACCTTCAGATCGCGCGCAATCTGGTCGAGACGGGCCGGGTCAGTTTCGATGGTCTGAACGCGACCAATGGTGTCCATCCGCTCTGGACCGCGGTTTTGGCTGCGGGCACAGCGGCATTCTCTACCCTGGGCCTGCCAATGGAGGTGAGCCTGATCGCCGCTGCGGCGCTGCCGCTGCTGGGGTTCGCCGCCTTCTGCCCGGCCCCGGTCTTCGCGGCCCTGCTGATCGCCTGCTATCTGATGGGCTTTGGCATGGAGGGCGTTCTGGGCGCCCTCTTGTTCGTCGCCCTGGCCGGGACGGCAGATCGCGGCTGGCGCGTGGCCTTGGCCATGGTTGCGCTGCTTCTGGTGCTCTGCCGGATTGACTTCGCACTGGTGCTGGCCCTGATCGGCGCCTGGTTTGCCGCCACGCGGCCGCGCTTGCTGATGCCCCTGCTGGTCGGGAGCGTCCTGGGCATCTTCGCCAATCTGGGCGCGAATTGGCTGATGGCGGGCGAGGTCCTCTCGGTCTCGGCGACGCACAAAGCCGGAGCGGCCTTCGCGCAGGCGGGCTGGGACCTCGTCCGGTTCAATTATGCGAGCCCGGGGAACCTGGTCCGTCTGCTTCTCTATCTGGGGGCGCTCGCAACGCTGGTGCTTTCAGAGCGGTCCAGAGGGCACGCCCTCACCGCACCTTGGCTCCACCTGAGCCTCGCTGCTTTTCTCGCCTTTCACAGCACGGTTTCGGTGCTGCGGGACTGGTACTTCGCCGCGCCGGCACTGACGGCTCTGGCGGCTTGCGCCTATGCCGGGCCGCCGACAAGGAGCGCGAGGCGGCTCGCGCTGCCATGCCTGTTGCTGCCCCTCCTGGCGATCGGCTGGCAGATGATCCGCCACGCCGAGGATGCGGCGCAGTATCACGCGTTCCTGGCCTCGATCCCGCGCGAGGGGCCACCGCTCTTCGCCTATGACGGCTCGGGCCATATCGCGTTTCAACTGCATCCGCGCCCGGTGATCAACGGAGACGGTCTGGTGAACACACCCGAATTTGCACGGCGTTCGGACGATGCTGAGTGGTTGGAGGACTGGCTGACGCGGCACGAGGTGGTCGGGTTCTTCACCAATCGCGGCTTGCCGCAATGCCTGACGCCGCGCCTGTGCTGCCCGGCGGGGTCGGTCGTCCCTTCCCACCAATGGGAGACGGGCCACCCGTTGCTCGCCGATCGTCTTTGGATGTTCCCAGGCCGGACAATCTGTCCACTGAGACCTGTGGTGGAGTGAGATCGCCGGGGGACGGGAGACCCCCGTCCCCCGGCGGTTTGTGCTGTCTCAGGCGGCCTCGGCCGGCTGGAAGCGGCCATAGAAGGTCTCGCCCTTCTCAGCCATCTCGCGCAGCAGGGCCGGGGCGGTGAACCGCTCGCCATGTTTGGCGACCATGGCATCGCACATCTCGACCACTTTCGCCGGGCCGGTGATGTCGATCCAGCTCAACGGGCCGCCCGACCACGGCATATAGCCCCAGCCAAAGATGGCGCCGACATCGCCCTCGCGGATATCGAGCAGCACGTTTTCCTCCAAAGCCCGCACCGCTTCCAGCGTCTGGCTGAGGATCAGGCGGGTCTTCACCTCCTCGACATCCGGCTGCTCTTCGGCCAGCGGGAAGTGGTCGGCGAGGCCCGCCCAGAGGCCCTGGCGCTTGCCCTTCTCGTCATAGTCGTAGAAGCCCTTGCCGTTCTTGCGCCCGAAACGGCCCAGATCGTCGACCATTTTCAGGATCAGGTCATCCGCTCCGCCCGGGACATAGCGGTTGCCCATCTGCTCTTTAGTCGCCTTCAGGATCTTGGCACCCAGATCCAGCGAGGTCTCGTCGTTGAGCTGCAGCGGCGGTACCGGCATACCCATCATCTTGCCCGCATTCTCAACCAGCGCCGGGGCGATCCCCTCGGCCACCATCGATCCGGCCTCGTTGATGTAAGGAATGATGCAGCGGTTGGCATAGAAATAGCGGGCATCGTTCACCACGATCGGCACCTTGCGGATCTGGCGAACATAATCGAGCGCCTTGGCCACGGCCACGTCGCCGGTTTTCTCGCCCTTGATGATCTCGACCAGCATCATCTTGTCGACCGGCGAGAAGAAGTGGATGCCGACGAACTGCTCTGGGCGGCTCGAGGCTTCGGCCAGCCCGGTGATCGGCAGGGTCGAGGTGTTGGAGGCAAAAATCGCATCGCCCGGGATCACCGCTTCGGTCTTGGCCGTCACATCGGCCTTGATCCCCGGATCCTCGAACACCGCCTCGACGATCAGGTCGCAGCCCGCCAAATCGGCGTAATCGGTGGTGGTATGGATGCGGCCCAGAACCTCGGCCTTTTTCTCCTCGGTCACCTTCTTGCGGCTGATGCCTTTGTCGAGGATGCCTTCGGAATAGGCTTTGCCCTTGGCCACCGCGTCATCGTCCCGGTCGAGCAGCACCACCTCGATCCCCGCATTGGCCGAGACATAGGCGATGCCGGCCCCCATCATGCCTGCGCCCAGTACGCCGACCTTGCTGACCGTCTGATCGGGCACGTCCTTGGGCCGGACAGCGCCTTTCTCCAGCGCCTGCTTGTTGAGGAAAACCGAGCGGATCATCGCCTCGGAGCGCGGGTCCATCAATACTTTGGTGAACCAGCGCGCCTCGATCCTCAGCGCGCTGTCGATATCGACCACGCCGCCTTCATAGATCGCTGACATCATCGCGCTGACATTGACCATGTTGTTCATGGTCTTGCCGGCGGCCATGGCAGCGGCCCCCACGAACATCGGAAAGCCGGGCGCGGTATAGGGCGCGCCGCCGGGGAATTTAAAGCCCTTCTGGTCCCAGGGCTTGACCGCGTCCTTCTCGGTCGCGTTGCGCAGCCAGGTCTTGGCGGTCTCGAGCAGATCTTCGGCGGGGACGACCTCATCGATCAGACCGGCGGATTTCGCCTTTTTCGGATCGACCGTCTTGCCCTGCATTAGAAACTCGCCCGCGCCCATCAGGCCCAGCATCCGAGGCAGACGCGTCGCCCCGCCACCGCCGGGGAAGACGCCGACCATCACCTCGGGCAGGCCGATCTTGGCCTTCAGATTATCAGCCACGATCCGGCGATGCGCGGCCAGCGCGATCTCATAGACCCCGCCCAGCATGGTGCCGGGGCTGGCCACGACCATCGGCTTGCCGCCCTTCAGCGTCTTCGGGTCCGCCCCGCCGCGCTCGATCTTGCGGAAAATCTGGTGCAGCCCCATCGAGAATTCGAACATGGCCTGGGCAACATCTTCCCCCCGCGCCTCGGCGGCCTTCTTGGCCCCTGCCAGCATGGACAGATCGGCACCGGCCCCGAGATCCTTCTTCGCCGAGGTGAACACCGCGCCCTTGATCGCCTCGTCGGCCAGATAAGCGTCGACGATCGCGTCGAGTTCGGCATTGAACTCCATATCGATCACGTTCATCGAGGCGTCGGCCTTGTCCCAGGTGATCACGGCGATCTCGCCATCGGTTTCGTAGGTGAAGTTCTTGTAGGTCATGTCCCCTCCTTCAGGGTCAGTCGGCGGGCCGCCCGTTCTTCAGCGCAAAGCGGGATTGGCCGCCCGCCGTGCGCAACATCAGGTCGACATCCGAGTAGAAAGCCGTGTCGTTTTGCGCCCGGGTGCCAATGCAGAGATACTGCGCCGGGGCCTCCGAGCGGTTCTGCAGATGATGCCCGTTCTCCTCGCCCGCCTTGAAGCCCGCGGCTTCCCCGGCAGTCAGCGGTGTCTCACCCTCATTCTCCACCAGCACCAGGTCACCGGAGAGGACATAGACGAGCTCGTCCTCATCCGTATGCCAGTGGCGCAGCGAGGAGGTCGCCCCCGGCTCCAGCGTCACCAGGACGGCGCCGAACTGGGTCAGACCGGCGGCATCACCCAAGGCGACGAAGCTGCGCTGACCCATCTGGCTGGCATAGGGCGCGGGATAGCGCGACCCCGTGAAGGGCGTGATGGCATCGAGATTGATCTTTGGCATGGGGTCCCCCTTGGATGGTCCTAGGGAAAGGCACGTCAGCATTGGCTCTCTCCGGCGGTAGAGCGGTTTTACACCGCTCTGGGGTTCCATGACACAAAGATGCAACGGGAAGGCGACTGTCTCAGACGCGTTCCAGCACGGTGGCCGCGCCCATCCCCGACGCGACGCACAGCGTGGCGAGGCCCGTCTCCTTGTCCTGCCGCTCCATCTCGTCCAGCAGGGTGCCGATGATCATCGCCCCGGTGGCCCCCAACGGGTGGCCGAGCGCGATCGAGCCGCCATTCACATTCACCTTGGCATGGTCGGCATCGAAGGCCTGCAGGAAGCGCAGCACGACCGAGGCAAACGCCTCGTTCACCTCGAAAAGATCGAAATCCGAGATCTGCATGCCGGTCTCGCGCAGCACTTTCTCGGTGGTCGGCACGGGGCCGATCAGGTTGATGCAGGGCTCGTTGCCCAGTTTGGCGGTGTGCTTGATCCGGGCGCGCGGTTTCAGGCCCAGCTTCTCGCCGATCTCCTTGGTGCCGATCAGCACCGCCGAGGCCCCGTCGACAATGCCCGAGGAATTGCCCGCATGGTGCACATGGTTGATCTTTTCCAGCTCCGGATAGCGCATCAGGGCCACGGCGTCGAAGCCGGGCATCACCTCGCCCTGCTCCTTGAAGGCGGGTTTCAGCGCGCCCAGCGACTGCATATCGGTGCCGGGGCGAGGATATTCATCACTGTCCAAGATTGTGATGCCGTTCACATCCTTCACCGGAACGACGGATTTCGAGAAGCGATTATCGGCCATCGCCGCAGCGGCGCGTTTCTGGCTCTCGACCGCATAGGCATCGCAATCATCGCGGCTGAAGCCGTATTTCGTCGCGATGATATCAGCCGAGATCCCCTGCGGCACGAAATATTGCGGCATGGCCAGGGTCGGGTCGATGGCCGAGGGCGCACCGTCCGAGCCCATGGGCACCCGCCCCATCACCTCGACCCCGCCCGCGACATAGAGATCGCCGGCCCCGCCGCGCACCTGGTTGGCGGCCATGTTCACCGCCTCCATGCCACTCGCGCAGAACCGGTTGATCTGCAAGCCCGGCACGTTCTCGGCATACTCGGCGGCGAAGACCGCGTTGCGCCCGATATTGCCGCCATTCTCGCCCACGGCGGTGACGCAGCCCATGATGACATCCTCGACCAGCGAGGTGTCCAGGTTGTTGCGGTCCCGGATCTCCTTCAGCGTGGTGGCGGCCAGGGCGACCGAGGTGACCTCGTGCAGCGAGCCATCCTTGCGGCCCTTGCCGCGCGGGGTGCGCACGGCGTCATAGATATAGGCGTCTGTCATCGTCTCTCTCCTGTCAAAGGGTCACGATATGGCCGTCCGCGGGCGCCGCGCGCCCCTGGGCCAGGTCTCGATAGATCTCGGCCGCGGCGGGCAGGCCGCTGTGCTCACGCAGGGTCAGCCAGCCGGTATGGTCGCGGGCCAGGCGGCGCCAGGCCTCCATGATCCGGCCCTCGACCACGCCCGGCCCCCAATCCTCGCGGCGCTTTTTCACCTGGGCGGGGGCAAAGAAGAATTGCGCTTGTGGGCCGGGCATCTCGGCACCCTGCTCGAACTTGTCCCAATGGCTGAGGCCGACGGCGCAGGAATGCGCCAGGCTCTCGTCCAGGGTGGTATGCACCGCCCGGCGGACCTGCGTGTTGCCGGACATGTCGACATAGACCGAAGCGCGGGCGCTGAGCCCCTCGGCCACTGCGTCATATGTCAAGACGTCAGCGCAGACCCCGAGAGCCTCGACAAAATCACGATTGCCAGGCGAGGTCAGTCCGATCAGCGCCGGGGCATTCTCGTATTCTGCCACCAGTTGCATAAAGCCGATGGCGGTCTTCGAGGAGGCCGACCCTACCACGATCTGCTCCGCCCCGTACCAGGCATGGTCGAACAGAAAATCGGCCAAAACGTAGGAGGTGGCATAGAGCGGATAGAGCAGGCCCATCCGATCCTCCAGCGCCGGCTCATGGCCCGGGATCCCGGCGAGGCGGAAATACTCGTTATAGACCGGCGGCAGCCCCTTTCGGTGCGGGGCGGTGTCAGTCCACGCAGTGTCGCGGATGCGGCCCGGCATGGCGACCAACTCCTCTGCCATCGGAAAAAAGCCGAAGACGCGTTCGCCGACGGGGATCTCTCCCACGCTCTCGATCACTTCGGCGATGCCCCAGACCGGCAGGCGGCCCTGCGCGTCCTCGCTGCCCGGGAAAAAATCCCAATAGCCGATCACACCCCCGGTGGCCGCATAGGTCACGTTGTTCGCTGTCAGCGCGAAATGCTGCAAGTGTAGCCGCACCTCACCCGCCGCCAGCGGAGCCGGGGCGACATCGATCAGTTGGGCGCTGGTGATATCGCCCTTGCTGATCTCGAAGACCTGCATCAGAGGGTCGCCGCCAGCCGGGCGCCCTGGTCGATCGCACGTTTGGCGTCGAGCTCGGCGGCTTCGTCGGCACCGCCGATCACATGGGTCTTGATGCCCTTCGCCTCCAGCGGCTCGGCGAGTTCACGCAGCGGGATCTGGCCCGAGCAAAGGACGATGGTGTCGACCTCCAGCCATTGCGGGTTCTCACGCCCTTCGCCCTGGCTGATGCGCAGGCCTTGGTCGCCGATCTCCTCGTAATTCACGCCGCCGATCATCTCGACTGCCTTCATCTTGAGGCTGGCGCGGTGGATCCAGCCGGTGGTCTTGCCAAGCCCGGCGCCGTGCTTCTTCGCCTTGCGCTGCAACAGCGTGATCTTGCGCGGCGAGGGATGCGGCTGTGGCCCCTCGGGGCGCAAACCGCCCGGGGTGGCAGAGGGATCGCCAACGCCCCATTCGGTCATCCAGGCGCCCAGATCCTCGGTCGGGCTTTCCTCGGTCGTCAGGAACTCGCAGACATCGAAGCCGATGCCGCCCGCGCCGATCACCGCCACCTTCTGGCCCACAGGCTTTTTGTGGCGGAGCACATCGATATAGTTGAGCACCTTGGCATGGTCCTGGCCCGGGATCTCCGGGTCGCGCGGCAGGACACCGGTGGCGAGGATGACCTCGTCAAAGCCGGTCAGGTCCTCGGCGGAGACACGGGTCTCCAGATGCTGGTGCACCCCCTTCAGGTCGAGCTGGCGGCGGTAGTAATCCACCATGTGCCAGAACTCTTCCTTACCCGGGATCTGCTTGGCCATGTTGAGCTGGCCGCCGATCTCCGAGGCGGCGTCGTAGAGATGCACCTCATGCCCCCGCTCCGCCGCGACCAGAGCGGTCGAGAGGCCGGCGGGGCCGGCACCCACCACGGCGATCTTCTTCGGCGTATCGGTGGGGGTATAGACCAGCTCGGTCTCGTTGCAGGCGCGGGGGTTGACCAGGCAGCTCGAGACCTTGCCCTGGAAGGTGTGGTCGAGACAGGCCTGGTTGCAGCCGATGCAGATATTGATCTCGTCGGCCCGGCCCTCGGCAGCTTTCTTGACGAACTCGCTATCGGCCAGGAAGGGCCGCGCCATCGAGACCATGTCGGCATCGCCCGCGGCCAGGATCGCCTCGGCCTTGTCCGGGGTGTTGATCCGGTTGGTTGTGATCAACGGAATCGAAACCTCGCCCATCATCTTGCGGGTGACCCAGGTGAAAGCGCCGCGGGGGACCGAGGTGGCGATGGTCGGGATCCGCGCCTCGTGCCAGCCGATGCCGGTGTTGATGATGCTGGCACCTGCGGCCTCGACCGCTTTGGCGAGGGTCACCACTTCGTCCCAGGTCTGGCCGTTCGGGATCAGGTCGATCATGCTCAGGCGGTAGATGATGATGAAATCCTCGCCGACCGCCTCGCGGACCCGGCGCACGATCTCGACAGGGAAGCGCATGCGGTTGGCATAGGGCCCGCCCCACTCATCCTCGCGCTTGTTCACATGAGTGACGAGGAACTGATTGATCAGATACCCCTCGGAGCCCATGATCTCGACACCGTCGAACCCGGCCTCACGGGCGAGCTTGGCGCATTGGGCGTAATCGGCGATCTGTTTCTCGATGCCCGCCGCGTCCAATTCCGCCGGGGCGAACGGTGTGATCGGCGATTTGACCGCCGAGCAAGAGACGGCATCGGGCGAATAGGCATAGCGCCCGGCATGGAGGATCTGCATCGCGATCCGGCCACCGGCTTCGTGCACAGCGTCGGTGGTGATCCGGTGCTCGGCCACCTCCTCCTGCGTGGTCAGCTTGCCCGCACCCTTGAAGACCGCGCCTTCCTCGTTCGGCGAGACCCCGCCGGTGACCATCAGACCGACCCCGCCCCGCGCACGCTCGGCGAAATAGGCGGCGACCTTGTGGTGATCGCCGCGATCCTCCAGCCCGGTATGCATCGAGCCCATCAGCACCCGGTTGGGCAGCGTGACATGGCCAAGATCGAGCGGCTTCAGCAGGTGGGGATAGGCGGTCATTGGCGAAGTTCCTTGCGCAGCACCTTGCCGACCGGGCTCTTCGGCAGATCCTCGACAAAGGTGACAATGCTGGGGCGTTTATAGGCGGTCAGGTTGGACTTGCAGTGCTGCTTCACCGCATCTTCGGTCAGGGCCGGGTCCTTCTTGATGACGAAGAGCTTCGGCGTCTCGCCGGTCTTCTCAGAGGGCACGCCGATACAGGCGCATTCCAGCACCTCGGGCATCTCGGCCACCACGCCCTCGATCTCGGTCGGGAAGACGTTGAAACCCGAGACGATGATCATGTCCTTCTTGCGGTCGACGATTTTGAAGCGACCATGTGCGTCCATGACCGCGATATCGCCGGTCTTGAAGAATCCGTCTTTGGTGAAGGCTTTTGCCGTCTCCTCGGGCCGGTTGAAATAGCCGTCGAAGACCTGCGGGCCCTTGGCGCAAAGCTCGCCCGGCTCGCCCGGGGGCACCTCGTTTTCCTCCTCGTCGCGCAGGCTGATCACGGTGCCAGGGATCGGATGCCCCACGGTTCCCGTGAACTCCATGGTCGAGGAGTGGTTACCGGTGAGGACAGGCGAGGTCTCGGACAGGCCATAGCCCTCCAAGATCGGGCGGCCGGTCACGTTCTGCCAACGGTCCGAGGTGTCCTTCAGCGTTGCCGTCCCGCCGCCAAAGCTGCATTTCAACTCGCTGAAATCGAGCTCGGCAAAGCCCGGCGTGTTCAGGAGACCGTTGAACAGGGTGTTCACGCCGGGGATCATCCCGAAGGGTTTTCCCTTCAGCTCCTTGACGAAGCCCTTCATGTCGCGCGGGTTCGGGATCAGAAGCTGGCGATACCCGTTCTGGAACGCGATCAGCGCCATGCCCAGCGCGAAGATATGGTAGAGCGGCAATGACTGGACCACGCGCGCGCCGGGCGACGGCAGGCCATCTCCGTTATAGGCGATGCTCTGCGCGACATTCGAGACCACGTTGCGGTGACGCAGCACTGCGCCTTTTGCCACGCCGGTCGTGCCGCCGGTATACTGGATGAAAGCGATGTCATCGGGTCCCAGCTCGACCCTCTGCATCGGCTTTTTCGCGCCCTCGGCCAGCGCGGCGCGGAAGCTGATGGCATGCGGCAGGTCAAAGCCGGGCACCATCTTTTTCAGATGTTTTACCACCATGTTGACCAGGGTGCGCTTCAGCGCGGGCAGCATGTCTCCCATCCGGGCGATGATGACGTGATCGACCTCGGTATCGGCGATCACCTCTTCCAGCGTCGCGGCGAAATTCTCGAGGATCACGATCGCCTTCGCGCCGGAATCGTTCAGTTGGTGGCGCAGCTCGCGCGCGGTGTAGAGCGGGTTGACATTCACCGAGGTGAACCCGCCGCGCAGAATGCCGAAACTGGCGACGCCGAACTGGCCGATATTCGGCATCATGATCGCCACGCGGTCGCCGCGCTCGAGGCCAATGCCCTGGAGGTACGAGGCGAAATCGGCTGCCCGGCGGTCCAGATCGGCAAAGGTGTAGGAATGGCCGAGACATTCGGCGCAGACTTGCGGGCCATAGCGACCGCAGGCGTCTTCGATCAGATGGACGATGGAGGGATGGGTCTCGAGCGGGGCGTCATAGTCGACACCTTCGGGGTAATGTGCCAGCCACGGATGGCTCATCTTCTCGTCTCCCTTATCGTCTCTCCCGGCCGGCGCTCGGTTTGAATGGCGCTCGATCCGGTAAGGCGCGGCCTGCCTCAGACCGTGCCCCACCTTGGGTGCCATCTGATAAGCATACTGCCGGGTATGCTGTCAATGAGATTTACGTAAACGTAAGGTCAAGTCACTCGCAAGCAGCTCACGCACGCGCGCCAGGGCCCGTCAGAACCCGCATCAACGCCGGCAGAAGGGTCAGCGCGCCGATCATGTTCCACAGGAACATGAAGGTCAGCATCAGCCCCATATCTGCCTGAAACTTCGTCGGCGCAAACATCCATGTGGCCACCCCAATCGCCAGGGCAAGCCCCGTGAAGGCCACGGCATGCCCCGTTGTCCGCACCGCATTCAGATAGGCTGTGGCCAGGTCCTGCCCCTGCCGCAGGTAATGGCGCAGCCGGTCATAGATATAGATCCCATAATCGACGCCAATGCCGACGCCGAGGGCGATCACCGGCAGGGTCGCCACTTTCACGCCCATCCCCAGACTCGCCATCAACGCCTGGGCCAGCACCGAGGTCAGGGCCAGCGGGAGCAGGATCACCACTAGTGCTGTCACCGAGCGGAAGGTCAGCAGGATCAGCACCGCCACCACGGCATAGACCAGGGCCAGAATTTGATATTGCGCAGCCCCGATGACCTCGTTCGTCGCAGCCTCGACGCCGGCATTCCCGGCGGCCAGGGCAAAGACCACCGAGCCGGTCTCGGTGCTGGCGTTGAAGGCCTCGACGGCCCCGGTTGCGCGGCGCAACGTGGCGGCCTTGTGATCTTCCAGGAAGACGATGATCACCGCCATCGAGCAATCGGTGTTGAAGAACCCGCTCGGCACCCGGCTGAGGGTCGCATTGGCCACGAGCTGATTGCGGTTCAGCGCCCGCCATTTCAGATTGCCTTCGTTGAAGCCCTGGGTGCCCAGCTTGGCGACATCGGAAATCGAGATCGTGCCCTGCACCCCCGCCGTATTCTCCAGCCGCCATTGCAGCTGGTCCATCAAGGCGAGCGTCTCGTAGTGGACACAGGCCTCGGGCGGCGTCTCGGTCATCACCACCAGCACATCGGTGGAGGTCGAGTAGTTCGCCGTCAGAAACGCCACATCGCGGTTATAGCGGCTGTCGGGATGCAACTCGGGCGCGCCTTTGTCGAGATCGCCAATCTCCAGATCGGTGGCTTTCCAGGCGCCTCCCGCGGCGAGAACCAGCGCCACACCAATGGCAATCGCCGCCCGGGGATAGGTCGCGAACTCGCCGACAAAGCGCCACAGCGCCCGCGCCTCGCCCGCCTGCTTGCCTGCCGCCCGATCTGCCGCACGCCGGCTGACCCCGATATAGGAGAGCAGCACCGGCAGCAGGATCAGATTGGTCAAGAGCACCATGGCCACGCCCAGCCCGGCGGCGATGGCCAGTTCTCCGATCACCGTGATCGGGATGACGATGAGGGTCAGAAAACCAATCGAGTCGGACAACAGCGCGGTCGAGCCCGGCGCGGCCAGCGCACCAAAGGCACCACGCGCCGCCTCCAGCCGGGTGGCGCCCTCGGCCGCCCGCAACATGGTGGCGTTGATGATCTGGATCGCGTGGCTGGCGCCGATGGCGAAAATCAGAAAGGGCACCAGAACCGAATAGGGATCGAGCCCATAGCCCAGCGTCGTCAGCAGCCCAAGCTGCCAGACCACCGCGATCACCGAACAAGCCATTCCCAGCAGAGTCGAGCGCCAGCAATGGGTGTACCAGACCAGCAGCACCGCCATGATCCCCAGCGCGACCACGAAGAAAACCGCGATCAGCGTGACCCCTTCGATCAGGTCGCCAACAAGCTTCGCAAATCCGGTGATATGGATCGAGATCGTGTCGGAGCTGTATTTCTCGCGGATCTCCTCCAACGCGGCGGAGAAAGCGGCATAGTCCAGCGGCGCGCCGGTCTCCGGGTCGGTCGTCACCAGCGGCGCCTGGATGATGGTCGAGCGGAAATCATTGGCCACAAGAATGCCCACCTGGTTCGAGCGGCGGATGTTCTCGCCCACTTCCTCCAGACTGGCCGCCGAGCCGTCATAGCTGCGCGGGATCACAGGGCCGCCGGTAAACCCCTCGGCCGTGACCGCCATCCAGCGCATGTTCGGTGTCCAGAGGCTTTTCAGGTTCCCCCGATCGACTCCGGAAATGTAGAAGACATCATCGGTAATCTTACGCAGGGTTTCGAGGTATTCTGCATCCAGCACCGTGCCCTCGCGCGCCGCCACGACGACCCGGACCACATTGGTCAGCCCGCCCAGCGCCTCGCGATGTTCGAGGAACTTGCTGACATAGGGGTGCTGCGCCGGGATCATCTTCTCGAACCCGGCATCCGAGCGCAGCTTGGTCACCTGAAAACACAGAATCGCGGTGACGAGCAGGAAGATCAGCACGACCAGTGGCCGCATTGAGAAGATCACCCCGCCCAGCGGCCCGCCATCCTCGGCGGCTTTGGAATGCGGCGCCATGGCTCAGTTCCCCTCTACGGCCTGCAACAGACCGGACTCGCTGGCAAAGATCAGACCGTCGGGGCCGGGCACCGCCCCGCTGAGGAACGCCCGCCCGCCGGTCGGCCGCTGCGGTGTCCCCGCGCCATCGGGGCCCACAGGTATCAAAAGGCCAGAGCCTCCGATCAAACCGAGCCCCTCGCCCGGCAGGGCAATATCCGCGATCAGGAGGAAATTGTCAGGCAGGCGGATCGACGACCAGCTTGCGCCGTCATCCTCCGAGATCTGGAAGCTGTCGCCAAAGCCATAGGCGAAGACGCGGCCACCTGCCTCGGCCAGACCGAACAGCGAGAGCGCGTCATCCGTGTCCCAGCGCTCGAAACTCTCGCCTCCATCCGTCGAGCGGAAGATCATCCCCCCCTCGCCCGCAATCAGCAGCGAGCCTTGCCCGGTCAGCAG
>JBCBIS010000075.1:0-18248 GCA_038524325.1 Pseudomonadota bacterium
TGCGTGCTGCGGTGCCTCAGTCTCGGTCATGCCTGCCGCTCCCTCATTCCTCAAATCCATAATCGCGCCTTGCGGCCTCGGCAGAGATATAGCCGAGCGCCACGTCGCGGCGCACATGCGCGGGATCGCGCGCCTCGGTCGGGCCATAGCCGCCGCCGCCCGGCAGGGCGAGGATGGCGCGCTGGCCGGGGGGGATCGCCTGGCGTCCCTTGCCCTGCATGATTGTGCCATCCGACAGGGTGAACCGGGTCTTGCCTCCATCGGCACCGCCCTCGCGGCCCCGGGCCGGGTGGGTGACCCGGTCGAACATGGCCGAGAAATCGAATTGATAGCCCTCGGCCGCGCCGATTTGCATGTTCTGGCCGAGACCGCCACGGAAGGTGCCCGCGCCGCCGCTGTCCGGGCGCAGTTCCTTTTGCCAGATGATCACGGGGCCGGTCTGCTCGACCGCCTCGACCGGCATGGTCATCACGCCCGAGGGAAACGCCGTGGCGTTCATCCCGTCCAGGCTGGGCCGCGCGCCCGAGCCGCCGCAATTGAACATCAGCACCTCGGTCCGCCGCGCGCCGGGATCATTGGCGCCAGCGACGGGGCGGAGCGAGATCTGGAAATTGCAGAGCGCACCGCATCCCTCCGCCGGGACCTCGCCCGGCAGGATCTGGTGCAGCGCGCCCAGCACGGTGTCGGGCAGCATATGCCCGATCACATGGCGCAACGCGACCGGGGCCGGGTGGAGCGCGTTGACGATCGACCCCTTCGGCGCTGTCACTTCGAACGGGGCCAGCGAGGCCCAGTTATTGGGGATCTCCGGCGCCACCGCGCATTTCAGAGCATAGCAGGTATAGGCCTGGGTATAGACCAGCGGCACGTTGATTCCCTTCGGGTCGACGGCCGAGGTGCCGGTGTAGTCGGCGATCATCCGGTCCTCGGCGATCTGCAGGGTGACTGCGAGACGGATCGGCGTGGCGAAGCCGTCGATCACCATCTCGTTGGCGGCGGTCTGCCGGGGCAGGGCGGCAATCCTCTCGACCGTCGCGCGGCGAGAGTTCTCGAAGATGAACGCGGCAATGGTGGAGAGATCCTGCAGCCCGAACTCCTGCATCATCGTGATCAGGCGGCGCAAGCCCACCTCGTTGCAGGTGGCCAGAGCATGGATGTCGCCGACAACCTGATCCGCCTCGCGCACATTGGCCCGGACGATGGCGACGAGGTCTCGATTGACCCGACCCTCACGCGCGAAGGGCATGATCGGGATGCGCAGTCCCTCCTCATAGACCGAGTTGCCATCGGCGCCGAACCCGCGCCCGCCGATATCGACCACATGGGCGGTGCAGGCAAAGAACCCGACCAGCCCTTCGCGGAACACGGGCGTCACCACGGTGATGTCATGCAGATGCCCGGTGCCCCACCAGGGATCGTTGGTGATATAGACATCGCCGGCGCGCATCTCGGACACGCCGATCTCGCGCATGAAATGCCCGACCGATTCCGCCATCGCGTTCACATGGCCCGGGGTGCCGGTCACCGCCTGGGCGATCATCCTGCCCTGGGCGTCATAGACCCCCGCCGAGAGGTCGCCCGCCTCGCGCACCGAGGTCGAGAACGCGGTGCGCACCAGGGCCTGGGCCTGCTCCTCGACAATCGAGATCAGGCGGTTCCACATCACTTGGTTGGCGACGGTGTCGGTCATGCTGTGTCCTCTCTGTCCAGGACCAGAGTGCCGTCCCTTGCGGCGCGGATGCTGTGACCCGTTGGCACGATGGTGGCCGTCTCCCGCTCGACGACCACGGCGGGGCCTGCCAGAGGGGTCTGGCCGATGAATGGCCGGTCAAAGACGCTGGCCTCGACCATACCGCCGATCCCGGGGTCGAACAGGGTGCGTGTGCCGATGGGCGTGCCCTGGGCCGCGCCGTCCTCCAAAGCCGATTGCGGCGGTGGCGCGGCAGGCAGGGTGGCATCGGCGCGGACGGACCATGAGGCGATCTCGATCACCAGCCCCTCGACCACCCGGCCGAACAGCGTGGTATAGGCCCCCTCGAACCGCTCGGTCAGATCAGCGGCCGAGAGCGCGTCGTCCAGATCGACCGGGATCTCCCAGCCCTGGCCGACATAGCGCATAAAGGCCCGGCGGCTCTCGACGATTTCCACGCCGGGGGCACAGCGGGCGACGAAGCCGCGCGCCTCGACCGACAGAGCCTGCAGCACATGGCTAGCCGCTTCCTCGGAATATTGGTCCAGCCGCATATAGGCGCTTTGCGTCGCCTCGAAGCTCGCCGGGGCGCGCAGAAACCCAATCGCCGAGCCAACGCCAGCGCCCGAGGGGACCAGCAAAAGGCCGATCCCCAGCTTTTGGCAGAGCCGAGCCGCGTGCAAGGGCGCGGCACCGCCAAAGGCGATCATCGTGTATTCGGCCAGATCCTCGCCATTCTCGACCGCATGCACCCGGGCGGCGTTGGCCATGGTCTCGTCGACCATCTCCGAGACGCCATGGGCGGCCTCTTGCCGGGACAACCCGAGTTCACCGCCCACATGCGCATCCAGCGCAGCACCTGCGGCCTCGGCCGAAAGCGTGATCCGGCCGCCAGCGAAATTGCCGGGATCGATCCGCCCCAGCACCACATCGGCATCGGTGACGGCGGGCCGGCTGCCGCCGAGATCATAGCAGGCTGGCCCGGGCTCCGACCCTGCGCTTTCGGGGCCGACCCGGATCTGGCGCATCGCATCCACACCCGCCAGCGAGCCGCCGCCCGCTCCGATCTCGACCATGTCGATCACCGGGATCGAGATCGGCATCCCCGAGCCCTTTTTAAAGCGATAGCTGCGCGCGACCTCGAACACGCGAGCGGTCTTTGGCGCCTTGTCCTTGATCAGGCAGATCTTCGCCGTGGTGCCTCCCATGTCGAAGCTGAGCACCTTGTCGAGACCGTGCTGAGCCGCGATATCGGCGGCGAAGATCGCGCCGCCCGCCGGGCCGGATTCGACCAGCCGCACCGGAAATTCGGCGGCAGTCTCGAGGTCGATGATCCCGCCGCCCGAATGCATCAGGAAGACCGGCGCTGCCGATCCAATCTCGGCCAGCCGTCCGGTCAGGCGGCCCAGATAGGCAGCCATCAGCGGCTTCACATAAGCATTGGCGCAGGTGGTGTTGAACCGCTCGTATTCCCGCATCTGCGGCGACACTTCCGAGGAGATGGATATGCTCAGCCCCGGCAGCGCGGCTTGCAGCGCGTCGCGCATCGCCCGCTCGTGGGAGGGGTTGGCATAGGCGTGGAGGAACCCGATGGCGACGCTCTCATACCCGCCCGCCCGCATTGTCTCGACCAATGCCGCAATCTCCGCGTCGACGGGCGGCAGCAGGATGCGGCCTGCGGCATCTATCCGCTCGGCCAGAACGTGGCGGTGCTCGCGCGAGATCAGCGGGTCGGGCAGTTTGAGGTTCAGATCGTACTGCTCGAACCGTCCCTCGGTGCGCATCTCGATGACATCGCGAAAGCCTTCGGTGGTGATCAGGGCGGTCTTGGCACCGCGCCGCTCGATCAGAGCATTGGTGGCCAGGGTGGTTCCATGGATGATCTGGGTCAGCGCCGAGGGCGCGATCCCCGCCTGCGCGCAGACGGCCGAAATGCCGTCCAGGATCCCCCGCTCTGGCGCGTCATAGGTGGTCAGCACCTTGGTCGAGACCCGTTCCGCCCCCGTCTCGAGGACCACATCCGTGAAGGTGCCGCCGATATCCACGCCAATCCGGGCCGTTCGCTCCGCCACCTGTTTCTCTCCTCGGCCCTGAGTTGCGTCTGATGGTGATGATTGAACGGACCTGGCGCAACTGGCAAACCAGAATTCCGAGCCGAGGCAGTAGGAATTCTATTGGATGAAACGCTGGGGACCGCATCGCGCGCCAATCCCGCCCCCGGGGGCCTTGCTGGCGATCGAGGCCGCGGCGCGGCTGGGCAGCTTTCGGGCGGCGGCGGAAGAACTCCACGTCACCCAGGGGGCGGTGGCACAGCAGGTCCGCGCGGCCGAGGCTGATCTGGGTCACCCCCTGTTCGACCGCCAGCCCCGTGGGTTGCAGGTGACCGAGGCGGCGCGGCCCCTGATCGAGCAGATCGCTCAGAGCCTGTCCGCCCTCTCCGGCGCCACGGAGGCCTTTCGCCAGCGGCTCGACCCGGGGGTGAGCCACCGCGTGATCCTGTCCGCGCCGCCATCGATCTCGGCGCGCTGGCTGATCCCCCGGTTGGGGCGTTTTCACGACGCGGGTGGCGACATCGCCATCGCGATCGATGCCTCGACGGCATTGCGCCCCTTGACCGGGCCAGACCGGGTCGATCTGGCGATCCGCTGGGGGGTGGAGCCGCCGGGCCTCTGGTCGAAACTGCTGCTGCCCGGGCCGTTCGTCGTGGTCGGAGCGCCGGGTCTGGCAGAGCCGGTCCCGCGTGCCCCCCGCGATCTGGTCGGGCTGCCGCTGATCTCGGACGGCTACGATGTCTGGGGCGACTGGTTCCAGCAGATGGTGGGCGAGGTTCCCGAGTTCTCTGGCCCCGATCTCTCGCTGTCGACCCTGGCGATTGAAGCAGCCGAGCGCGGGCTGGGCCTCGCACTTGCACCGGAACCGCTGGTGCGCGGCGCGCTGGCCGAGGGGCGTCTGGAGCGGGTTTTCGCCGAGGACTGCGACCTTCACACCGAACGCGGGTTCTATCTGGTCGCGGCCGAGCCAGCGCTCCGCCCCCCCGCGCGGCGGGTCGCCGAGTGGCTTCTCGCAGAATCCGCACGTGCCGAGGCCGGTGAGGATTGAGCCGGCAAACGCGGCGCCCGCAATAGCGGTGCCAACAAAGGCGGTGCCGGCAATAGCGGTGCCAACAAAGGCGGTGCCGGCAGACGCAGGTTGCGCGCTCAGGCGCCGTCCGGCCACCACCACGCGCCGCCGATCACCACGCCCGCCGAGGAGAGGCGCCACTGCCCCTCCAGCACCTCGCCCACGACGTCTTCATAGGAGAAGCGCCCCTCCTCCAGCCGCAGCACGGTCGCGTCGCCCGGGGTGTCGGGGGCCAGGGTGCCAAGCTCTGGCCGTCGCACCGCGGCGGCTGGCGCCTGGGTCGAGGCCGCGATCACATCGATCAGCGGCATCCCGAGGGACAGGAATTTCGACAGTGTCACACATTGATCATAGGCGGGCCCCTCGATGCAGAGCTGGTGCACGTCCGAGCTGATCGTGTCCGGCAGGAACCCCTGTGCCAGCATGGTGCGGGCCGTCTTGAACGCAAAACTGCCCATCCCGTGGCCGACATCGAAGATCACGCCCCGCTGGCGCGCCTCGATCACCTCGGGCCGGATCACCCCCTGGCCCGTGCAGGGCGCGTTCGGAAACGGCCGGAAGCAATGGGTCAGCACATCGCCGGGGCGCATTGCTGCGACCAACTCGCCATAGCCGGGCGGCGGGTCGTCGATATGCGCCATCAGTGGCAGGCCGGTTTCCTCGGCGACCTCCATCGCATAGGCCAGCGGCGCCATTCCCTGATCGCCGGAGGCATGGCGGCCCAGCCGGACCTTGATCCCGATGATCACATCGCGGTTCGCCTCGGCGACCTGCGCGGCCTGGCGCGGCGCCATCAGGCGGAGATCCTCGCTCTCGCCAACCGCGATATCGCGGTCGAACCCATAGATCCCGGCAAAGGAGACATGGAGATAGGCGAGGATCCGCACCGCGCTGGGGGCGATCACATGGGTGCGAAAGCCGGCAAAATTGCCCGGCCCGGCCGAGCCGGTATCGACCGCCGTGGTCACGCCGCAGCGGCGGCAGAAATCCTCGGCATCGATGCCCAGAGAGGTGCCGCCCCAATAGACATGGGTGTGCAGATCGATCAGCCCCGCCGTCACGAGATGGCCCGAGACGTCGCGGATCCGGTCTCCGCGCAGATTGGTCCCAATCTCCGCGACCTTCCCATCGGTAAATCCGATATCGCAGATCGCATCCAGCCCCTGCGCCGGGTCGATGACGCGCCCGCCCTTCAGCACCAGATCCATGGCTCGCCCTCCCTTTTCCCCCAGCCTATGCAGAGGATTTCCGGATGACCAGCCGGATGCGGCGCGAAGGTGCTTACGCGCTGCCGGTCTTTCCGTTAATCAAGCGCGACGAGGAGACCAATGACGGCAGACGACCCCGCGACTTGGGCCGAGAGGCTGGGCCAAACCGGCCCCGTTCTGGTGACGGGGGCCGCGGGCTTTGTCGGCCACGCACTGGCCACGCGTCTGTTGACGGCGGGCATTCCGGTGATCGGCTTCGACAATCTCAACGATTATTACGACCCCGGGCTGAAAGCCGCGCGTCTGGCCCGGTTGCAGGCCCATGCCGGCTTTACCTTTCAGCGCGGGGATCTGGCCGATCAGAGCAGCGTCGATGCGGTCTTCGCCCAGCACCGCCCGACCCATGTCGCGCATCTGGCTGCGCAGGCGGGGGTCCGCTACTCGATCGATCATCCGCGCGCCTATGCCGAGAGCAATCTGACCGGGTTCCTGAACATTCTCGAAGGCTGCCGGGCCGGTGGGGTGGCGCATCTGGCCTATGCCTCCTCCAGCTCGGTCTATGGCGGCAATGCCAAACTGCCTTTCGCCACGGGCGACAGCGTGGATCATCCGGTCAGCCTCTATGCGGCGACGAAGAAGGCGAACGAGCTGATGGCGCATACCTACAGCCATCTCTACGGTCTGCCGGCCACGGGGTTGCGGTTCTTCACCGTCTACGGCCCCTGGGGCCGCCCGGACATGGCCTATTACAAGTTTGCGCGCGCCATCGAGGCCGGTCGGCCGATCCAGATCTACAATCACGGCGAGATGGAGCGCGACTTCACCTATATCGACGATGTGGTCGAAAGCCTGGTGCGCCTGCTGCCCATGGCGCCCGCGCCCGACCCGGGGTTCGACCGGGCGGCGCCTGACCCGGCCTCGAGCTGGGCGCCGCACCGGATCCTCAATATCGGCAACGACCGGCGCGAGAAACTGATGGACCTGATCCGCGGTCTCGAACGGGCCCTGGGCCGCGAGGCCGAGAAGGAGTTTCTGCCGATGCAGCCCGGCGATGTGAAGGCGACATGGGCGGATGTGTCGGATCTGGAGCGCATGGTGGGCTATCGCCCGACCACCCGGCTGCAGGACGGTCTCGCCCGGTTTGTCGACTGGTACCGCGCCTATCACCGAGAGGGAGCCCCATGAGCCGTCTGATCACCATAGACCACCCGCTGATCGAGCATAAACTGACCTTGATGCGCGACCGGGAGACGCCGACTGCGGTGTTCCGGCGCCTGCTGCGCGAGATCTCGATGCTGTCGGCCTATGAGGTGTTGCGGGACCTCGACCTCGAAGAAGTTGCGATCGAGACCCCGGTGGCACCGATGATCGCGCGCAAACTGGCGGGCAAGAAGCTGTGCTTCGTCTCGGTCCTGCGCGCGGGCGACGGATTGCTGCAGGGATTGCTCGATCTCGTGCCCTCTGCCCGGGTCGGACATATCGGTCTCTATCGCGACCCGCAGACGCTGGAACCGGTCAGCTATTACTGCAAGCTGCCTGACGATATGGCCAATCGCACGGTGGTGGTGGTCGACCCGATGTTGGCGACGGGCGGGTCGGGGGCTGCCGCGGTTTCCGCAGTGCGCAAGGAGGGCGCGCGCGACATCCGCTTCCTGGCCCTTGTCTCAGCGCCCGAGGGGGTCTCGGTGTTTCACGAGAGCCATCCGGACGTGCCGGTCTATACCTGCGCTCTGGACGAGATGCTGAACGAGAAAGGATACATCGTGCCGGGTCTCGGCGATGCCGGAGATCGTCTTTTCGGCACGAAGTGAACCGATCCGGGACCATGGCCCGGTGGTTCAGGCCAGCGCCTCTGCCACAGCCTCACGAAAGACGTCCTCGAACATCTCGGCCGTCAACCGCCCGGTGTTCGTGTTGTATCGGGAGCAATGATAGCTGGCCCTGATGCTAAGCGCGCCGATCCGATACTGCAGATTATGCCCAAAGGGATGGGCGGCGACCCGCGCGCCGAGCGCGCGCAGCGTGGAATCGTGGGCGATCTTGCCCAGCGTCACCAGGGTTCTCAGCTGTGGCAACGCCGCGATCTGAGCGCTCAGGAACGGGCGGCAGGCATTCACCTCTGCCCCGGTCGGTTTGTTTTGCGGCGGGACACAGCGAACGGCATTGGTGATCATGCAGTTGACAAGTTCCAGCCCATCCTGGGCATTCGCGGCGAAAACTCCGCGGCTCAGGCCGAATTTCGCGAGCGTGGGGTAGAGCAGATCGCCTGCCCAATCGCCGGTGAAAGGCCGGCCAGTGCGGTTTGCTCCGGTCACACCCGGGGCGAGACCGATAATCAGCAGCCGAGCGTCGGGGTCGCCGAAACTCGGCACAGCCCCGTTAAACCAGTCTGGGTTCGCCGCCCTGTTCTCGTCCCGATACCGGGAGAGCCTGGGGCAGACTTGGCAGTCCTTAGGAGCGTCCTTGGTCGTCACCCGTGGGCGAGGTTCAATTCTCTTCATCCTCGACACGGTCGTGTTCGTGTTCTTCTCTCGGCTCAGGACGCGGCGGTCTCCCGATGACCTCTTTGAGCTCTTCGAGTTCGATAAAGTTGTCTGCTTGCCGCCGCAGGTCGTCGGCGATCATCGGGGGCGAGGACCGTATGGTCGAGACGACCGAGACCCGAACGCCCTTCCGCTGGATTGCGCCGACCAGGCTCCGGAAATCGCCATCGCCCGAGAAGAGGACGATATGCTCGACATGATCGGCCATTTCCATGGCGTCCACGGCGAGTTCGATATCCATGTTCCCCTTGATTTTCCGCCGTCCGGTCGAGTCCGTGAACTCCTTCGCCGGCTTGGTCACCAGGGTAAAGCCATTATAGTCCAGCCAGTCGACCAGCGGCCTGATCGGCGAATACTCTTCGTTCTCGATCAGCGCGGTGTAGTAGAAAGCCCGCACCATCTTGCCACGACGCATGAACTCCGATCTCAGGAGCTTATAGTCTATATCGAAGCCCAATGCCTTGGTGGCCGCGTAAAGATTGGAACCGTCAATGAACAATGCCAAGCGTTCGTCGCGATAAAACATCCGAGTTTGCCTCTGATTGGCCCGATCCGCAGAGCCTGTCTCAAATGACATCCTGCGTCGCGCATATTTCAACGTAGCGGCGGGACCTATACGTTGACAAGTCCAGTCTGCCAACCAGGAAATTAACAGAAATATGACCCAAATTTTCGTTGCATTGGGCGGGAATACGCCAGGGTTGCATGGCGACGTGAGCGCAACCCTGTTGCGCGCGCTCGAAAAGATCGATGCAACGGATGGGGTGTCGGTTCGCGCGGTGTCGCGCTTATATCGCACGCCGGCTGTGCCTCTCGGCTCGGGCCCAGACTTTGTGAATGCGGCGGCGGAGCTGGCGACCGATTGGCCGGCGGAGACAGTGTTGGACCGGCTGCTCGCCATCGAGGAAGAGCTCGGCCGCCTCCGTGACACGCGCTGGGGGGCGCGAAAATGCGATCTCGATCTGATCGCCTGCGGGGACCTGATCCTGCCCGACTTGGCCACCGTGCAGGAGTGGATGGCGCTGGATCTGGGCCGCGCGCAGACACGAACGCCCCTGCGCCTGATCCTGCCGCATCCACGCATGCACGAGCGCGCCTTTGTCCTGGTTCCGTTGCGGGATATCGCCCCGAATTGGCGCCATCCGGTGACCGGGTCGCGTGTGACCGAGATGCTGGCCAGGCTCGACCCCGACGATATCGCATCGATTTCGGTTCTGGACTGACGGTCTCAAGCATCGGAAAAGGCTTGCAAATGCCAGGCTGAGCCTCTATCTGGGCTGCTTGCCTTTCCGTCAGCGAATAGGAGTGCCGCCCATGGCCCGCGTGACAGTTGAAGATTGCGTCGACAAAGTCTCGAACCGGTTCGATCTGGTGATGATGTCGGCCCATCGGGCGCGGATGCTCTCTTCCGGCGCACCCATGACCGTCGACAGAGATAATGATAAGAACCCTGTCGTCGCCCTGCGCGAGATCGCCGAAGAGACGATCACGCCCGACGATCTGATGGAAGAGGCGATCGAGAGCCACCAGCGCCATATCGAAGTCGACGAGCCCGAGGATGACAATATGGCCGTTCTGATGGCCGGTGGCGTCGAAGATCCGCGCCCCGCGCCGACCGATGATCTCGATGAGGAAAAATTGCTCCGCGCCCTGATGGCCGAGCAAAGCCGCTGAGGTCCGGCCCGGTCGGGTGCGGCGAGAGCAGCAGCCGACCTGGACCACCCGCCTCGGCCGCCAGCGTTGAAAGGCCGCGTCCGTGATCCGTCAGTTCGAATTGGTCGAGCGGGTCAAGGACTACAACCCGACATCCGATGAAGCGCTGCTGAACCGCGCCTATGTGTTCGGCGCCAAGGCTCATGCGAATCAGCGCCGGGCCAACGGCGACCCATATTTCGGACACCCGGTTGAAGTTGCCTCGATCCTGACCGAGCTGCGGCTGGACGATGCCTCTATCGTGACGGCGCTCCTGCACGACACGGTCGAGGACACTGCGGCGACCCGGGATGAGATTGCTCGTCTGTTCGGCGAGGAGATCGCCAGCCTGGTCGATGGGGTGACCAAGCTCACCAAACTGGAGCTGTCCAGCCAGGAAACAGCGCAGGCCGAAAACTTCCGCAAATTGCTGTTGGCGATGGCCAAGGATGTGCGGGTGATCCTGGTCAAACTGGCCGACCGGCTGCACAACATGCGCACCATCAGCCATCTGCGCGAGGAAAAACGCCAGCGGATCGCCCGCGAGACGATGGAGATTTACGCACCTCTGGCCGGACGGATGGGCATGCAGCGGATCCGCGAACAGCTCGAGGATCTGTGCTTCGAGGTGCTCCAGCCCGAAGCCCGCACCTCGCTCATGCGCCGATTCCTGAAATTGCGGGCCGAGAAGGGCGATATGATCCCGCAGATCTCGGACGAGATCGCCCAAGTGCTCGAGACCGCCGGCGTCGAGGCCGAGATCATCGGGCGCGAGAAGAAACCCTACTCGATCTGGCGCAAGATGGAGGAGAAGCGCACGGCGTTCAGCCAGCTCTCGGACATCTACGCCTTCCGGGTGATCTGCCCGGACGAGGAGGACTGCTATCTGGCCCTAGGCGCGATCCATCGCCACTGGCGCGCGGTGCCGGGCCGCTTCAAGGATTACGTGTCGAGTCCCAAGGCCAACGGCTATCGCTCGATACACACCACCGTTTATGGGCCTGGCCCGGTCGGGACCGGCGCGATGCGGGTCGAGGTGCAGATCCGCACGCATCAGATGCATGCCGTGGCCGAGACGGGCGTGGCCGCGCATTGGGCCTATAAGGGCGGCGAACGCGCCGAGAACCCGTTTGCCGTCGATCCGTTCCAATGGCTCCGCGATCTGGTCGAGCGGTTGGAGAAAGGCGACGAGCCGGCCGAGTTCCTGGAACATGTCAAACTCGACATGTTCAACGATCAGGTCTTCTGCTTTACCCCCAAGGGCGATGTCGTGGGGCTGCCGCGCGGGGCGACGCCGATCGATTTTGCCTATGCCATCCACACCCGGGTCGGCGATCGCTGTGCGGGAGCGGTGGTCGATGGCAACCGTGTCCCGCTCTGGACGCGGCTCCGCAACGGCCAGCAGATCGAGATCATCACGGCGGAAGGCCAGCGCCCCAGCCCGCAATGGGAAGATCTGGCTCAGACCGGCCGCGCCAAATCCGCGATCCGGCGCACGGTCCGCGAACGTCTGCGGGCCGAGCAGGAGGCATTGGGCCGCGATCTGGTGTTTCAGAGTTTCGCCCGGGCGGGCCGCTCGGCCGGAGAGAAAACCCTGGCCACCGCAGCGGCGCGGCTCGGCATGCGCAACACCGCCGAAATGCTGGTGGCGCTGGCCGAAGGGCGCCTTGCCAGCCACGCGATCATCGACGCTGTCTATCCCAGTCAGCCCGGCCAATCGGCCGAACCCGTCGTCAGCGTGCCCGAGGTCCGCGTGCGCGGGGTGAAACGCGGCCAGGCGATCAGTTTCTGCAAGACCTGCTGGCCGATCCCCGGCGACCGGATCATGGGCCTCACACGCCGGGGCAGGGTGGTGGTCCACGCCATCGCCTGCCCCTTGCTGGCCGAATTCGAAGATGAGTTGGAGCGTTGGCACGATCTCGGCTGGGACCCGGAGGCAAATGCACAGCCGGTCAATCTCGTCCGCATAAACCTGACTTTAGCGAATCAGCCGGGCACTCTCGGGTCGGTTTGCACCCTGGTCGGCGAAGCGCAGGCAAATATCGACAATATCGGCGTCAGCATCCGGAAACCCGACTTCTTTGTCATGGAAATGGAGCTGGAAGTGAGGGATGTGAAACACTTAGGCGATATCCTCGCCTCACTTCGGGCACAAGACTATGTCAACATCGTCGAGCGTGCGTTTGGCGAGACCGAAATGGACAATCGCCCGCAGACGGCGGAGCAGCCGCGCCTGCCGCTCGGCCGTCAGCCGGTGCACGGGCACTAAGGCGCGAGGCGGCCGTCTCGGCACGCATTGAAAGACGGACCCAAGCATCTCTCCGAGATGCGCATTCGAGTGGGGCGAGATGAGCGGAACGGGCCTGGCATGATCCTGAAGAGGCGCGAGAAACCCAGTTTCTGGGTCCGGGCACGTGAGTTCATCGCGCCGCGCAAGGGGATGTTGCGCGGGGTGGATTACCTCTCGAAGCGGATGCGGCGCCTGCCGGACAGCCCGCATCGGATCGCGCTGGGCTTCGCCTGCGGAGCCATGGCCTCGTTCACACCGTTCTTCGGGTTTCATTTCTTCGTCGCCGCCGGGATCGCCTGGCTGGTCCGGGGCAATGTCATCGCGTCTCTGTTCGGAACGGCGGTTGGAAATCCGTTCACTTTTCCGGTGATCTCGACCAGCTCGCTCTATCTTGGCCGCTGGATCATGGGACGGGGCGAGGATGGCTCGACCTTCGACGTGGTCATGGACAGTTTCGCCGATGCGTTCAAGTCGATCTGGGGCACGATGAAAAGCTGGTTCGGCTATGGCCCCTCGATGTGGGACGGGCTGGTGCAGTTCTTCGACGATGTCTTCCTGCCCTATCTGATCGGCGGCGCGATCCCCGGTCTGGTGGCCGGCATCCTGTTCTATGCTATTCTCCTGCCCGTGGTGAGCGCCTATCAAAGCCGCAGGCGCATCAAGCTGGCTGAGATCCGCGAGAAGCGCGAAGCGGATACGCTGGCGGCCCAGGCGGCCTTTGACGAAGTGGCAGGAGACTGAGATGACCAACGCCTCCCTGACAGCCCCCCTTGGCCGGTTGCGACTTGGCGTTAATATCGATCACGTCGCGACCATCCGAAATGCCCGCGGAGGCGCGGTGCCCGATCCGATCCGCGCGGCCAAGATGGCCGAGGCGGCGGGCGCCGACGGCATCACGGCACATCTGCGCGAGGATCGCCGCCACATAACCGATGACGATATCGCCCGTCTGATGGAGACGCTGACCCTGCCGCTGAACTTCGAGATGGCAGCGACCGACGAGATGCAGAAGATCGCGCTGCGCCACAAACCCCACGCGGTCTGCATCGTCCCCGAGCGGCGCGAGGAACGCACAACCGAGGGTGGGCTGGAAGTGGCGCGCGAGGAAAACCGCCTCGCCCATTTCATCGCACCGCTGGCCGAGGCCGGTTGCCGCGTCTCGATCTTCATCGCCGCCGATCAGCGCCAGATCGAGGCCGCTGCACGGATCGGCGCCCCGGTGATCGAGCTCCACACCGGCAGCTATTGCGATGCCCATGCCGAGGGCCGGTTTGCCGACTGCGATGCCGAGTTGGAGAAGCTCCGCGCGATGTCCGCCTTCGCCCATTCCCTGGGGCTCGAGGTGCATGCCGGCCACGGCCTGACCTATGACACCGTCGCCCCCGTGGCCGCCCTGCCCGAGGCGATGGAGCTCAATATCGGCCATTTCCTGATCGGTGAGGCCATCTTCTCCGGCCTCGACAGCGCCATCCGCCGCATGCGCGAGATCATGGACCGCGCCCGGCGCGAGGCGTTCGGCGAGGGGGTCGCGTAAACCCATACCATCCTGTGCAAATCCTCACTGCGGGCGAGGGTTAACCACCTACTCTCTCGCCAGCAAATTTTCAGAGGCCCCCGAAGGGTGAGGAGCGATCAGATGGCAAACGAAACCAAGAAATCCAATCTAAGCAACCAAGACCTCGATGCAGTCACCGGCGGCGCCGATGCCGAGCCGCAGGACGCGATTATGTCCTCGGTCAATCCCGGCGATGCGCCGCTCACGCACTCTGTCGGTGTGTCGCAGACACAGACCATCGGTGTGAATGCCGCGGAGACGGTGCATCTGCACAAGCCAAAGGCCAGTTTTTGGAGCTTTGGCAGTTTCTCGCTGTTCAAGCGCTGAAGGGACGCGCTGGACAGCGGCGCGGTTATTCCAGACACTCCCCCGCAGAACCGCGTGTGGGGGAGGCGTCCATGATCATCGGCATCGGCAGCGATCTGGCGGATATCCGGCGTATCGAGGGCACGCTCGAACGCTTTGGGCAGCGCTTCGTCAACCGGGTCTTCACCTCCATCGAACAGGCGAAATCGGACAAGCGGCGCGAGCGTGCGGCGTCTTACGCCAAACGCTGGGCGGCGAAGGAGGCGTGTTCCAAGGCGCTGGGCACCGGGCTGGCCATGGGGATTGCCTGGCGCGAAATGGGGGTGGTCAACCTCCCCTCGGGCCAGCCGACGATGGCGCTGACCGGAGGTGCCGCCGACCGCCTCGCCAAACTCACCCCGCCTGGCATGACCGCCCGCATCCACCTGACCATCACCGACGACAAACCCTATGCCCAAGCCTTTGTCGTGATCGAGGCACTGCCCGCCGACACCCCCTATCTCGCCCAAGGCTAGGGGGATCTCTCGACACCCTCTTGGGGCCTTTTGATCTCTGCGAAAAGGTCATCCTGTTGCGTCCCAAATCGACCGTTGGCCTTTCTTTCTTGCGCTAAATTGCCCTAAAGTTGTGTAGAGGCAGGGGGCGGATTTGAGCGTTTTGCAATTTGTCATCGAGTGGATCGCGGCGGAGTGGGGCTGGCTGACCGGCTTGCTCGCGGGGGTCTTCGGGTTCTTCGGCACCATGTTCGCCGCCTCCCCCGCCTTTCGCGAGCGGCTCGCGAAACCGGTGCTCGCGGATCTGACGGGGGCGGAGGCGGGGGCCGGCACCCCATATGCCCGTCTGGTCGGCCACGCGCTCGACCGCATCGCCCGCTGGACCACGCCAGCCAGCGTGGAGGAGCATGGGTGGGTGTTTCGTGACCTTCGCGCGGCGACCAGGGTGGAGGCGGCGCGGGTCGGCGGCCATCCGTTCGGCTGGGGCCTGTTCGACCGGGCCTTGGCGCTGGCCTTTCTCTATCCGATCCTGCTGCTGTTCCTGGTTTGGATCGCGACGGGGTGGGAGATGTGGATCGGCGATCTGCCGGTTCTGCCCCCACGGCCGGATTGGTGGTGGGAACGGACAGCGGCAATCGGCCTGATGGCGGTTTGCGGAGTCTATTTCACGCTGCGCCAATCAGCGCGATTTATCGTCAAACTCATCGCGTTGATTGGAGCACTCATCTACGCGGTCGTATACGCAGTAGCAATCGCAGTTGCAGGCGCAGTGGCAGTAGCAGTCGCAGCCGCAGTCGTATACGCAGTTGCAAGCGCAGTCGCATTCGCAGTCGGAGTTGCAGGCGCATTCGCAGTCACAGTCGCAGGCGCGGGCGCAGTCGCATTCGTAGTCGCAGGAGCAGGAGCAGGCGCAGGCGCAGTCGCAGTCGCAGTCGCATGCGCAGCCGCAAGCGCACTGGTTCTGGGACTATCCCGGCTTGCGGCGGCTAGGAGGGGCGGCCTCTCCTTTCTCCTCCTCACCCTGTTCACCTTTGCCGGGTTCTTAGCCGCGGCGGCGTTCGGTGATTTTTAGGATGAGGGCACACGGCCCGCCCTGGTCTTTCTGCTGCTGATCCCTCTGGTGAATGGGTGTTGGGATTATGTCTCCCTCGGCGTGACACGGTGGCTGTTGCGGGCGGGGACGCGCTCACCCGCACGGGCGATCTTCTTCGGCGTGCTGGATTTCGGGGCGGCGCTGGTGTTCTTCACCGCGCTCGGCTGCACGCTGATCGGGGCGATCCATCTGGCGAATGGGCTGGCCGGGCAGCCGCTGGTGGATCTGGGGGCGCTGTTCGACAGCCTGCGCCATCCAGCGCAGCCGGGGCAGAATGTGTGGATCTATGGCATGATCTTTTCGACCCTGCTGCCGACTTATGCCCATTTCGCGGTGGCGAGTTTCAGCGCGCTGGCCTGGCTGCCCGCCTTGCCGCACTGGGCGCGCGGCTGGCTGGACAGCCTGATGACGGAGGAGGAGAAGCCGGATCCGGCCTATGTCCTCCTCCTCAGCCTGTCGGCAACGGTGATGCTGGTGCTGGCACTGGTCGTGCCGCTGATCCTGATCGGGGGGGCGGGATACGGCCTTTGGGCGCTGTTGCAGGTCTTTGGCGAAGATTACCTCTCGCTCTTCGAGCGCTTTGCCCAGTTGCTGGGCGCACCGGTCACGCCCCAGCCCGAGTTGATCAGCACCTAGCTTGACTTGCCCCCGCACCGCGGTCACATAGCGCGGCATCGAGAGTGAGGATGAGAGCGCGTATGGCGAAGGCGAAGCAGAAGGATGGGTTCTGGGAGACGCTGAAGACGATCTTCTGGGCCCTGGTCATCGCGGCGGCGTTTCGCACCATCCTGTTCCAGCCGTTCTCGATCCCCTCGGGCTCGATGAAGCCGAACCTGTTGGTGGGCGATTACCTTTTCGTCTCGAAATTCGCCTATGGCTACTCGCGCTATTCCCTGCCGTTCAGCCCCGATGTGGGCGAGGGGCGGATCTGGGCCAGCCTGCCCGAGCGCGGAGATGTGGTGGTCTTCAAGCACCCGCAGAGGGACCAGTGCAGCCAGGGGCCGATCGAGTTGGTGGTCAGCCTGGCCCGCCGGGTGGCGGGGGCGCGGGTGCCCTATACCAATGACTGCACGGATTACGTCAAACGGGTGGTCGGTCTGCCGGGCGACCAGATCCAGGTGTCGGGCGGCGTCCTCTCGATCAACGGCATTCCCGTCGGCATGGAGCGGGTCGCCGATTTCGTCGAGATCAAGCAGATGCGCGGAAATCCGCCCAGCGCGCCCCGTTGCCTCCAGCCCGAACCCTCGATCGGCGGAGAATGCGCGAAGGAGCAGTGGCTGGAGACGCTGCCCGAAGGGACGTCACACCGGGTTCTGAACCTGTCGGGCACCATCGGCCAGCCGGGCACCGGCCCGCGCGGGACCGATGACACCTCGGTGTTCACCGTGCCCGATGGCCATCTGTTCTTCATGGGCGACAACCGGGACAACTCGGTCGACAGCCGGAAACAGAACGATGTCGGCATGGTCCCCTTGGAGAACCTGATCGGACGGGCGGATGTGGTGGCATTCTCCTGGGACGGTCCGATCTGGAAAGTCTGGGACTGGCGCGCGGACCGGTTCTTCAAATGGATCGAATGAGCCGGCGCCTTCGCTGGACCCTGATATTGGCAGTGGCCCTTCCGGTCGTGCTTGTCTGGAACCTCTTCGGTTTCAGCCCGCTCTCGGTCCGGTTGTTCGGCGGAGGGTATCATTCGATCTCCGCGGGTTCGATGAAGCCAGCTTTGATGCCGGGGGACATGATCTTGTCCCTGCCGGTCAGGGATCCGGCGCGCGGCGATGTGGTCGTGTTCCGCCATCCCCAGAACCGCGCGGATTACGTCGCCCGGATCGTTGGCCTGGCGGGAGAGCAGGTGCAGATGACGGGCGGCGTCCTGCATATCGGTGGTGTCGCGGCGGGCATGGCGCCTGTGGAGGATTTCGTTGAATCGCAGGTCCCCCGAGGCACTCCACCCCGGCCGCCGAGATGTCGACGGCCGATGCCGAAGCCCGGCGGCGATTGCTTGAAGGAGCAATGGGTCGAGACCCTGCCGGACGGGCAGTCGCACCGGATCCTGAATGTGGTTGGGACGATCGGCGTCGTGGGGAGCGGCAGATCTGACGAAACCCCGGTCTTCTCGATCCCCGATGATCATGTTTTCGTTATGGGCGACCACCGCGATAACGCGATCGACAGCCGCGCATATGGGCCGGTGGCCATGGCGGATGTGAAGCATCGGGTCTGGCGGGTCCTGACCTCCTGGGCCCCGGGGTCCAGC
>JBCBIS010000076.1:0-18039 GCA_038524325.1 Pseudomonadota bacterium
CCGTCAAGGTCTGCGGCAGGTGCTGACCAATCTGATCGGCAATGCCGTGAAGTTCACCGAGGAAGGCAGCGTCACCCTGCGGATCACCCGGTGCACCGGCGGTGCGGTGCGGTTTGCCGTGATCGACACCGGGATCGGGATCGAGGCGGATGCGCTGGAGCGGATCTTCCAACCGTTCCAGCAGGCGGACGGCTCCATGACCCGGCGCTATGGCGGCACCGGCCTGGGGCTGACCATCTGTACGGAAATTCTCGAGACCTGGGGAAGCCGGATCGACGTGAAAAGCATCCCGGGGTCAGGCTCGGTCTTTACGTTCGAGGTGTCGCTTCAAGCGGTCGAGGCGCCATCGGATGACGGCGCCTCGGAGGAGATCCTCACATCTGCCGTTCGACCATCATCTTTTTGATCTCGGCAATGGCTTTCGCCGGGTTCAGACCTTTCGGGCAGGTCTTCGCACAGTTCATGATGGTGTGGCAGCGGTAGAGCCGGAACGGATCCTCGAGGAAATCCAGCCGCTCGCCTGTCGCCTCGTCGCGGCTGTCGATCAGCCAGCGATAGGCGTGGAGCAGCGCCGCCGGCCCGAGATAACGGTCGCCATTCCACCAATAGCTGGGGCAGGACGTCGAGCAGCAGGCGCACATCACGCATTCATAGAGCCCGTCGAGCTTCGCGCGGTCCTCCGCGCTCTGGCGCCATTCCTTCTCTGGCTCCGGCGTTTTCGTCTCCAGATAGGGCTGGATCGAGGCATGCTGGGCATAGAAATGGGTCAGATCGGGCACCAGATCTTTCACCACCGGCATATGCGGCAGCGGGTAGATCTTCACATCCCCCTCAATCTCGTCGATCGGCTTCAGGCAGGCCAGCACATTGGTGCCATCGACATTCATCGAGCAGGAGCCGCAGATCCCCTCGCGGCACGAGCGGCGGAAGGTAAAGGTCGGGTCGATCTCGTTTTTGATCTTGATGATCAGGTCGAGCACCATCGGGCCGCAGGTGTCGAGATCGACGTAATAGGTGTCGATCCGCGGGTTCTCGCCACTGTCCGGGTCCCAGCGATAGGCCTTGACGGTTTTCAGATTGGTCGCGCCCTCGGGCTTCGGCCAGGTTTTGCCGACCGTGATGCGCGAGTTCTTGGGCAGATTGAATTCGACCATGACCAGCTCCTTACCTTGCTCAGTTGCGCGGTCTGTCTTTAAAACTAACGAACAGCTCGCGATTGTCGAGCACGAGACGCCTCACTTTAGCCAGTGTGGCCGGGTTGAGGCCCGAGCGATTTGCCGCAAGCAGGAATTCCAATGCTCCGGGGCCGAGCGATTGATTGAAGCGTCCCTGGGGGCGGTCCAATTCTGGCAGAATATCGCCAAGGCCGAGCCGCGAGAGCAGACCCTCGCCCAGACCTGACGGGCTGGCGAGGTCCGCCTCCATATCGATCCTGTGCAGAGGAATCGGTGCAATCTCGCGGGCCAGCCGCGCGGTGATCGCGTCCCAATCCGCGGCGAAGGGGATGGCGGCGCGAAACGCGTCCAGATCGCGGGTCTCGCCCCGGATCTTGACCGACTGATTATGCACGCTCGCGGTCCAGCCCGCCCAGTCGCGGGTATAGCAAATCACCTCGGTTCGGGGGCCGAGGGCGGTGGCGATCTCGGGCACCAGGGCAGCGGCCCAGGTGGTCATATCGCCGGTTTCCGAGAAGATGTTGCGCCCGACAAAGTTCTCGTCCGAGATCAGGGCCACCGGCGCTGTCCTGTTCAGTCGTCCGGCCAGGGCCGCGGCCTCGCGCCGGACCGCCGCCACCCCCGTCTCCGGCGTCTCGATCCAGGCGAGGCAGGCGCGCATCAGATCGCGCGTCTCCGGCCCCTTGACGGCCAGCGCGACCCGGCCCGCCAGACGGTCCCGGTTGCGCAGCAGCATCCGCTGCAGCCAGGTCGTCCCGGTTTTCTGGAACCCGATATGGAGATAGCGGATCATCCGGCGCCGCTCATTTCGTGCCGATGAACACCCGCTCGCCCCGATGCAGCGCATGGCGCGAGACGTCCGGTTCCTCGGCTACGAACATCGAGAGGGTGAAGCCGGCGGCGGTGATCCGATCGCGGACATCCCGGCCATAAAAGCGCAGATGATCCGGGTCGCCATAATGCAGGCGCCGGTCCGCCTCGGTCGCGAGGGCGGGGTTCTCATAGGTCTCGTCCCAGCCCTCGATCATCGGCACGGTCAGAACCGCCTGCCCGCCGGGGCGGAGGATGCGGTGGATCTCGGCCAGCGCCTTGGCATCGTTGACATGCTCCAGCACATGGTTGGCGATCACCATGTCGCGGCTGGCATCGGGCAGGGCGATATCGGTGATGTCGAGTTGCAGCTCGAACCGGTCGTTCAGATCGGCGGTGACATAGCGGGCGCCGCGGCTCTCCAACCACCCCCGCACCCAAGGCTCCGCCGCGAAATGCAACACCTCGGCGCCTTCGGGCAGGCGCATCTGCCGGTCCATCCACAGCTTCAGCAGGCGATGCCGAGGCCGGCTGTCGCATTGCGGGCACCAGATCTCGGGCTTGTGGCGCACCGGGGCGAACATGCCGCGATAGCCGCAGATCGGGCAGTGCCTCTCCGTCTCGCCCATGGCCAGCCGGGTGACATGGGCGATGGCCCGGTCCGCACGATGGCGGCGGATGCGCGCGATCTCCTCGGCGCTGCGGGTGCCCGGAGGGGACCAATCGCTCATTTGGGGGCCTCGTTCGCCTGCCAGCGGTGCCAGCTCCGCCGATCCGCCTTGTAGCGGGCCTTGACCGGCGCGAAAAGATGTCCCCAGACGAGATGGGTGGGCAGCGAGCGCATCCCCGTCTCGCGCCCCGCCTCGGCCATCCAAAGCGCGGTGTCGGTGATCAACCCCGGTCCTGCGAGCGTATAGAGATGTCCGTCGGGCGTAGCACGGATCCGGCCGATGGCATCCTCGAAACATTGCGCGATCAACGGATGCCCGGCAGGGGCGGCCAGGATCGTGTTGGTCCAATGCCCGGTCGCCCGGTGGGTGGTGAACCAGATATCGGCCCTGCCCTGCCCCAGCGCCCCGGCATACCGGGCAAAGCCGGGGAGAGGTCGCGTGTCGGCATCGACCCAGATCCCGCCCTCGGCCAGCAGATAGCCGAGCCGAAACAGATCCGCCTGCCCCGCGGGGTGGCGGCAGAGATCGAACGTCTCGGCGGCGGTCGCGCCATGGGTCTCGCGCAGATAGGCCCGGGCGGTGGCGACGTTGAACAGGTGGTGGTTGGGCGCCACGAGGCGCCATGAGGCGATGTGGCGGGCGATGTCCGGCGGGACATCCTCCTGGTCCCAGAACTGGAAGACCCCGAGCGCGGACCCCTCGGAAGTCGGATCGGTCAGGACCGGAGTTTCCAGATACAGCGCCCAGGCCCGGGCGCACATCCGCTCGAAGGGCGGGAAACGGTTGTCATGGCCAAGTGCGCGGAGGGCATCGCGCGCCGTGGCAGGGGTGCAGAGCGCTGCCCAAACGGCCCGGTCGAATGGCTCCGCGACCTCATCCAGCGGCCCAAGCACGGAGAGATCCGCGTCGCTCTGCCGGGCGAACAGCCGGTCGACCGCTTCGAACAGGGCTCGGCCGCGGAACGCGTCGTCCCGCCTTAGGACGCGGGGAAGCCGCGTAAACTGCTCCCCATCCAAACGCGCCAGGAAATGCTTGCGGCGCAGGCGGCCCGGCAAGGCGCGCACCAGCAGGTCGGGAACGCGGCGGCGCAACCAGGCCGCCGCGCGGGGGCCGGGCGTCAGTAGACCCGGGCCTTCGGCGCAATCTTGGCGCGTGGAATGCCGCCCTCGTTTTCGGGCGTCAGCGGGTCGGTGATGACCGGGCGATAGCCCATGCGGGTGTCGCCATTGACCCAGCAGAGCGAGTGCACGCGCCAGTTCTCGTCATCGCGATCCGGGAAATCCTCATGCGCGTGGGCGCCCCGGCTCTCCTTGCGGGCCTCGGCCGAGTAGACCGTGGCCAGCGCGTTGGGGAGGAGGTTGCCCAGCTCCAGCGTCTCCATCAAATCCGAGTTCCAGATCAGCGACCGGTCGGTCACGCTGACATCGTCGAACATGGCGTCGATGCGAGAGATCTTGTCACAGCCCTGCTTGAGCGAGTCGGAGGTGCGGAAGACCGCCGCATCCTCCTGCATCGCCTTCTGCAGGCTACCGCGGAGGCTGGCTGTGGGGGTCGCGCCCTTGGCATGGCGGAGGCGGTCGAACCGGTCCATCGCTTCGTCTACGCTGACCGGGTTCAGCGACGGGTTGGGCGCCTCGCGATCGACCACCTCGCCCGCCTTGATCGCCGCGGCACGACCGAACACGACCAGATCGGTCAGCGAGTTCGAGCCGAGCCGGTTGGCGCCATGGACCGAGCAGGACGCCGCCTCGCCACAGGCCATCAGGCCGGGCACGATGGCGTGGGGATCATCCTCGGTCGGGTTGACGACTTCGCCCCAATAGTTCGAGGGGATGCCGCCCATATTGTAATGCACCGTTGGCAGCACCGGGATAGGCTCGCGCGTCAGGTCGACCCCGGCGAAGATCTTCGCCGTCTCCGAGATACCGGGCAGGCGCAGCGCCAATTGCTCGGGCGGCAGGTGGTTGAGGTTCAGGTGGATATGGTCGCCATCGGCCCCCACGCCGCGGCCCTCGCGGATCTCCATGGTCATGCAGCGGCTGACCACGTCGCGCGAGGCGAGATCCTTGGCCGAGGGCGCATAGCGCTCCATGAACCGCTCGCCTTCGGAATTGGTCAGATACCCGCCCTCGCCACGCGCACCCTCGGTGATCAGGCAGCCGGCGCCATAGATGCCGGTGGGATGGAACTGCACGAACTCCATATCCTGGAGCGGGATGCCGGCGCGGGCGACCATGCCGTTGCCATCGCCGGTGCAGGTATGGGCCGAGGTGGCGGAGAAATAGGCCCGCCCATAGCCGCCGGTCGCCAGCACCACCATCTTGGCCGAGAAGCGGTGCATCGTGCCATCGTCCAGCTTCCAGGCGATGATGCCCTGGCATTGCCCGTCATCCGACATGATCAGATCGGTGGCGAAATACTCGATGAAGAACTCGGCGTTCTTCTTGAGGCTCTGCCCATAGAGCGTGTGCAGGATCGCGTGGCCGGTCCGGTCGGCGGCGGCACAGGTGCGCTGCACCGGGGGGCCGTCGCCAAACTCGGTCATATGGCCACCGAAGGGGCGCTGATAGATCTTGCCCTCGTCGTTGCGGCTGAACGGCACACCGTAATGCTCCAGCTCCAGCACGGTCTCGGGCGCGTTGCGGGCGAGATACTCCATCGCATCCATATCGCCCAGCCAGTCCGAGCCCTTGATCGTGTCGTACATATGCCATTGCCAATGGTCCGGGCCCATATTGGCGAGGCTGGACGCGATCCCTCCCTGGGCCGCCACGGTATGCGAGCGGGTCGGGAAGACCTTGGTCACGCAGGCGGTTTTCAGCCCTTGCTCGGCCATCCCCAGCGTGGCGCGCAACCCTGCGCCGCCCGCGCCGACAACGACGACGTCATAGGTGTGATCGGTGAACTCATAGGCTGACATGGGATGTCCTCAGGCGGTGAATGCGATTTTCAGAACGGCGAAGACCCCGGCGAAACCGAGCAGGCCGCAGACCATGGAATTGGCCAGCATCGCCCCGGTGCGCCAGGCCGGCGCGTGGATATAGTCCTCGATCACCGTTTGGAGCCCCTGCATCAGGTGATGGAAACTGACCGCGATGAACAGGGCCGCGATGATCGCGTGGAACGGGTTGGCATAGAGCGCCAGAACCTCGGCATGGCTGCCGCCCAGGGCACCGGCGAAGGGGATGGCGAACAGGATCGACAGCGGGATCAGCGCGACCGAGGAGATCCGCATCGACCACCAGTGATGGGTGCCGGATTTCCCCGAGCCGAGGCCGGTCGCGTATTGCAGAGGCGTCTTGAAGCTCATCTGTTCCTCCCTCAGCCGATCACGATCAGCGCCAGTGTCAGCACCACCGAGGCGCCGACGGCGGCAAAGCCGGATTTGGTGACCTGATCGAGCTCGAAGCCCAATCCCATATCCCAGATAAGATGCCGGATCCCGTTGGCCAGGTGATAACAAAGCGCCCAGGCCGAGCCGAGCATCACCAGCGTGCCGATCCACGAGGTCAGAACCCCGTCGACATAGGCGAAATACTCCGCCGAGGTGGCGGCCGCCAGCAGCCACCAGACAACGCCAATTGCGCCGATCAGCAGGCCCGCACCCGTGGCGCGGTGCAGGATCGACAGCACCGAGGTGATCTGCGGGCGATAGACTTGAAGGTGGGGGGAAAGCGGGCGATTGCCCCGATTGACGTCGGCCATCTCGGTCTCCATTCCGATTTCGAACAGGATGCCTGAGCGGTACCGTATAGCAACGCTCTGCCCCGCGCGACCCGTCCTGCACAGATTTTACCGACCGCGGTGCTGTTACGATGTCGCAACCGAGTGGCAGCGATATGAGATATTATTCACGAAATCAGAGAGATGTGGTGAGCGGGGTGGGGATCGAACCCACGACCAGCTGATTAAAAGTCAGCTGCTCTACCGCTGAGCTACCCGCCCTCACCACTGTCGACGGACCGGGCCGCATCGACAGGAAGGGCCCCGCAGGCACACCTGCCGGGCCGATGGGGCGGTACCTAGGGCCAGATGGCGCGGCGGTCAAGCAGAGAATGGGCGAGGAGAGGGGCCACCCGGTTTCTGTTCGCCCTCTCCCCCCTTCCCCATCGCATCGCAGCCACCGCCCGCCCCCACCCACCCCCCGGCGTGCAGCGGCTGCGATGCGATGGGGAAGGGGGCAGGCGCGTGGCCAGGTTTGGAATAGGGCGGGATCCTCTGGCAAAATCTGCCCTGGGGGGCTATGTGGCGCGCATGACCGAGGCGACCTCCCCCCGGCCGCCCCTGCTGCGGTTTCGCAAGATGCATGGGCTGGGCAACGACTTTGTGGTGATCGATCAGCGCGCCGACCCGGCGCCGCTGACGCCCGGACTGGTGCGCGCGCTTGGCGACCGGCATCGGGGTGTGGGCTTCGACCAACTGGCCGAGATCTGGCCCGCCAACACGGCGGCGGCCGAGATCCGCTTCTGGAACGCTGACGGCTCGACCGCCGGTGCCTGCGGCAATGCCACCCGCTGCATCGCCGATCTGCTGCTGGCGGAGAGCGGGGCTGACAGGCTGGCGCTCACCACAGCGAATGGCGTTTTGGCGGCTGAGCGGGAGGCGGAGGGGCGCATCGCGGTCGATATGGGGCCCGTGCATCTGGACTGGAGGTCGATCCCGCTGGCCGAGCCTGCCGACACCGTGGCCCTGCCGCTGCCGGGCACGCCGGGAGCCGTGAATGTCGGCAACCCCCATTGCGTGTTCTTCGTCGAGGATGCGGAGGCGGTCGATCTGACCCGCGAAGGCCCGAACTGGGAGCATCATCCGATGTTCCCAGAGCGCACCAATGTCGAATTCTGCCAGGTCCTCGCCCCCGACCGGATCCGCATGCGGGTCTGGGAGCGTGGCGGGATGATCACCCAGGCCTGCGGCTCGGGCGCCTGCGCCGCCGTGGTCGCCGGGGTCCGCAAGGGGCTGATCGGGCGCCGGGCGAAGGTGCAACTGGATGGCGGCGTGCTGGAGATCGACTGGCGCGAGGACGGGCATGTCGTGATGACGGGCCCGGTCTCGCCGGTCTTCGAGGGGACGCTTTCACCCGACTTCCTCCGGACGGCCGGCGCATGAAACCGCCCGTCTTCGAGACCTTTGGCTGCCGGCTGAACGCCTATGAGACCGAGGCGATGACCGGGCTCGCCCGCGCCGCGGGGGTCGAGAATGCCGTCGTCGTGAACACCTGCGCCGTCACCGCCGAGGCGGTGCGCCAGGCGCGCCAGCGCATCCGCCGCCTGCGGGCCGATCATCCCGACGCCGAGATCATCGTCACCGGCTGTGCCGCCCAGACCGAGCCCGAAACCTTTGCCGAGATGCCGGAGGTGACCCGCGTCATCGGCAATCTGGAAAAGATGCGGGCCGAGACCTGGCAAGCCCTCGCCCCCGATTTCATCGGCACGACCGAGCGGGTGCAGGTCGACGACATCCTCTCGGCCCGCGAGACGGCGGGGCACCTGATCGACGGGTTCGGCACCCGCGCCCGCGCTTACGTGCAGATCCAGAACGGCTGCGACCATCGCTGCACGTTTTGCATCATCCCCTATGGCAGGGGTAATTCCCGCTCGGTCCCCGCGGGTGTGGTGGTCGAGCAGATCGCCCGGCTGGTCGGGAACGGTTATAACGAAGTGGTGCTGACCGGGGTCGATCTGACTTCCTGGGGGGCCGACCTGCCCGGCGCGCCGCGTCTGGGCGATCTGGTGCAGCGGGTTCTGCGCATGGTGCCGGATCTGCCGCGGCTGCGGCTGAGCTCGATCGACTCGATCGAGGCCGATCCGGCGCTGGTCGAGGCGATCGCCGGCGCGGTGCGGCTGATGCCGCATCTGCATCTCAGCCTGCAGGCTGGCGACGACATGATCCTGAAGCGGATGAAGCGCCGCCATCTGCGCGACGATGCGATCCGGTTCTGTGCCGAGATGCGCGCCGCCCGGCCCGAGATCGTGTTCGGCGCTGACCTGATCGCAGGCTTTCCGACCGAGACCGCCGCGATGTTCGAGAACACGCTCAGGCTGGTCGAGGAATGCGGTCTCACCTGGCTCCACGTCTTTCCCTACTCGGCCCGGCAGGGAACGCCAGCCGCGCGGATGCCCCAGGTGCCAAAGCCGGTGCGCAAGGCGCGCTCCGCCCGGTTGCGCGCGGCGGGGGAGGCGGCGGTGACCCGCCATCTCGACGCCCAGATCGGCCGGGTCCATCGCGTGTTGATGGAGACCGCCCGCCTCGGCCGGACCGAGCAGTTCACCGAGGTGACGTTTGCGGCGGCCCAGCAAGCGGGCGCGATTGTCGAGGCCCGCATGATCGGTCGGAACGACGGGCAGTTGCTGGCCTGATTGGCTCAGCCGTCTGGGTTGCTGCTGGCCGTGCTCGCCACACCTTCGGGGTTGGTGCTGGCCGTGCTCGCCACGCCGTCGGGGTTGGTGCTGGCCGAGCTCGCCACACCGTTGCCGACCCGGGTCCAGATGTCCTTCCCGGGGCGGCGCAGACCCTCCGGGTTGCTGCTGGCCGTGCTCGCCACACCGCCCGGCACGTCGTCCAGCGCCTTGTCGTCAATCTCGGTCGGGGTCTTCGGATCGGTCATCGGACGCCTCACGTGTCGGATAAGATGCCTGGATCGTAACATGCTCCGCACCGGCATCTGCAGCGGAAGATCCACGCCCGTGCCGGCATGACCGTCTTATCGCCGTTGCGGAGCTGTGCTATCGCGAGGCTGTGCGGCAATCTTGGGGGAAGGTCGATGAGATTGAGACGAGCATGGCTGGGCGCGCTGTTGCTGCTGGGGATGACGGGCCTTGCGGCCGCCTCACCGGTGATCATCGACCACGCCTTCGACACGCGGCCCCATTTGGAGAAGCTGAAGCGTCAGGGCGTGCTGGCGATCGGCCGCTACTATGCCCGCTGCGTGCGCGAGGACCGGCTGCAATGGGACGATAAACGGATGTCTCCGGCCGAGGTCGATGCGCTGATGGCGCAGGGGTTCGCAATCCTCTCGATCTACCAGTACTGGAACAACAACGCGATCAAGTTCGACGGGTTGCGCCGCGACTGGCAGGGCAATGTGGCGCCGACGCTGGATGCCGGCTGCAACGAGAGCGCCGAGGGCCGCTCCGCCGCCGAGGAAGGCCGGCTGGATGCCGAGGCCGCGCTGCGCCAGGCCCGCGCGGTCGGCCAGCCCCAGGGCACGGCGATCTATTTCGGCGTGGATTTCGACTTTCCCTATAAGGCGGCCGAGCGGCGCGACTATACCGCCAAGATGCTGGATTATTTCGGCGAGGTGCACCGGATCCTCTCGGCCGCGGGGTATCGCACCGGCTCCTATGGCAATGGCTATGCCCATCGCGTGCTGCGCGAGGCCGGTCTGGTCGAGTTGACCTGGCTCTCCCCCTCCTCGGCCCATAGCGGTTCGATCGACTATTACCGCAATGGCGACTGGGCGCTGTTTCAGAGCAATGTCGATATCGGTTGGTTCGCGGATGGCGCCTGCAAGGGCATGTATCTCGACACCAATGTGCAGAACCCGAACGGGCCCGAAGATATCGGCCTCTGGCGGCGCGAGGGGCCGGTGACGATCCCGCGCGATGTCACCGTCGAAGTGTTCGGCAAGATGCGCTTTGTCTGCGATGCCAAGGCGAATATCCGCGATGCGGCGGGCAGCTGGACCGGGGCCCGGATCTGCAAACGCCGGGCGGTGGCCGATCTGAAGGACGCGCCGCATGGCCAGTCGGTCGTGATCGGCGCGCGCCGCGGGGATCTGGTCGAGATCGATCTCGACCATGACGGTGTGGCCGATGGCTGGACCAAGGCGCTGAACCTCTCGGACAGCATGATGGACCGGCCCGAATATATCCGCCGCGCGCCCTCGCCCTATTGCCGCTAAGGGCGGGGCTTCCCCTGCGGGCCGGGCGGCGCTATCCCGGGGGAAAGAGCAGCGGGAGCACCCATGTCCTTCTTCAAGAAGATGAAAGAGCGGCTGTTCAAGTCCTCGTCGAAGCTCGACGAAGGCCTGGACGCGATCGTCGACGAAGCCGCCGAGGAGGTGGAGGAGACGAGAGACACCCCGGCTCCCCCAGTCGAGACACGGCCTGAGCCCGCCGCCCCGACGCCTGCCCCGCCAACTCCCGCGCAGCCAACTCCCGCCCAGCCTACTCCCACCCAGCCTACTCCCACCCAGCCGGCTCCCACACCGCGCGCGCCCGAACCGGTGGCGAAGGTGAAGGCTGAACCCCCTCCGCCGCCCCCCGAAGACACAACACCCGCGCCGGACGCCCCGAGCGCGGCAGAGGCGCCGCCCGAAACCACCCCAGCGCCCGAACGCGACCCTGTGCCCGCGACCGAGGCGGAGACCGCCGTCGAGGAGACCAACATCGAGGAGACCAACCGCCCCGGTCTCTTCGGCCGCATGCTGGGCCGACGCACGGTCACGGTGAAGAAGCGCGTGCTGGATGACGCAATGCTGGAGAGCCTGGAGGAGTTGCTCATCACCGCCGATATGGGCGTGGAGACGGCGCTGAAGGTCTCCGCCCGCCTGGCCGAGGGCCGCTTTGGCCGGGCGCTGAGCGTCGACGAGATCAAATCGGCCCTGGCTAAGGAGGTGGCGGAAATCCTCGCGCCTGTCGCCCGTCCCCTGCCGCTCTATGCCAAACGCCCGCAAGTGGTGCTGGTGGTGGGCGTCAACGGGTCGGGCAAGACCACCACCATCGGCAAACTGGCCAGCCAGTTGAAGGGCGCGGGCAAATCCGTGGTGATCGCCGCGGGCGATACGTTCCGCGCTGCCGCCGTTGAACAGCTCCAGGTCTGGGGCGAACGGGCGGGCGTGCCGGTGATGACCGCCGAGCAGGGCTCGGACCCCGCCAGCCTCGCCTTCGACGCGATGACCAAGGCCGAGCAGGAGGGCGCAGATATCCTCTTGATCGACACCGCAGGGCGGCTGCAGAACCGCGCGGATCTGATGGAGGAGCTGGCCAAGATCGTCCGCGTGATCCGCAAGAAGGACCCCGAGGCGCCGCATAACACGGTTCTGGTGCTGGACGCGACCACGGGGCAGAACGCGCTGAGCCAGGTGGAGACGTTCCAAAAGATCGCCGATGTCTCGGGCCTGGTGATGACCAAGCTGGACGGCACGGCCAAGGGCGGGGTGCTGGTGGCGCTGGCCGACCGCTTTGCCCTGCCGATCCACGCAATTGGGGTCGGCGAGGCGATCGAGGACCTCGCCCCCTTCGACCCCCAGGACTTTGCCGATGCGCTGACGGGACGGGGCTGACTGGGCGGGGTTGACGCGCCCCTTCCAACGCCTGTTCCCTGCGGTTTTCGTCGCGCCACTTCAGATGGGAGGGCGGAGAGAACCAGCTTGCGGGACAGCGCCGGGGTCGCGGAACCAGGCGCAGATCCCCCGTAACATGGCCCGGGACGACGCGCTGGAGGCCGGCTGGCATCAACGCAGCGGCCTCGGCGGGTGGGTGACCGTATCCGCCATAACCGCTCCACCAAAACATGCCCGCGCCCTCCTCGGGATCTGTGGCATCGACGAACCACGCTTCGACCTCCAGCGGAACGGTGACCGTGACATCGATGCCAGACGTCTCGGCCCCGCGCGGAGCCGCAGGCAGGCCATGTCGCCGGGCGAGATACGCGAGAACGGTGGGACCTGAAAGGCTCACGAGAGACTGACTGATACCAAGGTTCATTGACATGACCCTGTCCCCTCACCACGCCACGCCCCCGCCCAACCCCCTGACATTATGGGACGATCAGTGGGTTGGGCGGGGGCGTGGCGTGGTGAGGGGATGAAACGCGATTTATGATCGTTGGAATGGCCCATCCCGACAAAGGCGCAAACGGGTCTTTGCTTGACCGTGGAAATCCGGTCCCGTCGGAAGGGCGAGGCTCGGTCTGGGTGGTGGCGGGGATCTGGCCCCATTGCTGAGCGGGCATGCCGTCAGAGAGCGTGGCTGCGCAGCCACGGGTGGTCGGTTCGGCCCGATGGGCCGCGACGGGCCTTGGGACGCTACCCCCATCGGCCGTGCCGCTTGTCCGGACACGGGCCGCCTCTGTCACCGACGGCCCGGCTTGCAGCCAAGGGGAGTAAGCGCAATCTCCTAAAATTTGGTGAAAATTCCAGCAGCCACGGGGGCCGAGACCGGATCCAAGGCCGAACCGCAGCCACAAGCCCCGGCAACGCCAGCCCCAATCGCCACGCCAGAAGCAGGGGCCACGCCAGAAGCAGGGGCCACGCCAGAAGCAGGGGCCACGCCAGAAGCAGGGGCCACGCCAGAAGCAGGGGCCACAGCCGCCATCTTCATTGGAGATGAAGCGGGAGATGCCTGCATCTCCCGGCCCGTCCTTCAGACGGGCATGGCGGCTTTGGCCACTGGCCTGGGTGTCGCACGCACATCCGGCGTCTTGGGCGGCACGCACAGCGCCCGGGCGATCGGGCGGCGTTTCATTGGCTGCGGCTTTCCTCTAGGCTCGCGGCACAGACCATCCGACGGGGGCCGCGTGAGCGCCTGGATCCTCTCCATCGAAGGCACGCCGGACGCCGCCCGGGTGGCCATGGTGCTGGCGCTGGTCGCCGCCCTGGCCCATGCGGTTCTGGGGGCGATGCAGAAGGGGCGGCACGATCCCTGGCTGAGCCGGGGAACCATCGATATCTGCGTCTCGCTGATCTCGATCCCGCTGGCGATCTGGGTGGTGCCGCTGCCCAGCTGGGAGCTGGCGCAGCTCTTCCCGGTCATGATGCTGATCCATCTCGCCTATAAATGGGTTTTGGCGATGGCCTATAGCCGGGGCGCCTTCACCGCGGTCTATCCGATCGTGCGCGGGACCGGTCCCTTGGCCACTGTCCTGTTCGCCGGCGCGGTTTTTGGCGAGCATTTCGCACCCGGGCAATGGGCCGGGGTGGCGCTGCTCTCGGGCGGGATCTTTGCGCTGGCGGCGGCGAACCTGGCCGCCGAGCGGATCGACCCCGCCCGGCTGCGCCTCGCCCTGGCGCTGGCGGTTCTGACCGGGCTGATCACGGCGCTTTATACGGTCTATGACGCCTATCTGATCCGCCTGGCCCAGGACCCGTTCACCTTCATCGTCTGGTTCTTTCTGCTGGAGGGCGTGCTGTTCCCCCTGCTCCTCTGGCGCCGCTGGGTCGGAGCGCCGGGGCTGCCGCGCATGTTCCTGCGCGGGGTCGCCGGGGCGCTGGTCGCCTATGTCAGCTTCGGCTCGGTTTTCCTGGCCACGCGGCTGGACAAGGTGGGCGAGGCAGCGGCCCTGCGCGAGACCTCGGTGATCTTCGCCGCCCTGATCGGCTGGTTCTTCCTGGGCGAGCGGATCGGGCGGGTGCGCGCCGCATTGATGATTGTCATCGCCGCCGGTGCGGTTCTGGTGGAATTCGGTTAGGCCCATGTCTAGATAGGTCGCATGCGCGAGATCAATCCCATCGTCAAGTTCCTGCTCGAGATCGGCCCCTTGGCGGTCTTCTTCCTCACCTTCAACCAGGGCGAGAAAATCCTCGCGGTGCCGGAGATGTTCGCCCCGCTCGCCTCGGTCACCGGGGCCGAGGCGCTGGAGGGCAAGAACGGGCCGCTGTTTGTGGCCACGGCCTCCTTCATGGTGGCGATCTCGATCTCGCTGGCGGTGTCCTGGGTGCTGGCCCGCACTTTGCCGAAAATGGCGGTGGTGACACTGGTCGTGGTGATGGTCTTTGGCGGGCTGACCCTGTGGCTGGGCGACGACACCTTCATCAAGATGAAGCCGACCATCGTGAACGGCATCTTCGCCGCCATCCTGTTCATCGGGCTGATGCAGGGCCGGAGCTATCTCAAATACCTGATGGGCGACAGCCTGCCGATGACCGACGAGGGCTGGATGATTTTCACCAAACGCTGGTGTGCCTTCTTCGTGTTCCTCGGCCTCTTGAATGAACTGATCTGGCGCACGCAGACGACCGAGTTCTGGGTCAGCTTCAAGACCTTCGGCAACCTACCGATCACCCTGGCCTTCATGGCGCTGCAATACCCCCTGTTGAAACGGCATAGCGCGGAGGAATAGGTGGGCGATTTCTTTGCCTTGGCGGCGGCCAATCTGGGCTCGCCGCTGATCCTCAGCTTTGTGTTGGGCCTGGCGGCGGCGCTGGCGCGGTCGGATCTGACCTTTCCCGAGGCGGCGGCCAAGGCGCTGTCGATCTATCTTCTCTTCGCCATCGGGTTCAAGGGCGGGGTCAGCGTGGCCGGTCATGGGATCGATCTCGGCCTTGGCCTCGCGCTGTTGGCAGGGCTCGTGCTGTCGGCGGCCCTCCCCTTCCTGGCCTTTGCGCTGCTCAGGGCGCTGACCCAGCTCAGCCGCACCGATGCGGCGGCGGCGGCGGCGCATTACGGCTCGATCTCGATCGTGACCTTCGTGGCGGGCACCTCGGTGCTCGACAGCCAGGGGATCGCGGCCGAGGGCTATATGGTCGCCGTTGCCGCGGCGATGGAGGCGCCGGCGATCCTGTCGGCCCTCTGGCTGATCTCGGCCGGTGGACAGTCGCGGATGGATGCCGGGCTGTGGCGCGAGATCCTGCTGAACGGCTCGATCGTGCTTCTGGTCGGGGCCTTCCTGATCGGCATGGTCACGGGCGAGAAGGGCCTGGCCGAGATCGCACCTTTCATCACAGACCCGTTCAAGGGCGCGCTCTGCCTCTTCCTGCTCGATATGGGCCTGATCGCCGGGCGCGGCATCCGGCAGAGTCGCGGGGTGCTGACCAGCGGATTGTTCCTCTTTGGCGTGCTGATGCCGCTGATCGGGGCGGCGATCGGCACGGCGACGGGGCTGCTGATCGGGCTGTCGCCCGGGGGCGTGTTCCTGTTGGCGGTTCTGTCGGCTTCGGCCAGCTATATCGCGGTGCCGGCGGCGATGCGGGTGGCAGTGCCCGAGGCGGATCCGGGCATCTACCTCACCCTGTCGCTCGCCATCACATTCCCTTTCAATCTGACCGTGGGCCTGCCGCTTTATCTGCTGGCCGCGACAGCCCTGACCGGAGGCGCGCCATGAAGATGCATCCCGCGAAAAGGGTCGCGATCATTGTCGAGAGCCCGATGCTCCGCCGTCTGACCGATGCGTTGGAGGCGGCGGATGTCACCGGCTACTCGATCCTGCCAGTCCTCGGGGGCTCGGGCCGCTCGGGCCCCTGGTCCTCCGAGGGGATGGTCGGTCGGGCCGGGGGGCTGATGCAGGTGGTCTGCGTGATCCGGCCCGACCGTCTGGACGCCCTGCTCGAAGCGGCCTATGCCGTGGTCGAGCGCCATATCGGCATCATCACCGTCAGCGATTGCGAGGTCCTCCGCGCCGAGCGGTTTTGACGGACACGGTCTCTTCCCACGCGAAACGGCCTGTCCCGGTCCAGCCGCCTGGATGTCATCCGATTGGCCCAGCCATGGCAGGCAGAGAGTGTTTGTCCCGTCACGCAGGATAGAGGCCCGGACGGCGCCGCCCTCCGGCGCGTGATCAGCTCATCACAGACGATCTTCCGCCCCGGCGTGGCGCATCCCTCGCCAAATGGTGATCCCGCAGGCGGGCCGCACGCTGGCCCGGCGCCTCCAAGATGCCCCAAAGGCAACGCGCACCGCCCGCGGGGCTCCCTGGCATTGGCGCCTCGGAATGTCGCAATCAGACGGGCCGGTCGCGCATAACCGGGCAGCATAGGGGCGATCGCTGCGCAGGAGCTCCCGCATGACCCGCCCCAATATCGTGCTCGTGATGGCCGACCAACTGGCCCCGCATTTCACTGGCGCCTATGGCCACCCTTTGGTGAAAACCCCGCATATGGAGGCGCTGGCGGCGCGCGGCACCCGCTTTGACGCGGCCTATTGCAATGCACCGCTCTGCGCCCCGTCGCGGTTTTCGTTCATGTCCGGGCAGCTCGTCACCCGGATCGCCGCCTATGACAATGCCAGCGAGTTCCCCGCCAGCGTGCCGACCTTTGCCCATTACCTGCGCCAGGCGGGCTATCGCACCTGCCTCTCGGGCAAGATGCATTTCGTCGGCCCCGATCAGCTCCACGGGTTCGAGGAACGGCTGACCACCGATATCTATCCCGCCGACCACGCCTGGACGCCCGATTGGGAGCTGCCGGACGAGCGGATCGACAAATGGTACCACAATATGCACAGCGTCCGCGAAGCCGGGGTCGCGGCGACGACATTCCAGATCGAGTATGACGAGGAAACCGCCTTTCTCGCCCGCCGCCGGATTTTTGAGTATGCGATGGAGGGTGTGGCGCCGTTCTGCCTGATCGCCAGCTTCATCCACCCGCATGATCCCTATGTCGCCCGGCCGGAATGGTGGAATCTCTACGACCCGGCCGAGATCGACATGCCCGATGCCGATGCGCCGATGGACCCCCATACCGCCCGCCTGATGAAAGGGATCGAGGCGGATCGCGTAGCGGTGACGGAAGAAGACATCCGCAACGCCCGCCACGCCTATTACGCCAACACCTCCTATTTCGACAGCAAGCTCGGCGTGATCCTGCAAGCGCTGGAGGAGAGCGGGCAGCTCGACAATACCCTGGTCATCGTCACCGCCGACCATGGCGACATGCTGGGCGAGCGCGGGCTTTGGTACAAAATGGCGATGTTCGAGCACGCCGCCCGGGTGCCGCTGATCATGGCCGGCCCGGGGATCGCTCAGGGGACCGTCCCGCAGGCCTGTTCGCTGGTCGATCTCCTGCCCACCTTCCTCGATGCGGCAGGCTGGCAGGGCCCCCTCGGCATGCCGGTCGACGGCCGCTCGCTGCTGCCGCTCGCGCGCGGAGAGGCCGAGGACGACCCGGATGAAGCCATAGTCGAATACTGCGCCGAATGCGCCTCGCATCCGATCTTCATGATCCGCCGCGGCGCCTGGAAATACATCCACTGCGAGATCGACCCGCCGCAGCTCTACAATCTTGCCGAGGATCCCGGCGAACGGCGGAACCTCGCCGAGGCCGAGCCCGACCGCGCCGCAGCCTTTGCCGAGGAGGTCGCCCGGCGCTGGAACGCGGACCAGATCCGCACCCATGTCATCGCAACCCAGCGCCAGCGCCGCGCCGTCCACGCCGCGATGGAGGCCGGCCTGCTCACCTCCTGGGACTATACCCCCCCGCGCGATGCCTCCCGGGAATATGTCCGCAACCACATGGACTGGACCGAGGCCGCGGCGAAAACCCGATACCCCCCGCTCGCCGATGCCAAATCCCGCTCGTGACCGCGGCGCGGCACCCGCCCCGCCAGGCACCACGAGCGGCGCCGGAGGCGACGCGCAACACAAGACTTGTGAGCCCGCCAGGGCGAACGCCGTCTAGACCAAAATCGTTTCAACCTGAATCAGGTTAAAAAAGAATTTTGGTCCAGACT